>CAUQVK010000001.1:0-104022 GCA_963521495.1 uncultured Streptococcus sp.
AACCGCCATTTTTTCATCTGTTACGATGTGGTCACATCCAATTGCAATTCTCATTAGTTATTCCCTCCGATTAATTATATAAATCTAATATCATTTATCCCTACTCAAGAAAAATCAAGATTAGCTTAGGAAGCGAGCTGCAAGCATAACTGAGGTTAGCTAAAGTGAGCTGACAACAGATTATCTTGATTTTTGAAGAGTATTAGCACATTTTGTTCAACATATCGACCCTAATTTGGTGACGTCCACCATCGTATTTACCGTTAACAAATCCTTTAGCGATGTTTTTAGCCAATTCATCACCGACAAGTTGTGCACCCATAGTGATCATACGTGAGTTGTTGTGTCCACGAGTCATATAAGCTGAACGTTCGTCAGATACTTCTGCAGCAACCATTCCTTTGATCTTAGTTGCGACCATAAATGGACCAGCTCCATAAGCATCAATCACGATACCAAGGTTTTGTTCTTCTTTGTTTACTTCTGCAGCAACAGCAAGAGTCACATCAACAAAGTCTTGACCTTCAGCTGTAACATCCACAACGTGGAAGTTTTCTTTTTCCAAGAAGTCTTTCACAACTTCTTTCAATCTCAAACCTGCAGCATCTGCACCGATAACAATAGACATATTGTATACTCCTTTTTATTTTTCTAGGCTAGTAAAGACTTTTATGATTAGCAGTTTACCTACAAAAGCTTTCTAGCAGTTTATTGACAAATTGGATTGAATGAGATGAATTACACACCTTATTCAAGTTTAGGAAATCATTTCCCTAGAAATAATCTTTCTCCACGAAAGAGAATATAACAAGTGATTATTTGTTTGTTACAAACATCATTTGTTCCTTACAAACATAATATACTCTTATTTTAGAAAAAAGTCAACAGTTAATGTTTGTTTTCTGTTTTAATTTTAAAGAATTTGGATTTCAAACCCAATTAGATCTACCTGACCTGCTTCTAATAGTCGAACATTCTTCTTATCTTCTAGATGATCTCCTTCTTCAAGGGATGTTGACAAGCCAGACCATGGTTCAAAAGCAATGAAAGGACCTTTATTCAGAGTTGACCAGATAATGAGATTTGAGAACTCTGCAAAGTGCACTTTCAATCCCTTATCATGTTTACGAGAACGAAGGGCAATTGTTCTAGATTGCAATTCATCTAAGGTGACTGCATCTGTGCTGAAAAGATCATAACTAAGATCGATTTCTTTTTGCCCCTTTAGCCATGGACTTCTATCTTGAAAATCCAGCATACCCGTTTCTGGGAAAGGACGTGGAACAGAGCAAGTCTCTTCTTTTTCAAACTCTAAATAGTAATCTTCATAGACTTCATCATCAAGTAGAGGACAATTAAATCCTGGATGTCCACCAATAAAGTAGGGCATTACTTTATTAGTTTCTTTATTAAAAACTTTATATTGTGTACGAACAGTTTTTCCTATAACTGTATAAGTAATTTCTAAACGGAAATGATAAGGATAGTTTTCATAAGAAGTTTCATCATCTTCAATAGCAAAGGTTACACTATTATCAGTTTTTTCTACCAGGTCAAATTCTTTCTTGCGGACCAGACCATGACGAGGAATGTTTCCTTTGCTTTCCTGCCCCTTCTCATCTATATAGACGGCTGTATCCTCTCTTAATGAACCACAAATAGGAAAGAGAACTGGTGCTTGACCACTCCAATATTTAGCATCACCTTGCCATAAATATTCAATACCGTCATTATCTTTAATTGATGAAAGAGCGCCACCGAGTGTTTTAAACTCGACTGTTAATTTATCTGATTTTAATTCAATCACAGTTATTTACCTCCAAATTTTTTTACTTCAGAAAAAAACTAGGCTGTCACTCCCAATTAGGAAATTGACAACCTAGCTTTTACAATTTACATTTTATAGGAGCGCATTATTTTGCTTTTGCTGCGTACTCTTCGTTACGTTTGATCATTTGTTTTCTATACCAAGCAAAGATACCTACATAGAATACAAGGAATGCAGCTGCACCAAGAAGTGCTGTTACGTCACCAGTTGTTGCGTTACCAATTGCCCAACCAAATAGTTTTTCGATTGGTCCTTCAAGTGTTGAGTGAGTAATCAATTGAGTTTGGCTCACACCTGCTGGGAAGGCACCTACACCTTTAGCAAGTTCTGTTGCAAATGGTGCGATAAGTGTACCTGAAAGAAGGAAGAGTGGCAACAAGAGTGTTCCGAAGATAATCATACGGAGCAATTTACCACGAGTTACAACCAAGAGAGCTGGAGTAACACCCATAGCGATGATACCTGCAAGTGGCAAGATACCATTTCCGACTTTTGAAAGAAGCACAGCTTCAACCAACATGATTGGTGCTAGTACGTTGGCACAAGCCCAGATTTCAGCACGACCAGCGATGAATGGCCAGTCAAGACCGATGTTGAATTTACGTCCTTGAAGACGTTTAGTAGCAACGTTTGTAATACCTTGTGAAAGTGGTTCTACGGCTGCGATGAACCATGAACCGATAAGTGAGAAGAGTTCCAAAGCTACACCGGCTGTCAAACCAAGAGACAACCAACCTTTGATAACTTCTTGCCAGTTTGCAGCATCTTTAAGTCCTTCAACTGGATGTGGAGTACCCATCAAACCGATAACGATACCAAGAATGAAACCGATGAAGAATTTAGATCCCCAGAAACCGATTTTCTTGTTCAATTTAGCAGCGTCAAAGTCATATTTATCAAGACCTGGGAAGAATTTTTCAAAAATCTTATCCAAAACCATGATAACTGGGTTCATCATGTAGTTCATGTGAGTTGAAGTCATTGGTGATGAACTTGGTGCGTTAAGAAGGTCATCAAATGTAGGTTTCATCAAATCAGAGTTGATGATTTTAAGAACACCTACAAGGACAACTGCTGCAGTTGCGATGAAGAGTGAAACCCCTTGGCTAACTCCATTGTTGTCAGCATACCATTTAATCAAAAGACCTGTGATAGACAAGTGCCAGATATCGAAGATATCGACGTCGAGTGTATCAGTTTTCTTCATAGCAAGCATCACTACGTTGACAATCAACATGATGAGCAAGAAGTATAGTGTCCAAGCAGATCCCCAAGTGATTGTAGCAAGTGGTGCCCAACCAACGTCAGTGATGTTCAATTGAATACCAGTATTTTCAACGAATTTTGCAAGTGATGCTGAGAAAGCACCGTTTAGCATTCCGATGATAGCTCCGATACCTGTAAGAGCGATGGCAAGTTTGATACCACCTTCAAGCGCTTTGGAGAATTTCACTCCAAAAAGTAGAGCCAATACTGTCAAAATGATCAACATGATGATCGGTCCACCCATCTCCAAGATAGGTTTGAACAGCTTATTGGCTAGTTCGATAATGACATTCATAATATATCCTCCCTTTTTATTTTATATGAATGATAACAAATTAAAGTTAGTTTAAACCGTGTTCTTTGATAGCAGCTTCAATATTGTCAAATACTGGAGCGCTCATTGCTGGAATACGGAATAAGATTGGTCCAGCTTCAATTACTGGAATACCTGGATCAAAACCAAGGTCTGTAGCAGCAATTGGTGTGAAGATATCATAACCTTTAATAAGGTCTTCGTTAACATCTTTAACCATAACTGCATCACAGTGAACATCGTAACCACGGTTTGAAAGTTCTTCTTCAAGAGCACTTTTAATTTGGTGGCTTGAGTTAACACCTGCACCGCAGGCAGCAAGAATTTTAATCATATAGATTTCCTCCGCTTTAATATTTTTAATAGACAAAATTAAGTAGTTGCTTCAGAGATATAAGCATAGAGGGCTTCCGGTTCAGAAATTTTGGCAAGGTCTTCTAAGTGACCATTTCCTGTAAAGAAGTCCATTAACTGAGCAAGGATATTAGTTTGACCCGTACTTGAGTTATTAATGATAAAGAAGAGCAAGGATACTTCTACTTCCTTATCTGGTGCAATCATATTGTGGAAAGTCACTGGTTTTTCTAGTCGAACTACTACAACTTTCTCTGCTAGATTGTGGACTGTATCAGTATGGGGAATCGCAACATTTGGTAAATCTTTCCCTAGAAATTCCATATCTAAGCCAGTTGGAAATGACTTTTCACGCGTGATCAAGGCTTCACGATAAGTTGGAGTTACGATTTCTCGTTCTTCCAATAAAGTTGCAACCTGATCAAAGAGATGTTCTTGATTATCCGCTTCTAAGCAAAACACAAGGTTTTTGTCAAAGAAATGATCTAATCCCATAAGGTTTTCCCTTCTTTCAATTAACTTTATGTTCTAAGTATAACACTATATGAAATCGTTGTCAATGTTTTTATGTTCTTTTTTGTCTTTTTTTTGATATTTTTGTTGTTTTTATAGTTTGTTGTATAAAAACAAACACATTAAACAAACATAACAAACATTTTTTCTGTTCTAGAAACTAAAAAAGCAGACCATCCAAGCCTGCTTTACTATTGATTCTTATATAAATTTCCTATGAACAAGGAAATGCATTTCTGATAACTTATTCTTCATCCATACTCAAGACGCTAAGGAAGGCTTCTTGTGGAACTTCTACTGATCCGATAGCTTTCATGCGCTTCTTACCAGCCTTTTGTTTTTCAAGGAGTTTACGCTTACGAGAAACGTCACCACCATAACATTTGGCAAGAACATTTTTACGAAGGGCCTTGATATCCGTACGAGCCACAATTTTGTGGCCAATAGCTGCTTGGATTGGCACCTCAAATTGTTGACGAGGGATAATTTTCTTAAGCTTGTCAACGATGAGTTTTCCTCGTTCATAAGCAAAATCCTTGTGAACGATGAAGCTGAGGGCATCCACCTTGTCTCCGTTGAGAAGGATATCCATTTTCACCAGCTTAGATGGGCGGTACTCTGACAATTCGTAATCAAAGCTTGCATAACCACGAGTAGATGACTTGAGTTTATCAAAGAAATCAAAGACAATCTCAGCTAGTGGAATTTGATAGATAACATTGACACGATTGTCATCAATATAGTCCATCGTCACAAAGTCCCCACGCTTACGCTGAGCCAATTCCATTACTGCTCCAACAAACTCCTGTGGTACCATGATTTGCGCTTTAACATAAGGCTCTTCAATGGTCGCAATCTTAGTTGGGTCTGGGAACTCAGATGGGTTAGACACATCCATAGACTCACCGTCAGTCAAATTAACCTTATAGATAACAGATGGTGCTGTCATTATGAGATCAATGTTAAACTCACGCTCTAAACGTTCTTGGATAACATCCATATGGAGAAGTCCAAGGAAACCACAACGGAAACCAAATCCAAGTGCCTGAGATGTTTCTGGTTCAAACTGAAGACTAGCATCATTCAGTTGCAATTTTTCAAGGGCTTCACGTAGGTCATTGTACTTGTTTGATTCGATTGGATAGAGACCCGCAAAGACCATAGGATTCATCTGCTTGTAACCATGTAATGGCTCTGCCGCAGGATTGGTTGCCAAGGTAACGGTATCACCTACACGAGTATCCTGAACCGTCTTAATAGAAGCCGCAATATAACCAACATCACCAGTCGCAAGGAAATCACGACCAACCGCTTTTGGTGTAAAAATACCGACTTCCGTAACATCAAAGGTCTTACCATTGCTCATAAGCTGAATCTTATCGCCAGGTTTGACCACCCCATCCATGACACGAACTTGGAGAATAACCCCGCGGTAAGCATCGTAAACAGAGTCGAAAATCAAGGCCTTAAGTGACGCCGTCACATCACCTGTTGGCGCTGGCACTTTTTCTACGATTTGCTCAAGGATGTCTTCGATACCGATACCAGCCTTGGCAGATGCTAAGACTGCTTCGCTGGCATCCAAACCAATGACATCTTCAATTTCTGTACGCACGCGCTCAGGATCTGCGGCTGGCAGGTCAATTTTGTTAATGACTGGCATGATTTCTAAATCATTGTCCAAGGCTAGATAAACGTTGGCAAGGGTTTGAGCCTCAATACCTTGAGCGGCATCGACCACCAAAATAGCACCCTCACAGGCAGCTAGCGAACGCGAAACTTCATAGGTAAAGTCCACGTGCCCTGGCGTATCAATCAAGTGGAAAATATAAGTTTCCCCATCTTTTGCAGTGTAATTCAACTCGATAGCATTGAGTTTAATGGTAATCCCACGTTCTCGCTCTAGATCCATGCTATCTAAGAGCTGAGCCTGCATTTCACGACTTGAAACTGTCTCTGTCTTTTCCAAAATGCGGTCTGCTAGAGTCGACTTCCCGTGGTCAATATGGGCGATAATAGAGAAGTTACGGATCTTCTCCTGTCGTTTTTTCAATTCTTCTAAGTTCATGATTCTCTTCCTTTCAGGGTATCTATTTATTATAAATTGTTTTTGACATTTTGACAAGACCATACCCTGCTAGGAGTACTAATCTTCAGCGACAAAGCCGTCATTCTCAATAAAGTGATGTTCTGTCATCCCTTGGTCTGTAAAGACAATCCCGTGAAGGACACCACCATAAACAGCTCCTCCATCCATTCCAACCTTGCCATCTTCTGTAGTCCAAAGTTCAGCTGTACCACGCTCTTGCTTTAACAAACCATAAACTGGTGTATGCCCAAAGACAATGGTTTTCCCAGTATGATTTTCTGCTTCGTGGAATGGTTTTCTAAGCCAGACTTTTTTATAATCTGTGGTTTCACGCCAGTCATCCAAGGTCAAATCAATACCTGCATGAACGAAGATATACTTGTCTGTCTCTACCACAAATGGCATTTGACGAATAAATTCGACCAAATCTGCCGCTTCAGTAGCAACACGCTTGGCATCTTCTACTCCATCAACTGGTGCATCCAAGGGACGACCTAGGATAGAGTTAATGGTTGTATCTCCACCATTGCGACGATAGTGATCATAGCTTCCTTCTGGGTTATCGAGCCAAGTCAAAAACATATACTCGTGGTTTCCTGACAAACAGATTGCCCCTTGATTATCGACCAAGTCCTTAACCATCTCTAGGACACGGCGACTATCTTCACCACGGTCAATCAAATCCCCTAGAAAGAGCAACTGGGTCTGACCATCCCATGTTTTGAGAAGGTCTTCCAGCATCCCAGCTTTTCCATGAACATCTCCAATTACATAATAGTCTGTCATCTTATTTCTCCCTGTTTCTCAACAATTCTCTGGCTTGCGTCAGGGCTGCTTCCGTCACATCATCACCTGCCAACATCTTAGCAACTTCCTCCACTCGCTCTTCAACCGTCAAGAGACGAACAGTCGAAACCGTTGAATGGTCATTGCTAATCTTCTCAATAAAGAATTGATAATCCGCAATCGCAATCACTTGTGGTAAATGGGAAATAGCCAGAACCTGACCATGCTGGCCAATCTTGTGAATCTTCTGCGCAATAGCTTGGGCTACGCGACCTGAAACTCCCGTATCCACCTCATCAAAGACAATACTGGTCTTGCCTTCTTTGCGTGAAAAGGCTGATTTGATAGCCAGCATGAGACGAGATAATTCCCCTCCAGAAGCAACCTTAACCAAGGGTTTAAAATCTTCGCCAGGGTTGGTTGAAATGTAAAATTCGACCATTTCATTGCCCTCACGGCTGAATTTTCCCTTGCTAAAACGAACCTGAAACTGGGCTTTTTCCATATAGAGGTCTTGCAGTTCTTGTTTAATCTCAGCTTCGAGCTGCTGGGCCAAGTCATGACGAGCAGAGGCAAGCTGACCTGCCAAATCGACAAGATTGACTTCTAACTTCTTAAGCTCTGCTTCCATGTCCTCAGATGAAAGGTTATTTCCTGTCAAGAGATTGTATTCTTCCGTAATCTTGACAAAATAAAGCAAGACATCGTCTACAGTCCCACCATACTTACGCGTAATGGTATGAAGGAGATCCAAACGATTCTCAACCTGCATAAGACGATTACCATCAAAATCAAGGTCCTCAATAATAGCTTCCAAACGTTTGGTAATATCTTCTAAGACATAGTAGGTCTCAGACAAAGAGCTTGAAATTTCACGGTATTCAGGATCATACTCTTCGACACTTTCCATGTCATTCATGGCTGAACGAACATTGGCTAGACTTGAAAAGTCTTCATTGTCCAACATACTGTAGGCATTGGTCAACGTATCCGCTATATTTTTATGGTTGAGAAGTTTATCTCGCTCTTGGTTGAGAGCCAGGTCTTCTCCAGCTTGCAAGTTTGCTGCCTCAATCTCTGCCATTTGAAATTCCAACATTTCGATACGTGCCTTGTGTTCCTGTTGGTTTTTCTTGACTTCCAGAACCTGCTTACGCATTTTACGATAGGCATCAAAACTCGTTTGATAGGTTTCTTTCAAGGTCCAAAAGGCTGTATCACCAAATTCATCCAACATCTGGATATGCAGTTGAGGACGCATTAACTCCTCTTGGTCATGCTGACCATGTATATCCACAAGATGTTGCCCAATAGCACGCAAAACAGACAGATTAACCATCTGACCATTGACACGACTGATACTCCGACCATTTTGCAAAATTTCCCGACGGATGATAATTTCATCACCCATTTCCAAACCTTGCTCATCAAAAATTTCCTGCAAAAGGCGACTATTCTCAACTGAGAAAAGCCCCTCAATCTCTGCCTTTGGCGCACCATGACGAATAACATCTGTCGTAGCACGAGCTCCCAACATCATATTCATAGCATCAATGATAATCGACTTCCCTGCACCCGTTTCACCAGTCAGGACAGTCATCCCCTTTTCAAAATTGAGGGAAATAGCCTCAATAATGGCAAAGTTTTTTATCGAAATTTCAAGTAACATATAGACCTACCATTTTTTTACTTGTTCAAAGATTTCCTCAGCTAGACTTTCACTTCTGGCAATGACTAAAATCGAGCTATCATCAGCTAAACAGCTAAAAATCTTGTCAGCAAAAGTCTCGATTAACTGAGCTTTTACAAAAGCTGTATTTCCTGGAATAACTTGGAGATTAATCATCTTATCCATCAATTCAGCTGACTCAATATTGTCTTCAGCCAGTTGCAAACTTTTCACGATTGATTTTGGCAATTCATAGACATAGGTGTTGTCTCTCAAAGGAATTTTGACAATACCCAGTTCTTTGATATCCCGTGATACCGTTGCCTGAGTAGCAGTGATTCCTGCCTCTTTCAAATGTTCTACAATTTCTTCTTGCGTACCGATTTGATAATCTGTCACAAATCGTCTGATTTTTTCAAGTCTATCTTTTTTATTCATTTTTAAACTGACTATGTGCCCTTTCTACTACTTCATCAATATCCCTAAGAACTTGATTACTTGCAAAATCTTCTTTCTTCAAATAAGCAAGGAATTCAATATTTCCATGTCCACCTTGGATCGGAGAAAAGTCCAAACCAAGAACTGAAAAGCCTTCCTCTACTGCCATGGTAGTAACTGCTTCAAGAACAGTCTGATGAACCTTGGCTTCGCGAATGATTCCATTTTTCCCTATTTGCTCACGTCCTGCCTCAAACTGAGGCTTAACCAGAGCCACGACCTGACCTTGATCAGCCAACACACGGTACAAGGCCGGCAAAATAAGACTTAGGGAAATAAAACTCACATCAATACTGGCAAACCTCGGCTCCTGATCGAAATCAGTCTTTTCAGCATAGCGGAAATTGAACTGCTCCATGCTGATAACCCGTGAGTCTTGACGTAATTTCCAAGCCAACTGATTGGTACCGACATCAACTGCAAAGACCAACTCAGCACCATTCTGTAGCATAACATCGGTAAAGCCTCCAGTAGAGGCCCCAATATCAATCGTTGTTGTCCCTTCCACTGATAAATCAAAGACCTGCAAGGCCTTTTCCAGTTTCAAGCCACCACGACTGACATACTTGAGCTTTTCACCCTTGAGTTTTAGCTCGGTGTCATCTGGAATTTTCTCTCCTGGTTTGTCAAACCGTTCTCCGTTAAGAACTGCTACGACTAGACCAGCCATCACACCGCGCTTGGCCTGCTCTCTCGTTTCAAACAAGCCCTGTTTATAAGCTAGCACATCCACTCTTTCCTTAGCCATTGATTCTCAAACTTTCTACTACATTTACAATTGATTCTATCTCAAAAGCTACCTGCTGAGCAATTTCTTCTAATTTTACATTAGCTTGATCCAGAGTCTGATTACAAAAGGCAATAGCCTCTTCCAAGCCCAACAAGGCTGGATAGGTTGACTTTTCTGCATGTAAATCCTTTTGCGGTGTCTTGCCAATTTCCTCAAAACTAGCTGTCACATCCAGTACATCATCTCTGACTTGAAAAGCTAGACCAATCAACTCTCCTACAGTTTTCAGTTTTTCTTGTAATTCTGGAGACAGCTCAGCTATGATGGCTGCTGCTTGGAAGGGATAGGCTAGCAGTTTACCAGTTTTATTGGCATGAATAGTCTGGAGTTCTTCCAAAGTTAGAACTTGGTGTTCCCCCTCCATATCCAAAACCTGCCCTGCTACCATGCCTAGACTTCCTGAAGCCAGAGATAAGTTGGCAATCAAATCCACCTTGATCTGACTGGGCAAATCTGCCTGCGCAATCAAGGCGTAAGGATCTAGGAACAAGGCATCTCCAGCCAAAATGGCCATAGCTTCACCGAATTTCTTATGATTGGTCAATCGTCCCCGACGGTAATCATCATCATCCATAGCTGGAAGATCATCATGAATCAAGCTCCCTGTATGAATCATTTCCAAGGCCGCGGCCACCTGCGCGTGAGCAGGTTTGATGGTAATATGCAAGGCTTCCAAAACTTCTAACAAGAGAAAAGGCCGAATACGCTTGCCACCAGCATGAATGGAATAGAGAACAGACTCTCGCAAACTAGAGGCAAACTGCTGGTCTCCATAAAAATCTTCCAAGGCCGACTCGACAAGAGCTAATTTTTCTTGCTTCTTCATTCAAAATCACTTTCTGTTCCGTCTTCTTGCATGACCTTGACCAAGGTCTTTTCAGCCTTGTCCAGCGTCGCTTGGAGCTCTTTTGACAAGACCATACCCTTTTGAAAGGCAGCAATCGCATCTTCCAGAGCAATTTCACCATTTTCCAAACTTTGGACAATGGTTTCCAGTTCTGCTAGATTTTCCTCAAATTTCTTTTGTTTTGACATCTTTAACCTCTAATTCTACTCGACCATCACGCATCAAAAGCGTCACTTGGTCTTTTTTCTTCAAAGCTTCAACCGAATCAACTACGGATTCTTCTTTCTTGACAATAGCATAGCCACGCGCCACGATTCGACTGGTATCCAACATCAGCAAGGCTTCTGAAAGTCGCTTCACTTCAGCAACCTTGGCGTCATAAACTAACGCCATTTGGCTACGGAGGAGCTTGTCCAACTGACCTAGACGGTCTTGATAGCGTTGGATTTTGGTAACGGGTGATAATTGGACCAGTCGATGCGTCCGTGCTTGGACGACTTGTTTGTTATCAGAAATCCGTGTTCGCAAACTTTGTTTTAAGCGCAGTTGCAATTGATCCAAGCGTTGCAAATAACCGTCATACAAGCGCTCAGGTTGTCTAAAAATAACAGACTGACTGCATTTTTTCAAAGCTTCTTGTTTCTTCGATAGGACATTTCGGACTGCCGTTGCCATCCGTTTTTCCTGATTTTGCAAATGAGCTAATAGATCCAACTTGGTCACAGGTGTTGCCAGTTCAGCTGCAGCCGTTGGTGTTGCAGCTCGGCGATCTGCCACAAAATCCGCTAAGGTCACATCCGTCTCATGCCCCACACTAGAGATAACTGGTAAACGAGATTCAAAAATCGCTCGTACCACAATTTCCTCGTTAAAGGCCCAGAGATCCTCGATAGAACCCCCACCACGACCAATAATCAGCAAATCCAAATCGTCCCGTTGATTAGCACGCGCAATATTTCGAGCAATTTCCTCCGCAGCCCCTTCACCTTGAACCTTGGTCGGATAGAGAAGAATGTCCACACCTGGAAAGCGCCTGCTGACGGTCGTGATAATATCTCGAATAACGGCTCCACTGCGACTGGTTACTACACCAATTCTCTTAGAAAATTTGGGCAGAGGTTGCTTGAAGCGTTCTTGAAACAGGCCTTCTTCTGTCAATTTTTTCTTGAGTTGTTCAAACTGAATCGCAAGCGCCCCAACCCCATCAGGCTCTGCCTTTTCAATGATGATGGAGTAGCTACCACTTGGTTCATAGACCTGCACACGCCCAATCACATTGATCTTCATCCCTTCTTCAAGGTCGAAGCCTAATTTCTGATAAATCCCAGACCAGATGGTCGCTTGAATAACTGCATGGTCATCCTTTAGGGAGAAATATTGGTGAGTAGGTCGTTTACGAAAGTTGGAAACTTGACCAGTTAAATAGACCCGTTCCAAGTAAGGGTCTTTATCGAATTTCATTTTCAGATACTTGGTCAAAGTTGTTACCGATAAATACTTTTCCATCTCCACCTACTATTCATTTTCTTGCTCTTTCATGGGTATTATTATACCAAAAATATGCCTAAAAATCTCCATTTATGTACCATTATGAGGGAAAAATAGAAAAAGGAGGCAAGGCCTCCACATCTGATTATTTGCTGTTTCGAGCTTCTTCCAAAATCTTAGCAATCTTGGTCGTCAACAGGTCGATAGCCACGGTATTGCTGACTCCCTCAGGAATGACGATATCGGCATAACGCTTGGTTGGCTCGATAAACTGATGATACATAGGTTTAACCACACCTAAGTACTGGTCAATGACGCTATCAAGGCTACGGCCACGCTCTTCCATATCACGCTTGATACGACGAATAATGCGCACATCATCATCCGTATCCACAAAAATCTTAATATCCATCAAATCGCGCAGGCGCTTGTCCTCCAAGACCAAAATCCCCTCAACGATAAAGACATCTTGAGGCTCCTGACGATAGGTCTTGCTACTTCGTGTATGCTCTGTATAGTCATAAGTCGGAATGTCCACCGGACGCCCTGCCAACAATTCCTTAATCTGCTCGATCATCAAGTCTGTATCAAAGGCAAAAGGATGGTCATAGTTGGTTTTGACACGCTCTTCAAAGGTCAAATGAGACTGATCCTTGTAGTATGAATCATGCTCAATCATGGAAATCTTTTCATCAGGAAAATGCGATAAAATGGCTCTTGAAACACTGGTCTTACCACCACCAGAACCACCTGTCACTCCGATAATGATTGGTCTATTTTGCATGCTATCCTCCGTTTTTTTATCCGTCGTCTATTCTATCATATTTTTTGCAAAATTTATAGTCTAGTTTTGGATAGTCTAGGGGAAGAATTCAAATCCTACACTCTAATTATACTAGCTAAAAACCTTCCTTGGCTTGTAGAGATTGTCCCGTTTTTCTAGAATGGCTAGCAATTTGTCATCTTCAAAGGCAGCTAATTCTTGTTCTGTTTGTTCGAGTTCGATAAAACGACCAAAGCGCACTTCTGTAGCCTCTTCTTGGGTTAGGAAAACTTTGACAAGGTCACCTGTTCCAATCTCTAAAGGATGGAGAAAGTCCAGCTGACCAGCTTCCACTTTTGTAGTAATTTCTTCCAAGGTAAGAGCGTCTTCTAATTGTAAGCCAGCAGCACTTGTTCGTGTCAGGTGAGACATATGAGCAGCATAGCCAAGTTTTTCTCCTAAATCAACTGACAAGGTACGAATATAGGTTCCCTTACTGCATTTTACACGAAAAGTAAATCGTGCAAGTTCGCTCTCATAAGAAATCGGACTTGTCCGTTCAAATTGATAAATGGTCACCTGACGTTCTGGACGTTCCACTTCCTGACCAGCACGCGCATACTCATAGAGCTTACGACCATTAACCTTGACTGCAGAATACATAGGCGGAATCTGAGTAATAGGCCCATTCAAGCTAGCAATCGCTTCATCAACAAACTTTTCATCCAAGTGCGACAAAACAGGTGTCTCAGCGACTACTTCCCCACTAGCATCCTCTGTCGTCGTTGAATAGCCAAGAGTGATTTCCCCCTCATAGATCTTGCCCTCATCCTGCATAAACTCGACCATGCGGGTCGCCTTGCCAACCGCAATCGGCAAAACACCCATCACATCCGGATCCAAGGTTCCACCATGACCAATTTTCTTGGTTCCCAAAATCTTACGCAGTTTAAAAACCGCATCATGCGAGGTCATCCCCGCTTCTTTTTTTAAGTTGATAATACCGTTCATTTTTGCTTTCTACTCCCCCTTCAGCGCTTCAAATTTCGCTTTCATGGTTGGATTTTTTCGGGTTAATTTTTTGACGGAGACATCTTCCAACTTATTGTTTGCGAGGCGAAGTTGATTCTCAGATGTGGTTAAAAACTTCTTAACCTCTTCCATGCGTTTGATGGCCTTGTCGATTTCATCAATAGCTTTGCCAAAGTTAGTTGAAGCTGAATTATAGTTTTTGGCAAAAGCTAGCTTGAAGGCATCCAAGTCTTCCTCAAAATGAGTGATGTCAATATTTTGCTCGCGAACCAAGGCCAACTCCTGCTTGTATTTTAGGGAATTAAGCGCTGCATTTCGCAAAAGCCCAATCAACTGAATAAAGAACTGAGGACGGACCACATACATCTTTTCATACTCGTGACTGACGTCAACAATCCCTGTATTAAAGTAATCGTTATCGGCCTCAAGCATGGTCACCAAAACCGCATATTCACAGTTCTTCTCCCGACGGTCCTTGTCCAATTCCTTGTAAAAATCTGCATTCTTGTGCTTCTTCTCTGTTCCATCTGCTTCATTTTTCATCTCGAACATGATGGAAATGATTTCGACCCCATTCTCATCACATTCACGGAAGATAAAGTCCCCCTTAGACCCACGTGCAGAAACCTTGTTATCCTTTTCAAAGTAAGCATTTGGAAAGGCAAAACTGCGAACCTTGTTAAACTCACTCTCTGCGTACTGTTCTAGGCTTTCCCCAATCGCTTTTGTAGATTGTTGTGCTTTGAAATTCTTGTAAAATTCGACTTGTTCACTAGCTGCCTTGAGTTGAACTTCATAGTTTTGTTTAACAGAAGCAAGAGAGAGCTCATTTTCCTTTTCCTGCAAAAGAAGCTGGTTTTTAACCTGATCCCGTTCTTTTTCTAGATCTGAAAGGGTCTTTTGCAGTTGATTTTCATGCTCTAAACGCAAGGTCGCCAATTGGTTTTCCAAGGCCTGTACTTCCTTGTCCTTAGCCAATAAGGCCTGATGGCTTATCTGTTCAACCTTTTTCTTGGCCAATTCTTTTTCTGTATCAAAGTTTTGGATTTGACTCTGTAATTGAGCAATTTCTTGATCCTTCTGAGCCAGTTTAGTCTGTTGTTCATTCATGGCCTTTTGCTCAGCCAAGGCCAGTTCCTGCCTCATCCTATCGTGTAGTTCCTTATCAAACTCTGCCGTTCTCACTTGAGACAATAGTTCAGCATACTGACTTTCATTTACTGTAAAGACTTCCCCACAGTTGGGGCATTTGATTTCGTTCATAACTTTCCTCTTTCTAGACTTCTGTAACCATTATATCATGCCTGAGGGAAAATCAAAAACAGTGAGTCGAAACCCACTGTTTATATCTTTTACTTTAAATTTTTTCCAAGGCCAAGCGCAAGTCTTCAATCAAATCATCTACATTTTCAAGACCGATAGACAAACGGATTTGGTTTAGTGTGACACCTGCTGCTTCTAGGTCTTTTTCTGACAATTGACCGTGAGTAGTTGTTGCTGGATGAACCACAAGCGATTTAGCATCTGCCACGTTTGCTAGGTCAGAGAAGATTTCTAAATGATCAATTACCTTGCGTGCTTCTGCCTCCCCACCTTTGACATGGAAGGTAAAGATTGATCCGACACCTTTTGGCAAGTATTTCTCAGCCAAGGCATGGTAAGGACTATCAGCAAGTTTTGGATAGTTGACTTTTTCTACCTTAGGATGATTTACAAGAAAATCAACAATTTTCTCAGCATTTTGTACATGACGTTCCACACGAAGTGAAAGCGTTTCAAGTCCTTGGAGCAAGAGAAAGGCATTAAATGGCGACAAGGCTGCACCTGTATCACGAAGCAATTGAACACGGACAGCGATAATAAAGGCTGCTGCACCCACATCACGAGTATAGCTCAAATTGTGGTAGCTTGGGTCTTCCTCAACAAATTGAGGGAATTCCCCTGAAGCTGCCCAGTCAAAACGACCGCTATCGACAATCACTCCACCAATAGTCGTACCATGCCCACCGATAAACTTAGTCGCAGAGTGAATGGCAATATCTACACCGTGAGAAAAGACGTTAATCAAATAAGGTGTAGCAAAAGTATTGTCAGAAACAAGTGGAATATGATGCTTATGAGCAATCTCTGCCAATTTTTCCAAATCTGGAATGTTAATCAAGGGGTTGCCCAAGGTTTCAATCAAGACAAGCTTGGTATTCTCATTGATAGCTGCTTCTACTTCCTCCAAATTATCCACGTCCACAAAGGTTGTTGTGATCCCATAACGAGGAAGAGTTTCTTTCAAAAGATTGAAGGTTCCACCGTAAATAGTTGATGCTGCTACCACATGGTCACCAGCATGGGCAAGCGCCAAAATCGTATAAGTCACTGCAGCCATACCTGATGCGGTTGCAAGAGCTCCAACACCACCTTCAAGAGCAGCAATTCTTTCTTCAAAGGCAGCTGTTGTAGGGTTGGTGATACGAGTATAGATGTTCCCTGGTTTTCTCAAGGCAAACAAATCGGCACCTTCCTGCGTGTCATCAAAAACAAAGGATGTTGTTTGATAAATCGGCACTGCACGAGACTTGGTAGCTGGATCCACAACTTGACCAGCATGTAGTTGCAAGGTTTCAAATTTAAAATCACGAGTCATAAAACGACCTCCAAATAGTTTGATTAAGGATATTGTAGCACCTTAAGGTATAGTTTACAAATATCAGTTTTCTATATTTTGATATAAGAAATAGCTATTACCCTATTTAAAAAATGAAAAAAGCACGACTCAATCGTGCTCATTTTCTTAATCTACATAAGTATCTTCATTTTTATTGAGGAAGGCATATGGAAGACCCATCAAGAGGCCTCCTCCGATAAAGTTTCCAATGAAGGTTACACCCCAGTGACGAAGCATATTTCCAACACCGAAGTTAGCAATTGAATCAGCAGCAACACTGAATTTTACAATCGCGAAAGAAGCAAAGTTCGCCGCAATGTGCTCGTTTGTTAAGAATACAAACATGTAAATAGCTGACAACACAAGCCAAAGTTTGGCACCACCATCTTTGACCAAAACAAATGAAAGAATCGCAATATTTACGAAAATATTTGCCAAAATCGCCTCAAGCAAGATTAATTCATTTGAACGGCCTAACTTCATCTCAACAACCCCTGAGATGAAACTATCGTGTGTCAGATGTGCATAAGCTGCTGAGTGGGCAAAGCCCCAACCTGCTATCAAAGCCCCGATAAGGTTGAACAAGGTACAGTAAAGTAAAATCTCAGCTGTTTTTCTCCAAGAGATTTTTTTCAAGAAACTGCCAGCAGTCAAGAACATCATATTTGATGTTACCAACTCGGCATTCAAGAAAACAATGTAGGCCAATCCCCAAGCAAAGACAAATGGGAAGAGGAAACGTCCACTACCTGGTGCAATTTTATTAATCAAGTCAGCCCCAACTGCACCAGCAGCTGTACTGAAAGTTAAGAATGCACCTGCAAACATAGAACGAATCGCATACTTAAATTTGCTTTGACTATAAAGACTTTCTTTCTTCTTGCAAGCAAATTCAATCTTTGAGATAAATTCTGAAGAAACCATAATAAACTCCTAAAATTTTTATTTGTGATAATTATAACATAAAATCGATATTATGGAAAGGATTTCCCAGATCTATTTTTATAAAAATGATAGCTGTGGTAATCGATTACATAACATTTATAAACAAGCTTATGAAATTCTTATTTTTTATTGAAATTTTTAGTTATTCATTATATTTAATATACACTACCATATATAACTAAATATAAACAAAATTACACATTTGATAAGTCTCTAATTCTATCTAGTTTACCCAAAAAAGTTTTTAATCTACATAAGTATCTTCATTTTTATTGAGGTAAGCATAAGGTAGACCAATCAAAAGTCCACCACCGATAAAGTTTGCAATAAATGTCACTCCCCAATGACGAAGAATATTTACAAGATCAAAGTGTTCAACCTGGTCAGAAACAATACTGAATTTCATTATGCTAAAAGATGCAAAATTAGCGGCAATGTGCTCGTTGGACAAGAATACAAACATAGTAATAGCAGATAATATAATCCATAGTTTGGCAGCACCATCTTTTACTAGAATAGAAGAAAGAATAGCAATATTTACAAAGACATTTGCAAGAATACCCTCAAGTAATACCAAATCACTTGGACGAGCCAACTTTTTAGCTACTAGCTTTGTCAGAAAACTATCATGGGTCAGATGAGAAAATGCTGAAGAGTTTGCAAACATCCAACCTGCTACTAATGCACCAATTAAATTAAATAAGGTACAGTATAACAAAATGATTACTACCTTTTTCCAGTTAATTTTTTTCAAAAATGCCCCCGCTGTTAGATACATCATATTCGAAGTTACCAATTCCGCATTTAGAAAGACTATATAAGCCAGCCCCCAAGCAAAAACAAACGGGAAAAGGAAGTATCCGCTATTTGGAACAATGCTGTTTAGTAAATCAGCACCAATCGCACCTGCAGCTGTACTAAAAGTTAAAAAAGCACCGGCAAACATAGAACGAATAGCATATTTGAACTTACTTTGCTTGAAAAGACTTTCTTTCTTGTGGCAATAATAATCTATTTTCGAAATGAACTCTGAAGAACTCATAAAAACCTCCTTTTTATATTCAATACTATAACATGGTTTTTCTTTGAATAATCAATATTATTGTTATACTTTAATAATCAGATGAAAATATTTTATTTCGAGTAGTCTATAGCTACATAAACAACAAGCTTGAAAAATATTTGAATGTTAAAACTTTTACTTATTTTATTTAAAAGATTTGTAGCATTCATTATATCCTCCTACTAGTTAGATAGGTAAAAAGAACCAGTGAAAATTTCTCTTCACTGATTCTTTAATTATTAATTAAATTGTTTATATGGTTGGTTGAAAGCTGTTAAAATTTTTTCAGAAGTTTTTTCATAGTCTTTAGTTTCTTTCAAATCCCCTTTTACAATGATTCGCTCTGCTGCAGCTGCATCTTCACAAGTCACTAAAGTGATTTCATCAACACCAGGACGGTCATAAATCTCATCAACACGATCTGGTGTAACGCGTTTTATTTCGCGAATTTCATAAGTGTAGACCTTATTTTTATCCGTCAAGTAAATTTTCATACCTTGTTTTGCTCGATCTAATGGAGAAAACAACATCTGACTCGCATTATTACCTGTAAAAATATGATGGCTAGCTAGTGAATAGTTCCCTTTCCCCATAACTTGCTCACGTTTCATAGTACCCGCACCGTATAGAAGATTTACATTATCAACCCCTTTAAAAATAGGTAGGTTGATCTCAAGTTCAGGTACTGCTATTCCTCCAATAACTGGTAACTGTTGTGCATCCCATTGGGAAGCTAAAACTGCTTCAGATGAAAGAGAGTTTACCGAAGAAAAATCAAAATTTCCTTCAGTATCTTTATTTTCTTCTATTTTTTCTTTAGTCACTTGACTAACTTGGTACTTATTCGAATTCCAAGCAATAAAAGCATCACGAATCTTAGAATTAAAAATTAAAGCTAGAGAGATAAGTATTAGCAATACAGCTAAGATATTTCTTAGTGTATTAGTTCTTTTGTTTTTCTTTTTGGTATTTTTTCGAGACATTATGCTTCACCTTCTGTTTTAATTTCTGTCCCAACTTCTTCTTTTTCTGTTGCTGCAACACTTGTAAAGGTTACAATCTTAGCATCCTGATCCAGACGCATTACTTTTACTCCCATAGTAGAGCGACCTGTTTGTGAAATATTAGCTACATTTGTTCGAATCATAACACCTGTATCCGTAATAATCATCAAATCTTCATCACCTTTAACTGTCAAAAGACCTGCTAATAAGCCATTTTTATCAGTTATTTTAGCTGTTATCATTCCTTTACCAGCACGACCTTTTGTTGGGTACTCAGTAGCGATTGTACGTTTACCATACCCCTTTTCAGTGATGATAAGGACTTCGTCCTGGTCAGTAATAAGTCTTGCTCCAACAACTGTGTCACCTTCACGAAGACTCAAGCCTTTGACACCAGTTGCACTACGACTCATTGAACGGACAGTAGATTGATTAAATCGAACCGCATAGCCTAATTTGGTACCGATGATAATGTCTGTATCTTCCTCTGTCAACAAGACATTTATTAATTCATCTTCATCCTTAAGATTCAAGGCTTTTAGTCCATTCTGACGAATATTTGCAAATTCCTTAACACTAGTTCTCTTTACAATTCCATGACGAGTTGTGAAGAAAAGATAAGCTTCATCACTACGTTCTGACTCAATATTGATGATAGTCTGAATACTTTCGCCTTCGTCTAGTTTTAAAAGATTGACTATTGGCAATCCTTTAGCTGTACGGCCATACTCAGGAATTTCGTAACCTTTAAGACGATAAACACGTCCTTTATTTGTAAAGAAGAGCAAATGATCATGGGTGCTAGTTGAAACCAATTCACGAACAAAGTCGTCATCTTTAACTCCAGTTCCTTGAACCCCACGTCCTCCACGTTTTTGAGCAGTGAATTCATCCTGATCTAAACGTTTAATATAACCCTTGTTCGAAAGAGTAATCAAAACATCAGACTCTTCAATCAAATCTTCATCTTCAAGAGTTAAGACCTCTCCAACCATCAACTCTGTACGGCGCTTATCACCAAACTTACGCTTAACTTCATCTAATTCATCTTTGATGATTTGAGATACACGTTCTGGTTTAGCTAAAATATCTGCTAAATCTGCAATCAAAGCAATTAAATCATCGTATTCAGACTGAATCTTATCACGTTCTAATCCTGTTAAACGACGGAGGCGCATATCAAGAATAGCTTGACTTTGACGCTCAGAAAGCTTAAACTTACTCATTAACTCAGCTTGGGCTTCTGCATCCGTGACACTTGCACGAATGATGCGAATCACTTCATCGATATGGTCAAGGGCAATCAAAAGACCTTCCAAGATATGTGCACGCGCTTCTGCTTTTTCCTTGTCAAAACGAGTACGACGGACAACCACTTCCTTTTGATGTTCAATATAGGAATCCAAAATCTGACGGAGAGACAAAATCTTCGGTACACCATTTTGAATCGCTAACATATTGAAACCAAAGTTAGTCTGCATTTGCGTTAATTTAAATAGATTGTTAAGGATTACATTGGCTGAAGCATCTCGTTTCACCTCAATGACGAAACGAACACCTTCACGGTTAGATTCATCTCGCACAGCTGTAATTCCTTCAATGCGTTTTTCCTGAACTAACTTGACGATATGCTCATGTACCTTGGTTTTATTAACCATGTAAGGAAATTCAGTAACAACGATTCGTTCACGGCCAGTCTTAGTTTCTTCGATTTCAGTACGAGAACGTAAGACAATAGACCCTTTACCTGTTTCATAGGCGCGATGAATCCCTGATTTCCCCATAACGAGTGCTCCTGTTGGAAAGTCTGGGCCAGGCAATACTTCCATCAAATCTCTTGTAGTCACTTCTGGATTATCCATGACTAGCTTAACGGCATCAATGGTTTCACCTAGATTGTGAGGAGGAATGTTGGTAGCCATCCCTACGGCAATCCCAGTTGCCCCATTGACCAAAAGGTTTGGAAAACGAGCTGGCAAGACCAAGGGTTCACGTTCATTGGCGTCGTAGTTGTCTACGAAATCAACCGTATTTTTATTGATATCACGAAGCATTTCCAGAGCAATCTTGCTCATACGTGCCTCAGTATAACGCTGTGCGGCAGCACCGTCCCCGTCCATAGAACCAAAGTTTCCATGTCCATCAACGAGCATGTAACGATAGCTCCACCACTGGGCCATACGAACCATAGCCTCATAAATAGACGAGTCTCCGTGGGGGTGGTATTTACCCATGACATCCCCGGTAATACGAGCAGATTTTTTATGGGGTTTATCTGGAGTAACACCTAGTTCATTCATTCCGTAAAGAATACGACGGTGAACTGGTTTTAAGCCATCTCGAACATCAGGAAGAGCACGCGCTACGATAACACTCATGGCGTAGTCGATAAAGCTGGTCTTCATCTCCTTTGTTAGATTAACATTCACTAAGTTTTTATCCTGCATTAATAAATGCCTCATTTCACAATTAGTAACTAGATATATTATACCATAAATTGTAGATTATTTCAGTCTTTGGAAATCACTAAAACGTTTACATCAAGAACAAGAGGGCATTTCCGTGACAAAGCTTTTTAAAAGTGATAGAATGAAAATATCTGGGGAATTCCCTAAAAAAATTGAAGGAGATGTTTAGAAAATGACTTCTACTAAACAACACAAAAAAGTGATCCTTGTCGGTGACGGTGCCGTAGGTTCATCTTATGCTTTCGCGCTTGTTACCCAAGGAATTGCACAAGAGCTTGGAATCATTGAAATTCCTCAATTGTTTGAAAAAGCGGTTGGTGACGCAGAAGACCTTAGCCATGCCCTTGCCTTCACTTCACCTAAAAAAATCTACGCTGCAAAATACGAAGACTGTGCTGACGCTGACCTTGTAGTTATCACTGCTGGTGCTCCTCAAAAACCAGGTGAAACTCGTCTTGACCTTGTAGGTAAAAACCTTGCTATCAACAAATCAATTGTTGAACAAGTTGTTGCTTCTGGTTTCGATGGAATCTTCCTTGTAGCAGCTAACCCTGTTGATGTTTTGACTTATTCAACATGGAAATTCTCTGGTTTCCCTAAAGAACGCGTTATTGGTTCAGGTACTTCTCTTGACTCAGCTCGTTTCCGTCAAGCTCTTGCTGAAACAATCGGTGTTGATGCGCGTTCAGTCCATGCCTACATCATGGGTGAGCATGGTGACTCAGAATTTGCGGTTTGGTCTCACGCTAACGTTGCCGGTGTCAAATTGGAACAGTGGTTGCAAGAGAACCGTGATTTGAACGAAGCGGATCTTGTTGAACTCTTCATCTCCGTTCGTGATGCTGCCTACTCAATCATCAACAAAAAAGGTGCTACATACTATGGTATCGCAGTAGCCCTTGCTCGTATCACTCGTGCAATCCTTGATGATGAAAATGCAGTTCTTCCACTTTCTGTGTTCCAAGAAGGTCAATACGGAGTTGAAAATGTCTTTATTGGTCAACCAGCTATCGTTGGTGCACACGGTATCGTTCGTCCAGTTAACATCCCGTTGAACGATGCAGAAACTCAAAAAATGCAAGCATCTGCTAGAGAATTGCAAGCTATCATTGATGAAGCATGGAAAAACCCAGAATTCCAAGCAGCTTCTAAAAACTAATTCTAAAAACGACTCCTACACAGTGGGGGCCGTTTTTAGAATCTTATTGCATGATATTAAAAAACCAATTGTCTGAGATTAAACTTCAGACAATTGGTTTTTTTAAATGGTAATTATTTAACAGCGTCTTTAAGAGCTTTACCAGCTTTAAATGCTGGAACTTTAGAAGCTGCAATCTTGATTTCTTTACCAGTTTGTGGGTTGCGACCTTTACGTGCAGCACGCTCACGAACTTCAAAGTTACCGAAACCGATCAATTGAACTTTTTCACCAGCTGCAAGGTATTCAGTTACTGCTGCGAATACAGCGTCAACTGCTGCTGCTGAATCTTTCTTAGTCAATTCTGTAGCTTCTGCTACTTTAGCGATCAAATCTTGTTTGTTTGCCATGTTAATGATTCCTCCAAATTAATTTCTAATTAACAAATATAATCATATCCTAAAATCTGTTTTAGGTCAAGTTAAAAACGCTAATTCTCACTATTTTATTTATTTTTTTAGGAATGATAACGAACCAAGATGGCCCAAGCGTTTTCACCGGTATGTGTCTGAATAATAGAACCAGTTTCTAAAACAGAAATTGGATTTTCAACATAGGATTGTAATATTTCTCTCATCTCAATTGCCCACTCAGGATTACCTGAATAGGAAATTCCTATCTCTGCGATAGAACGTCCATCAAGTGATCTAGTAAACTCGTCTAACCATTTTTTAAAGGTTTTAGCACCACGTCCTTTTACAATCGGTTGCAATTCATGATTTTTCATCTGCATGACCACACGAATATTTAAAAGGGAGCTAAGTAAACCAGTAACTCTTCCAATGCGTCCGCCCTTAACTAAGTTTTCTAAAGTTGAGACTCCAATATAAAGTTCTGATGTATTTTTAATTTCATCAACTCGAGATAGGATTGTATCTAAATCTTTTCCTTCTTCTGCCAATCTTGCTGCTTCTACGACTTGGAATTTCAACGCTTGATCTGTAAATGAGCTATCAATCACAGTAACATCTGCAGTCGATAAACTAGCCCCTTGTCGAGCTGCTTCCACAGTTCCAGAAAGTGCATGAGACATGTGAATTGCTAGAATTTTACTGCCATCTTTACTCAAATCTTCGAAAATTTCAGCAAAGATACCTACAGGAGGCTGACTTGTCTTTGGAAGATTTTTGCTTTCTTGCATCAAGTGAAGAAATTTACCTTCTTCTTTTAAATCAGCATCAGAATAAACAACATTATCAATCATCACAGATAGAGGAACAACTGTGATGCCTAATTGATCGACTAGGTTTGGTTCAATAGTAACAGATGAATCTGTTACAATTTTAAGTTTTGTCATAGTTACAATCTTTCTATTTTATGATTCATATTGGTTATCTTGACTATAATTATATCAAAAAAAGTTTAAAAATCCTAATAGAGTCCATGAAATTTTCTCTGAAAATTTGATATAATCAACTTATAAGAAAAGAGGTGTCCTATGATTAAAAAATTTTTCCCCATTCTAACGATTTTACTAGGTGCTGCTATCTATGCTTTTGGTCTAACTTATTTTGTCGTTCCTCATCATCTGTTTGAAGGAGGAGCAACTGGGATTACTCTTATCACTTTTTATCTTTTTAAGATTCCTGTTTCACTGATGAATCTTCTAATCAATATTCCACTTTTTATTCTTGCATGGAAGATTTTTGGAGCTCGTTATCTTTACTCTAGTTTACTTGGGACCTTAGCCTTATCTGCTTGGTTAGCCCTGTTTGAAAAATTTCCGATTCATATTGATCTAGAAGGAGATTTATTGATAACTTCTCTTATCGCTGGAACCTTATTGGGAATTGGTCTAGGAATTATATTTAATGCTGGTGGTACAACTGGAGGAACAGATATTTTGGCTCGTATTCTCAATAAATACACAAATATATCCATGGGGAAACTCCTCTTCATACTTGACTTCTGTATTCTTATGCTTATCCTTCTTATTTTCAAAGATATACGCTTAGTTACTTACACACTACTTTTTACTTTTATAGTTTCTCGGGTAATTGATTTAATTGGTGAAGGTGGTTATGCTGGAAAAGGATTTATGATTATTACAAAAGTTCCCGATTTACTAGCCAAGGAAATCAATGATGAACTTGGACGGGGAGTTACTTTTATACATGGACAAGGATACTATAGTAAAGAAGACTTAAAAATTATTTATTGTATAGTGGGTAGAAATGAAATTGTTAAAATTAAAGAAATGATACACCGTATTGATCCCCAGGCCTTTATAACTATTACTGATGCTCATGAAATCCTTGGTGAAGGATTTACCTTTGAAAAAGAAGAAATATAATTTGATTCTCCATTTTCATAAGAAATCTAATAGAATTAAATACACTAGAAATATTTCAGGCTTAAATCAAACCTCTCTCCTATATAAGATCATAATTTTGAAATAAAAAAAGACATAGAAAAACTCTAACTAAATCTTTCTATGTCTTTTATATTAAGTTTCATCCATTATTGTTTAGAAGTTTCAATGACTTCCAAACTAGAATGTTTATAACCATAGATGAAATAAATGAGAGAACCAATTAACAATGCAATAAAGAATGCAAGCCAAGTTTCAACATTATATTGTAACATAAATGATAAACAAATTATTATAGAGAGTATTGGCAAAAATGGAACTAGAGGAGTCTTAAACTCACCTTCACTAGGCAATCCTTTTTCTTTACGCAATCTAATTAATCCATAAGCTAACATGATTAAGTAAGCTAATGTACAAATATTTAAGAATGCAGCAATACTAGCTAGCGGAAAGATACCTGCTGCTATAGCAGATGCTAAACCTGTTAAAATAGTCGCATTTTTTGGTATTTTACTTGTTTTTGTTAATTTTTTAAAAGTTGAAGGCATTAAACCATCACGCGCTAAACTGTAAATCATACGTGATAAGGCATAGGTCATTGAAATACAAACTGTAATTAGTGTTAAAATGGCAACTAAGGAAACGTAATTGGCTGCCCAACCTATTCCAATACTACGAAGAGAATAGGCAACTGCGTCATCCACGTTAAGTTTGCTGTAATGAACAATCCCTGTCAAAACAAGAGTTACAAGAGCATAGAGTATGGTAACAATAGAAAGAGATAGTACAATACCTCTTGGAATTGTTTTTTGAGGTTTTTTAACTTCATCTACCGCCATTGAAATGGATTCAAATCCTAAAAATCCAAAGAACATTAGAGAAGCACCAGCCATTATACCCGTGCTAGCTCCATATATTTGACCAAAACCATAAGGTGCAAAGTCAGACCAATTGTCTAGCTTAATGTGCCAAATTCCTACTAAGATAAAAAGAGCTAAAGCAGAGAATTTCAAAATTACTAAAAGGGAATTAAAACGTAAAGCGGCCTTTGCATTTAGTAAAACGAGTAAAGTTACTAGCAACAAGACAATAATAGGTAAGAGATCAATAAAAGTACCAGCTGTGGGATTAAAAGTGCCATTTAAAACTCGTGGGAGAGAAATACCATATTGAAGTAAAAGCCCTTTAAAATAAGCTGCCCAACCAGAAGCAACACCAGAAATAGCTGTCATAAACTCCATCATAGTTAACCAACCAGCTAACCAAGCAGGATATTCTCCTAAAATAGCGTATAGATAGCTATAAGCCCCTCCTGTAGCTGGTATTCGGGAAGCAAATTCAGCAAAAAAGAGAGCCGATAAGCCTACACAAAAGGCTGAAATAACAATCGAAATCACAAGAGCAGGTCCTGCAAGATTGGCTGCCGCAGTACCAGTAATCGTAAATACACCTGTTCCAACCATTGCTCCGATTCCAAGTAAGATCAAATCCCATAGCTTCAAATGACGGTGCATTTCTGTTTTATCTAAACTAACATTTTTCCTTCTAAAAATATCCATATTTTACCTCCAAATAAAATATTGATACTATTCTACCATAAATATAGGAAAATGGTGAATATTTATTAGAATATTTTCTAAAATAATCTGACTACTTTAGTAATCAGATTATTTTTTTAATTCTAATTCATTTCTTTAAATGCCGATTCAGCATCTGCATTACTAATAACTCCAAATTGAATTTTACCGATCTTTCCTTGACTATCAATCAAGTACTCTGTTGGAATACTACGAATTTGGTATGCTTGGAAAGTGGTTGCTTTAGTATCATACAATACTGGAATGTCTTTATATCCTTGTTCTTGGAACCATTTTGGAAAATCATCAACTGATTTTTCACCTTGAATTCCAGGTGCTACGACTGTTAAAATTTCAAAATCACGATCTGTTTTTGCAGCTAATTCCATTAGCTCAGGCATACTTTTTTTACATGGTCCACACCAAGAAGCCCAAAATTTCAAATAAACCTTCTTGCCTTTATAATCCGATAGCTTAACTTCTTTGCCATCCATAGATTGTAAAGTAAAGTCTGGTGCATCTTTACCAACAGCAATTTGTTGTACGGGCGTTTGTTGTTGTTTCTGAATTTGTTGTTCCCCTTGAGTCTTTTTAGGCTCGTCTTGACTACATGCAATTAATACTAATAACGACAAGAGACTCATCCCTGTAAAAATAATTTTTTTCATCTTTTTCTCCTTTTATCCAAGTAATCCTGATAAAGCATTTAATTGACCTAACATCAATAAAATTCCCATTAAAATGATAAGAAAACCACCTATTTTCTTTAGCAATAACATATGAGGTTTAATCTTGCTGAAATAAGGCATCACAATCCCTGAAGCTAAAGCTAAGACTAAGAAAGGAAGAGCCATGCCAAAAGTATAAATTAAAGTCAATATCGCTCCTTGAACTGCTCCATTTCCTCCAGAAGCTGCAAGCGCTAAGACAGAACTTAAAATAGGTCCAATACATGGGGTCCATCCAAAACTAAAAGTAATACCAAGTAAAAATGCTGATAAATAACGATTATTATCTGATTTTTTAAAAGTAAAACTTTTTTGAGCTTCCAACTTTCTTAAATGAAAAACTTCCATCTGGTGAAGACCTAGAACAATAATGATAATACCCATTGTGTATCGAAACCAATCAGCATAAAGAATATTGCCAAGAAGACCAGCTCCAAATCCTAAAATAAAGAAAATGAGTGAAATACCTGCAATGAAGCAAAGAGTTCTGATCAAACCCGACCAAGCAAGCTTTTTCCCAAATAAATCAAAGTATTTTTCATTTTCATGCTCGTCCAATAAAATTCCTGCATAAACCGGTAATAACGGAAAAATACAAGGAGAAAAAAAGGATAGAACACCAGCTAAGAAAACTGAAATAGAAAATAAGATTGTTTCCAATAAGTAACCTGCTTTCTTAATAAGTTTAATCACATTTTACTATAAAAAAGGATTTTTGTAAGAAATCTGCTACGGCAATCGATTTGCAGTATCAAAAAAGGAGCCAAGCTCCTTTAAACTCTTTAGTATGTGCCTTCTTCACCTTGACTAGTCAAGATTACTGGTCCATTCTTGGTAATAACAAATTGATGTTCATATTGGCAAGAAAGGCCTCCGTCAATCGTTTTATGTGCCCAACCAGTTTTCATATCCGTATCTATTTCCCAATCACCAGTATTAATCATCGGTTCGATTGTCAAGACCATCCCTTCACGAAGTCGAAGACCACGACCTGCAATACCATAGTTAGGCACCATTGGCTCTTCGTGCATTGTTGGTCCTACACCATGTCCTACTAGGTCACGAACAACCCCGTAACCACGACTCTCAGCGTATTCTTGAATGGCTGCACCAATATCACCTATACGATTACCAACTACTGCTTGCTCAATTCCCTTATACATAGCTTCTTTGGTTACATCCATCAAGTTTTTCACCTTTTCAGACGGTGTACCAACTGCGTATGCCCAACATGAGTCAGCTAAACCACCAGAGTAGCTTTGCGTGTATTTTTTTACTTGTTCAACATCGTTAAAGTTGAGTTTGGAAACATTAAGGTCAGATTTTGCAATTGGACCTCCTAGAACCATATCAACTTTAAGTAAATCTCCGTCCTTCAATATATAATGACGTGGAAAGGCATGAGCCACTTCATCATTCAGCGAACAACACGTAGCGTATGGATAATCCATAACCGCTCCATCGACTCCAATTTGTAGCGGAAGGAAATTTTCTTCCTTGCAACGTCTACGAACGTATTCTTCGACTTCCCACATATCAATACCTGGCTTTATCAAATCACGTAAACCGATATGAATACTAGCTAAGAAATCACCAGCCTTATCCATGGCTTCAATTTCACGTGCTGATTTTAATGTTATCATGTTTTTACCTAGTTTCTAAATAAGATTCTAATTAATTTTAACTGTTACATTGGCTTTTGAGACAATCTGATGTCCGTGATAAATATCATAATCAATAATAGCTGATCGTCTTGTATGATGGATGATACGTGCTTGAATCCGCAAAATATCATCTATCTGAACAGCCTGCAAAAAGTAAATGAGCATCTGTTCAATAATTAGACTCCGTCCGCTATTTACCACTAAATCTTGGGTCATATGACTCAAGATCTCTGCCAGTACTCCATTTGCCAGTACTCCATTTTTTTCCAGCATAAAAGGTTCTACTGTCATCACAACTTCATCATGATGATATGAAAGTTTTTGTCCAATTTGCTCAGAGAAAGTAGGCAGGGCTGAAACTTGAGAACGACTCATCTTCTCCATTACATCTCGTCTAGTTACAACACCAAGTAAAGTTTGATTGCCTCTTACGACTGGAACCATTTCAAAGTCTTCTGCTATCATTCGTTGGCTCACATTAGCAATATTGGTCGCTAAACCAGTTAAGAAGACAGTTCGCGTCATTACCTTGTCAATAGTTGTACTGGGAGATTTGTCCCCTGCATCTCTCATAGTAACAACCCCAACAACTACATGATGCTGATTAATAACCGGAAAACGACTGCTTCTACTTTTACGAACCAAGTCCAAATAATCTTTAACTGTATCTGTTTCTCTAAGAAAACCATACTCATGGCTTGGTCTATAAAGTTTCTCAACAGTCAAAATATCTGTTTTAATCTGTACATTTGAGAGGGCTTTGTTAATCATAGTCGCAACTGTAAAGGTATCATGCTTACTTCTTAAAACAGGAATTCCTTTTTGATTTGCTAGTTGTAATACTTCTTCGCTAACATGAAAACCACCTGTAACCAGAACAGCATTTTCATTTTCCAATGCTAGAAGTTGGATTCGAGTTCTATCACCAACAATTAAGAGACCGCCATCATGAAGATACGACAGAATATTGTGTTCAGTCATTGCTCCAATAGAGAATTTACTAAATTCACGTTCTAGGCCATCCCACCCAGCTAAAACCTCTGAGGAAGTCACTTCAGCTATCTCAGCATAATTCAACTTTTCAATTGCCACTTTCTGAGATTTAACACGAATTGTACCACTACGAGGACGTGTCTCAACAATTCCACGATTTTCAGCTTCTTTGATAGCTCGATAAGCAGTTCCATCACTAACACCTAAATGATTAGAGATACTCCGAACACTAACACGCTTACCAACTGGCAAATCCTCCAAATAACTTAGAATTTCTTGGTGTTTACTCATTGAATTCTCCTTTTACATATCGAAATTCAAGATAATCTCGCATTTTCCTTGTATAGCGATCACTTCCTTTAAACTGACGAAAAAGACTAAATCCAGCCTTTAGAGCAACTTTTTGACTTGCTTGGTTTTCTAAATGAGTGATAATAGATAATTGTCTTAAACCAAATTCTTCAAAGGAAAGTTGAGAAAGTTTACTAACGACTTCTGTCATAAATCCTTGAGACCAAGAATCTTTTTTCAAAAAATAACCTAACTCAGCTTCTTTTTTAATTTCATCTAGTTTTTCAAACTTGATTGAACCGATCAATTGCTGATTTTTCTGATCACAAATAGCCCATACTCCCAATGGAGATTTCATAAAATAGTTGGCAAGCGCATATTGGCTTTCTTCTAAGCTAGCTTGACTTGGAAAAATGAATTGGAGATTTTCAGGATTTGCAGCAATTTCATAAAAAGCTTGGCTATCACTAAAAAAGAAAGGACGCAAATATAAGCGATCCGTCTCAATAAAAGAAAACTCTGCTAATTTGGTCCAAATATTCATAAACACCCCTAAGAATTAGTCTTCAACTAGTCTAATATCTGCTCCTAAATTACGTAGTTTTTCTATGATATTTGAATAACCACGTAAGATAAACTCGATATTTGTAATTTCAGTTTGTCCTTCAGCCATCAGAGCTGCAATAACTAATGCGGCTCCGGCCCTTAAATCAGTTGCTTTAACACTTGCCCCTCGTAAACTACGTCCACCTGTATATAGAACATGACCATTAGTTGTTGAGATATCGGCATCCATCTTTGCTAATTCAAAAACATGGTTTACTCGTTTTTCGTAAATCGTATCAACTATAGTACCTCGACCTTGAGCCTTAAGTAAAAGCGGAGTAATTGGTTGTTGTAAATCTGTTGCAAACCCTGGATAAGGTGCTGTCTTAATATTAATTGCTTTCAAATTAGATTGTTCTTCAACGAATATACTGTCTTCTGATACAGTCATTCGGACACCCATTTCTTCTAATTTAGCAATAAAACCTTCCAAGTGTTCATAGAGAACATTATTGATTCGAATTCCCTTACCAACTGCGGCAGCCAAGGAAATATAGGTCCCAGCTTCAATTCGATCTGGAATAACTTGGTGTCGTGTTCCATGAAGCTTTTCAACTCCATCAATAGTAATAATATTGGTACCCGCACCACGGATATGGGCTCCCATATTATTTAACAGCGTTGCAACATCAATAATCTCTGGTTCACGAGCTGCATTTTCGATTACCGTGCGTCCTTTAGCTTTCACAGCTGCAATCATTGTATTAATGGTGGCACCAACACTAACTGTATCCATATAAATGCTTGCTCCATGAAGAGCTTTTCCTTGGGTAGATAAATTCATATTATCTCCCTCATAGCTCACATTAGCCCCCATTGCTTCAAATGCTTTGAGATGAAGATCAATCGGACGAGGGCCTAGATCACATCCACCCGGAAGTCCAACTGTAGCTTCACCGAATCGTCCTAACAAACTACCATAAAAATAATAAGAAGCACGAAGACTGTTAATTTTACCATAAGGCATCGGAATATTTTTTACGCCTCTTGGATCAATTTCTAAGATATCATCATAACGCTTGACAGTCGCTCCCATTAACTCCATAATTTCAACTAGACTAACAACATCGGAAATATCAGGAACACTATCTAAAATGACAATATCATCTGCCAAAATTATTGCTGGAATCAAGGCCACAACACTATTCTTTGCACCACTTATGGTGATTTCGCCTTTTAGTGACAAACCACCATTGATAACAATTTTTTTCATTATAAATTTTTAATACTCTTTCAAAATTTCTAAAAAGGTCCTATCTTAAAGTATATCATAATTTCTTCATTTTTTCCATTCTTTTAAAATTAATAAGCAATTCATTAATAGCTTTTGTTCACTAATTATATCTTATCTACCTTACTCAATTTTCACTTCAAACAATGTGGTATTTTTTAACAATTTTCTTAATTTCTTTTATCATACTTCGATCATTGAAAACATTTAAAAACTATATTCAATGCATTCACTACTAAAAAATATCTAGGATTATATCTAATCCTAGATAAAAAAAGCCTATTAGAAAAGCTTATACGAGCTATTCTAATAGGTCTTTTAATTTTAAATTAACGTACTGTGCGGATACGCATTGTGTTTGTACGTACAGCTTCTCCAAGTGGTACGCCAGCAACGATTACGATATCGTCACCAGATTGTACAAGACCTGCTTCAACTGCTTTACGTTCAGCAATTTCGAACATATCATCAGTTGATGATGGAGCATCTGTCAACATTGGGATAACACCCCAGTTCAACATCAATCCACGCTCAGTCAATTCGTCGAATGTCAATGCCAAGATGTCAGCATCAGGACGGTATTTAGAAATCAAACGAGCTGTATGACCTGTCTTAGTCAGAGTTACAATCAATTTGATATCCATTGAGTTAGCAGCATCTTTAACAGCTGAAGCCATAACTTCTGTCTTAGAATTACGTTCGAAATAATCTGAGTTCAAACGGCCGTATTCTTTAAGAAGTGTTTGTGCATTTTTATCAATTGTAGCCATTGTTGTAACTGACTCAAGAGGGTATTTACCATTTGCAGACTCACCTGAAAGCATAGTAGCATCAGTTCCATCGATAACAGCATTAAATACGTCTGATACTTCTGAACGAGTCGCACGTGGTTTTTCAGTCATTGTTTCAAGCATGTTTGTTGCAGTGATAACAACTTTACCAGCAGCATTCACTTTAGTGATGATCATTTTTTGGTAAACTGGAACCATTTCGAATGGTACTTCGATACCCATGTCACCACGAGCAATCATGATACCATCAGCAGCTTCGATGATTTCATCCAAGTTGTCAATACCTTGTTGGTTTTCAATTTTAGCGAATAATTGAACGTGTCCGTTTCCAGTTTCTTTACAAATTGCACGAACTTCTTCAACGTCTTTAGCAGTACGTACAAATGAAATGGCGATAAAGTTGATACCTTGTTCAAGACCAAAGCGAATATCATCATTATCACGTTCAGCAAGAGCTGGGAAAGGAATTTTAGTGTTAGGGATATTAACACCTTTTTGTTTAGCGATTACACCGTCATTTTCAACTTCAACTTCAAATTCACGAGTCACATCATCTTTAGCAACAACACGAAGACCAAGTTTACCATCGTCAATTAATACTTGGCGTCCAACTTCAACATCATCATAGATATCAAGTGAACCAGCAACGTTCAATGCAATTACTTCACGAGTTGATTGAATTCCTTGTTTAGTTGCAACACGAATTTTTTCACCAGTTGTGTAAGAGTATTCTTTTGCATCTCCTTCGAACAATTCTGTACGGATTTCTGGTCCTTTTGTATCAAGAAGGAAACCAACTTTTTTACCTGCAAGTTTTTCAGCAAGTTTAACAGTTGCCATACGGTCACCTTGTTCTTGGTGATCACCGTGAGAGAAATTGAAACGGAAAGTATTAGCACCAGCTTCAATCAATTTAGCAATATTCTTAGCTGAAGCTTCAACATCAAGTTTTCCACTCCAGTATCCATCTTCACCGTATTTTTTTCCACCACGGATTTCTACCGCAGGACCCAAAGTTGCAACGATTTTTACACGTTTATTCATGATTTTTGTGACTCCTTTATATATATGACCTTTTAGGTCTTATTAACTAAACTTATGGATTATGATAGGTTCTTGTTCAAGCTAGATAGTTCAAGATCCGCTTTATGAGGGTTGTTAACCACAATCTTACCATCAGAAGTAAGGCTAAATAAAGCACCTTCTTCAGCAGTACCAAGAATTGGGTTTTCTACCATTTTTTCGTTACGAATACCAACAGCAACACCACCGATACCTTGTTTCAAAAGTTTAACAGCATGTGCACCCATACGTGATGCCAATACACGATCACGTGCAGTTGGAGAACCACCACGTTGAATATGTCCTAGTTCTGTTACACGTAGGTCGCTTGTATCCCCAGCCTCTTTCAATTTTTGACCAAATTCAGCTGCTGACATAACGCCTTCTGCCAAAACGATGATATTGTGTTTTTTACCACATTCATATCCTGCTTTGATGCTAGCTACGATGTCTTCAATCTTGAACCCTTCTTCAGGAATGATAATTTCATCAGCACCTGTTGCAATACCCGCCCAAAGAGCGATATCTCCAGCATTACGTCCCATTACTTCGATAACAAAAGTACGACGGTGACTTGATGATGTATCACGAATCTTATCGATAGCATCCATAGCAGTCGTAACCGCTGTGTCGAAACCGATTGTGAAGTCAGTTCCAACGATATCGTTATCAATTGTACCAGGAAGACCGATAGCTGGGAAGCCATGTTCTGTCAAACGCATAGCACCGTGGTAAGAACCATCACCACCAATAACAACTACACCTTCAATACCGTGTTTTTTCAACTGCTCAATTCCTTTAAGTTGCCCTTCAAGTTTAGCAAACTCTGGATAACGAGCTGAGTGAAGGAAAGTACCACCACGAGAAATGATGTCTCCTACTGAAGCAGCATCTAGGGGATGAATTTCACCAGCAACCATACCAGCATATCCATCATAGATACCAAATACTTCCATTCCTTCTGAAATTGCTTGACGAACAACTGCACGGATGGCAGCGTTCATACCAGGGGCGTCTCCACCACTAGTCAAAACAGCAATACGTTTCATTTGGTTTATGCTCCTTTTTCTTTTAACATTCTAACTGATTATACCACAATTGATTAGAAAATTCTTCTATTTTCCGTATTTTTAGCGATAAATCGTTTTCATAACCATTCCATTTAATCTAGCCTCTAATTCTGGAGAATTTTTTACGAAATGATGGGGACAAACAATAGTTCGTTGTTCTTCTTCATATCTTATTATAACGGGAATTGGTCCTTCATATTCTTCTAAAATCTTAAAAATCTCATGATCATTCTGATGATTGTTAACCTGTATCCAAAAGCGTTCAGCAACTGCTTCTCTTATTTCTTGTGCAATCATTTGCAGACGGTCATCACGTGACTGGATTTTTCCTTTTATATAGTAGAAGGCTCCCTCTTTTATTTCCTGCCCAACCTGACGATATAAGTCTGAAAAGAGAGTGACATCCAATTTTTTCTTACTATCATCTACCTGTAAGAAAGCCATATTTTCGCCCTTTTTGGTACGAATTACTTTTATTTTCTGAACTTCAACCAAAATAATAGCGTAGCTATTTTCTGACAAATTCCCAATTGGGGTAATCGGGTAAATAGCCTTACTTGCAATAGCTTGTAGGGGATGTTTGCTGACACCTATCCCTAAAAGCTCTTGTTCCATATAGAATTTTTCTTGATCCGTCCAATCTTCCGATTCCTGCCAACTATAAATAGTATCTCCAAACAAACTTCCTAACTCTTTTACAAATTCAAATAGATTAACTAAATTATTGAATACTTTTTGACGATTTTTTTCAAATGAATCGAAAAGACCAACTTTTACCAAAGGTTCTAGCAGAGGAAGTTTCAGATAATTCTCAGGTAATTTAGCTATAAAATCTTCAATGTTAGAATAAGGTCTATTTTCAATAATCCAAAGCGCAAAATCCTTGCTGACTCCTTTAATCGATTTCAGACCTAGATAGATGGACTTGTTGGCAATTTTATCGTGATAGGGAATGGTGTTGATGGACAGAGGCGCTACTTCAAAGCCTGATTCTAAGGCATCTGTTAAGTAATCACTGTTGGCAGAATTCAACATGACCTGATAAAAAATGGCTGGATAATGTGTTTTGAAATAAGCCAACTGGAAGGCCAAGGCTGAGTAGGCATAGGCATGGGATCTGTTAAAACCATAACCTGCAAACTTCTCCATAACATCAAAGACCTGCTCTGCCTTTTTCGCAGTATGACCAGCTTCTAAGGAGCCTTGAATAAAGGAAGCCCTCATCTCATGCATGGCAGAGGCATCCTTTTTCCCCATAGCTCGGCGCAAAATATCGGCTTTCCCAAGACTAAATCCAGCAAAACGCTGAGCAACCTGCATAACCTGCTCCTGATAGAGCATAATTCCGTAGGTTGGAGCCAAAATATCCTCCAGTACTGGATCCAGAACAGTCACTTCTTCCTGTCCATGCTTTCTTGCCACAAAATTATTGATGTAGTCACTAGCACCTGGTCTATTTAGAGAAGTAGTCGCTACGACATCTTCAAAACAAACTGGCTGCACACGCTTGAGCAAGCGAATGGCACCAGGTTGTTCAAATTGAAAGATACCTTTTGTATTACCAGAAGCAAAAAGAGCTAGCGTTTCTTTGTCTTCCAAATCTATTTCTTCAATTTTAAGGTGAATATCTTCTGTTTCAGCAAGCAATTCTTGCATTTTCTGGACAAAGGTCAAATTTCTTAGTCCCAGAAAGTCCATCTTCAAAAGCCCACTAGCTTCAACTCCATGAGCATCATATTGAGTCAGTGGAATTTCATCACCGTGCTTCAGAGGAATGTAGTTGGTCAAGTCTTGGTCACTGATCACAACACCAGCCGCGTGGACAGAGGTTTGTCTTGGATAGCCCTCTATCTTGCAAGCAATCTCAAAGGCTTTTTGGTATTCTAACTTACTATTGATTTGCTGACGAAACTGGAGATTGCCCTCATAGGCCGACTTGAGATTATCACGAAAACTGATTTTCTTGGTAATTGCAGATAATTCATACTCAGGAACACCAAAACGTTTCAAGACATCTCGTAGAGCTTGCTTAGCTCCAAAGGTTGAAAAAGTAACGATTTGAGCAGCATGTTTACTGCCATATTTATTGCCAACATACCTGATAAAATCTGGACGATAAATATCAGGAATATCGATATCAATATCAGGCATAGTATAGCGTTCACGATTGAGAAAGCGTTCAAAAATGAGATTCTTCTCTACTGGGTCAATCCCTGTGATATCTAAGGCATAAGAAACCAAGCTACCAACTGCAGAACCCCGTCCCATACCCATATAATAACCATTCGAACGTCCAAAACGCAGCAAATCCCAAACAACCAAGAAATAATCATCAAAGCCCATATCATGAATAACAGCCAATTCTTGGTCTAGACGGTCTTGATATTCTTTACCAGTTAACCCCTTCTGAGCAAGCCCCAGTTCAGCACGTTCTCTCAACTCTTCTACTGCTGGTCTAGCTGGGTTAAAACGAGGCAGTTTCAGACTAGTGTCCAAATCATAAGAAATGCCTGAAATCAGCTTTTCTAAATTGTCTAAGGCTTGCGGAAAACGTTCTTGGAATAATTTCTCTAAAGAACTTGCTGATATAAAGACATCTTGTCGTGAACGCAAGGGAACTTCTCTAAGTGGTAGATTTTCTTTAATCGCTGTTAAGACTTGCAAAACTTCTCTATCCCTGCTTTCAAAGGCATTGACCCGATAAAGGGGCAAGATTGGATGATGAAATTCGCTTGCCAGTGTTTCTGGGTAAACCCCTATATAGTAATCACAGCCTAGATTTAACAACTCCAGTCCATCAAAATAAGGCACAATTACCGCAATATCTTCCAGATACTGAGATAGAACTGACCAATTTTTCTCCCCCTGCATCTTGGCTGTTGAAAGTTTCATCAACTGCTGATAGCCTACACTAGATAAAGCTAAAAAGCGCAAATTCACTTCCTGAGCATCCACAAATACAGTCATTTCAAGCCCTAATAAAGGATGAATGCCATATTTTTTTGTAACCTCTAGAAAGTCAAAAGCACCATAAAGATTATCAATATCCATCATAGCCAGATGAGTGTAGCCGTATTCTTTAGCTGCTCTCACATACTTTTCGATCGAAATGACGCTCTCCATAAAACTATAGACTGTTTTTGTATCTAGTTGTGCGATCAATTTACACTTCTCCTCTATCCTTCTCACTATATTATACCATTTTCTTTAAATTTCTATTACTATTACTGATGCTTTAATATCTAATAACTCAAATCATAGTTGACTAGACAATCCTTACCCGATTTTCAACAGTATCACTAATATTTTTTTACTTAAGTTTATTATTTTACATGTTTATTTCACAAATACTTATTTTTATTTATTATAATTTCTATTAATTTTTATAGTTTCTTTTCTCTTTATTTTTTGATATAATAACCTTAATATGTTTCATAAATAGGAGGTCTTATGCGTTTTAATCAATACAGCTATCTTAAAACTTCATCAACGCAGGCCCTGAATGATTTAGTTTCTTTAGGTTTCAACCTAAAACCTACTGATTCAGAAAAAAAGCAATTTGAGGACTTTATTCGTAAAATTTATTTCACATATCAGAATACAGATTATCCCTTGTCTACACTTGCTTCAGATAAAAATACTGATATATTAACTTTTTTTAAATCTAGTAAAGAACTAACTGCAGATATTTTCTATACTGTAGCCTTTCAACTTTTAGGTTTTACTTACCTTGTTGACTTCGAAGACAGTGAAGTGTTTCGTAAAGAAACTGGATTTCCCATTGTATATGGTGACTTGATTGAAAAACTCTATCAGTTACTCAATACTCGCACCAAAAAAGGAAATCTCCTGATTGATCAACTGGTAAGTGATGGTCTTATCCCTGAAGATAATACCTACCACTACTTCAACGGCAAGAGTTTGGCAACTTTTTCCAGCCATTATGTGATTCGAGAAGTGGTCTACGTTGAGTCTCGTGTCGATACTGACCAAAAAGGTCTACCAGACTTAGTCAAGGTTAGCATTATTCGTCCACGTTATGAGGGACAAATCCCTGCCATCATGACAGCCAGTCCTTATCATCAGGGAACAAATGACAAGGCAAGCGATAAGGCTCTCTACAAGATGGAGGGCGAGCTTGAGGTTAAACCTGCTCATAAGATTGAACTAGAGGAACCTCAACTCAATCTCGTCCAACCCCAAGGTCAAGCTGAGCTTGTGTCAGAAGCTGAGGAAAAGCTAAGTCACATCAACTCTAGCTATACACTCAACGACTACTTCCTCCCACGAGGTTTTGCCAATCTCTATGTGTCAGGTGTTGGTACCAAAGACTCTACTGGTTTCATGACTAACGGAGACTACCAGCAAATTGAGGCTTATAAAAATGTCATCGACTGGCTCAATGGTCGTTGCCGTGCCTTTACCGACCACACGCGCCAACGTCAAGTCAAAGCTAACTGGTCAAACGGAAAAGTTGCCACAACTGGACTTTCCTATCTTGGAACCATGTCAAACGGGCTTGCGACTACAGGTGTAGATGGTTTAGAAGTTATCATTGCCGAGGCTGGCATTTCATCTTGGTACAACTACTACCGTGAAAACGGTCTGGTGACTAGCCCTGGTGGTTATCCAGGCGAGGACTTTGACTCCCTGGCTGAACTAACCTACTCACGTAATCTCTTGGCTGGCGACTATATTCGTGGTAATGAAGCTCACCAAGCTGACTTAGAAAAAGTAAAAGCGCAACTGGATCGCAAGTCTGGCGACTATAATCAGTTTTGGCATGACCGCAATTATCTGCTCAATGCCCATAAGGTAAAGGCAGAGGTTGTCTTTACCCATGGTTCTCAGGATTGGAATGTCAAACCACTTCATGTTTACCAGATGTTCCATGCTCTACCTACTCATATAAACAAGCACCTCTTTTTCCATAATGGTGCCCATGTGTACATGAACAACTGGCAGTCCATTGACTTCCGTGAGTCCATGAATGCTTTGTTGACAAAGAAATTACTGGGACAAGATACAGATTTTCAACTTCCTACTGTTATCTGGCAGGACAATACCACTCCTCAGACTTGGTTATCACTTGATGATTTTGGAAATCAAGAAAGCTCAGAAACTTTCTCACTCGGTCAAGGAGAGCAAGTTATTCAAAACCAGTACCCAGATAAGGATTTTGAACGCTATGGTAATACATACCAGACCTTCAATACGGAACTCTATCAAGGGAAAGCCAATCAAATTACCATTGACCTTCCTGTGACTAAAGATCTTCACTTGAACGGCCGAGCACAACTTAAACTGCGTATTAAATCCAGCACAAACAAGGGGCTTTTATCTGCTCAACTGATAGAATTTGGTCAAAAGAAATACCTACAACCTTATCCAGCTGTTTTAAATGCTAGAACTATTGACAACGGTCGCTACCATATGTTGGAAAATCTCAACGAATTGCCTTTTCGTGAAAATGCACAACGAGTCGTGACAAAAGGCTACCTGAATTTACAAAATAGGAATGATTTACTGTTGGTAGAGGAGATTACTGCTAATGAATGGATGGATATCCAATTCGAACTGCAACCAACTATTTACAAGTTAAAAGAAGGAGATACTCTTCGTTTAGTCCTCTATACTACTGACTTTGAAATCACAATCCGTGACAATACCGCTTATCACCTGACTGTCGATCTTAATCAGTCTACTCTTATCCTACCTTGTCAAAAGGTATAAACTATCAGACTTTCAATTTGGAAATATCTCCACTTGAACGGTCACTTGGTATCAAATTCAATCCCCAATAAGGGCTTATGATAAGCCTACAACTGGAGTTTGGACAAAAGATACTATCACCCCTAACTAACATGTGCAATTATTTATAATACTCACTACCACACCACATGTTTGACAATCTCTGTGAATTTCCATTGATTGTAAATTCACAACAAGTTGTGACAAAAGGCTATCCTAATTGAATAATTTACTGTCAGTAAGGAGCATCAATATAAATGAATAGTTAGATATCCAATTCGAACTGCAACCAACTATTTACAAGTTAAAAGAAGAAGATACTCTTCGTTTAGTCCTCTATACTACTGACTTTGAAATCACAATCCGTGACAATACCGCTTACCACCTGACTGTCGATCTCGATCAGTCCACGCTTTCTGTACCTTGTACAAGGAGTAACACTTTATGAACAAATCAGAACACCGCCACCAACTTATTCGTGCCCTTGTTAGCAAAACTAAAATTCATACTCAGTCTGAGTTACAAGCTCTTCTTGCTGAAAATAATATTCAAGTTACACAAGCAACTCTCTCAAGAGATATTAAAAGTATGAATCTCTCTAAAGTACGAGAAGAAGATAATTCTTACTACGTCCTTAATACTGGATCAACTTCAAAATGGGAAAAACGTCTAGAAGTCTATATGGAAGATGGTCTTGTTTTAATGCAACCTGTTCAACATCAAGTCCTATTAAAGACTCTTCCTGGCCTAGCTCAATCCTTTGGTTCTATTATCGATGCTTTAAATTTTCCTGATGCAATTGCCACACTTTGTGGAAACGATGTTTGTCTCGTAATTTGTGAAAATTCAGATGCAGCTCAACACTGCTTTGAAAAATTAAAAAAATTTACACCTCCATTCTTCTTTGGAGATTAAGAAATACCCGTGTCTAATTGGACACGGATATTTTTATCTTCTTTACTGAGATTGATTCTCATTGTTTGTTCGAGCTAATCTAATAGCTCTATTGGGATTGAGGCGATTGAATAATTCTTCTAATTTTTTTTCGTTCCAAACATCTGCTGCAGAAACAAAATTTCCATCAGCGTCTCGGAAAGATATCGGTTTATCTCCCATATCAGTCTCCTAGTCTACAAATTCAAACTCAAACTTACCAATTCTTACTAAATCACCATCTTTAGCTCCACGCGCGCGAAGGGCCTCGTCAACACCCATTCCACGTAATTGACGAGCAAATTTCATAACAGATTCATCACGATCAAAGTTGGTCATATTAAAGAGTTTCATCAGTTTTTCACCAGAAAGCACCCATGTTGCATCGTCATCACGACTAATTTCAAAGGCTTTTTCTTCCTCATCAAATCCATAGTAAGCTTCTTCTTCCATATCTGACTCATCATAGAGCAAGAATTCTGGTGTCTTGTCTAACAATTCAGCTGTTGCATCTAGAAGCGTCACCAGACCTTGCTTGGTCAAACCAGAAATCGGAAAGATAGCTGGAAGTTCTTCAAATTCATCGTAGTTTGCAGCAAGTTTTTTCTTAAATTCTGTAAGATTATCTTGACTCTCCGGCATATCCATTTTATTAGCAACGATGATCTGCGGACGTTCCATCAGTCGAAGATTATATGACTCTAACTCCTTATTAATAGCTAAATAGTCCTCATAAGGGTCACGACCTTCACTAGCAGACATATCAATGATATGTAGAATAACTCTAGTACGCTCAATGTGACGGAGGAACTGAGTTCCCAAACCAACACCTTGACTAGCCCCTTCAATCAAACCTGGTAAATCAGCTACTGCAAAGGATTCACCTGATTGGGTACGAACCATACCTAGATTTGGTACAATTGTCGTAAAGTGGTAGGCGCCGATTTTAGGTTTAGCTGAGGTAATAACACTTAAAAGGGTTGATTTCCCTACTGATGGGAAACCCACTAAACCGACATCTGCCAAGATTTTTAGTTCCAACTGTAACTCACGTTCCTGACCCGGTTCTCCATTTTCAGAGATTTCAGGTGCAGGATTTTTGGGAGTCGCAAAACGAATATTTCCACGACCACCACGACCACCATGAGCCACAATGAATTCTTGACCGTGTTCAATCAGATCTGTGATCACTTTTCCTGTCTCTGCATCACGAACTGTTGTTCCTTGTGGCACACGAACTCTAAGATCCTCAGCACCACGTCCATGCATCCCCTTGGTCATTCCTTTCTCGCCAGAATCAGCCTTGAAATGGCGATTATAGCGGAAATCCATGAGGGTACGTAGTCCTTCATCTACAACGAAGACGACATTGCCTCCACGACCACCATCACCACCCCAAGGACCACCATTAGGGACATATTTTTCACGGCGAAAGGCAACCATGCCATCACCACCATTACCAGCCTTGACCTTAATCTTGGCTGTATCTAAAAACATACTCATTTTTTCTTCTCACTTTAAAAAAGGGCTGGGAAATCCCAGTCACTAAATTTTCTTGAATCTATTTTATAGATTACTGAGGGCACCAATTGCAGTTGCAAAAATTCCCAATAAACTTGCTACTAGCATGATAATCACGATAAACAAGGTTATTTTCTCAAACATCGTTTTTTTACGATTTCCATTATCTCCAAATGCCATTTTATACTCCTAATTTGAATTTAATTATCTTTAATATTAGCACGAATCATTCTAGTTTTCAATAGTCAGCTGATACAGGCGCAATCATCCATAAAATGAAATAGGCTACGATACCTGCACCATAACCAAAAGCTAGCACACCCCAAATTACTCGTACTATGGTTGGATCCATATCGAAATAATGGGCAACACCTGCGCACACACCCGCTATCTTTTTGTCACGTCCACTTCTCATTAACTTTTTTTCCATCGCTCTTTACTCCTCATCTTGTCCATCTTTCCAATAATCTCTAATTCGTAACAGCTGAGCTTTAGAAGTCTTCAGCATTCGTCTCGAACCTTTTACTGGGACAGCTACCACTTTCTGTGGTAGGTACAAAACAGTCTTGATTATTCGTTTGCTAACTGTATCATCCTTGGTTAGCTCTTTTTGGAAATTATTTGAAATAATGGCATCTAGATAAAATTCATGGACATGTTTACCAAAGTTTTCAGCAGAAATCTCATATAATTTAGCTGACAATTTCACCTCGTCCATATCAGGTGTTGCGATCAAGGATTCTAATATGGCACCTCCTAAATCAGCATCTTCATAATATAAGGTCCCAAACATCTTATTATTGATTAGATTATCTAGATAAGGATTCCCATGAGCAATGACCGGGGTTCCACTTGCCAAACTCTCCAAAAACGTTAAACCTTGAGTTTCACTAGTTGAAGCAGAAATAAAGAAATCTGCAGCCTTATAATAAAGAGCAGTCTCACTAGGAGAAATCATTCCGGTAAAAATAACTGAATCTTGAATCTCTAAATCTTGAGCCTGTTCTTTTAGACTATCTAGATAAGGACCATCTCCAGCAACCACCAATTTAACTTTATCTTCTTCTTTTAGAACATCAGCAAAAGCCTTTAATACGCCTTGTATATTTTTTTCAAACGAAATTCTAGAAAGACTTAAAAGCATATTTTCATCGGCTTTAATCCCTAATTTAGAGCGTAGTTCTTTTAGATGTTCTTCTTTTATTTCAGGACGTTCAAACTTTGCCAATTCGATACCGGTTGGAATAATCCGCTTTTCAACACTTACTTTATAGTCAGAAAGCAAATCACAGACAATCTCACTGGGACAAATAACACCATCAACATCATGTAAAAATCCTCTTACAAGGTATTTAACCATACTCGGACGAATCAGTAGCCCTTTAGCAATGTAGTGAACATATTCCTCGTACTGAGTATGATAGGTATGAATTACAGGTATTTTTAGTTCTCTTGCAATCCAAATCCCTAAAAGACCTAGAGAAAATTCTGTCTGTGTGTGTATAATATCCAATTGGTATTGCCTAGCGATTTCAAGAGCCTTGCTAAAACCTCTATAAGCAAACCGTCTATCTTTAAATGCAAAGAAAGGAACACTGGGTATTCGGATAATTTGCCAATCTTCATAACGGTTAACATCCTTATCCGTCGTCGTGAAGATAAAAACCGTATGGCCTTGCTTTTCCAATTCCGTTTTCAAAGTTCGAATACTAGTTGCTACCCCAGAAACTTGAGGAAAATAGGTATCTGTAAATAAACCAACTCGCATAGATTACCTCACTTGTTAATTTCTCCCTAAAGCTGCTTGTTTTTCATAAAAGTCCAACCAAATCTGTAAAAGATGTTCTTCTGAATACTCTCTAGAAATCTCCTTGGCTTTTTCCTTCAACTCTTTCAGAGCAACGGGATTTTTTTGATATTCTAAAATAGCTTGTTTCATCTCATTTTTATCCGCTGTAGGATGATAATTACCTTCTAGAATCACCTTATAAAGATCCAAATCCCTTAACATGATTGGTGCATCACAACTTGCTGCCTCTAAAATAGTCATAGGAAATAACTCATTGTAACTAGGCAACAAGAAAAGATCAGCCAAAGCATAAAACTCACGCATGCGCTCTGGCGCTACAATTCCTGGAAAAAGTAGATTTTTTGGTGGATTTTCCATAATTTTTTTGTAACGTTCATAGCCGTCCGTCATTCCACCAAAAGAAAATCCTCCCGCCCAGATAAAGGTAATCTCAGGCAATTCCTCTGCCAAGCGAATAAAGTCATCAATCCCTTTACGTTTCTGAACTTGACCAGCACCTACTACGATAAACTGATTATCACTAAGACCTAGCTCTGTTCGCAGTCTGACTACCTCTTCTTGTGGTAGAGGATGCCATTTTTCCTTGTTGACAAAGTTAGGAATATAGGTCACTTTTTCACGTGGAATACCAGCTGCCACCAAATCCTCAATAAACATAGGGTTGACCACAACCAAGTGCTCCATCCGGTTGTAAAAAGAAAATACATAGCGTTTCACAATTCCCTTTAAGAAAAATGGAATTTTCAAACTCCCCTCAAGTGTATCAGGCAAGAAATGCACATAGCCAATTTTCCTTCCTGAGCGTTTCTTTTGGAATGTTGATAAATAATAGGGGAAATCAATTGTATGAAAGTGAGTCACATCTGCCTCTATTGGAAGATTTTCTGTAACAATCAATTGGTCCTTGGCATCACGGTGAAGAAGACGAACTAATTCACGGTAAGCACCTGAAACTCCTTGTCCTGCTACTTTCTCACTTGAACTCAACATATTGATGCGTAATTTCTTTTTTTCCATAACTACTATTATATCATTTTCTTTATTGAAAATCAGCAAAAGAAATAAGAGACCTGAGGAAAAAGAGGATATTCCTCTATCTTCTCATAGTCTCCCATAGTTTTCTATTTAACTTACTTTATACCTAGGGCAATACGGGCATAACGGCTCATTTTTTCAACTGTCCAGGCTGGATACCAAACTAACTTGACTTCGGTATTGGTAACTTCTGGTACGTCTGTCATGGAATCATATATCTGATCGGTTAAAAGATCCGCTAAAGGACAACCCATAGTCGTCAAAGTCATATCAATCTCAGTATGACCTGTATCTCCATCAAAACGTATTTCATAAATCAAACCAAGATTTACAATATCAATCCCTAACTCCGGATCAATTACATCCTCCAAGGCTGTTAAAATGCGCGTTTTAATATTTTCAATCTGTTCTTCTGTATAAGCCATCTTCATCCTCACTCTTAATCTTCAATAAAATCACGAAGGGGTTTACTTCTACTTGGTTGACGGAGTTTTCTCAATGCCTTAGCTTCAATCTGACGAATACGCTCACGAGTGACGTTAAAGACTTTACCAACATCTTCAAGAGTACGCATTTTACCATCGTCTAGTCCAAAACGAAGACGAAGAACATTTTCTTCTCTGTCTGTCAAGGTATCTAAGACTTCATCCAACTGCTCGCGCAAGACGATACGAGTTGTATAGTCAACTGGATTTTCAATAACTTCATCTTCAATAAAGTCACCAAGATGGCTATCATCTTCTTCACCAATCGGTGTTTCAAGAGATACTGGTTCTTGAGCAATCTTCAAGATTTCACGAACCTTATCAGGTGTCATATCCATGCGCTCAGCTATTTGTTCAGGAGTTGGATCTTGTCCTAATTCTTGAAGCAGATTTCGTTGCTCACGGACCAATTTATTGATGGTCTCCACCATGTGAACAGGGATACGAATGGTGCGGGCTTGGTCAGCAATAGCACGAGTAATGGCTTGGCGAATCCACCAAGTCGCGTAAGTTGAAAACTTGAATCCTTTAGAATAATCAAACTTATCAACTGCCTTCATCAAGCCCATATTGCCTTCTTGAATCAAGTCAAGGAACTGCATACCACGTCCGACATAACGCTTAGCAATGGAAACAACCAAACGGAGGTTGGCTTCAGCTAGTCGTTGCTTGGCTTCAATATCTCCAGCTTCAACGGCGAGTGCTAATTCTTTTTCTTCTTCATTGGTCAAGAGAGGTACGACGCCAATTTCTTTCAAATACATACGAACAGGGTCATTCACTTTTGCAGAGGTTGACCCAATCAAGTCCTCATCACTAAGCTCTGGCTCTTCTTCTGTACTTAGAACACGAACACTTGGGTTCCCTTCATTATCCGTAATTGAAATCCCTGCATCCTGAATGCGTTGTAATAGGTCTTCAATTCCATCAGCATCCAGTGTGAAAGGGGTAACCAAACTAGAATTGATTTCGTCATCAGTTGCAGTTCCAGTTTGTTTGTGATTACGGATAAATTCTGCTACTTGAACATCAAATGTAGTTACTTCTTTTTGTTGTTTTGCCATTATTACTCCATTCTTCTTTTTTGGGAAATTAATCGTTCTAATTCTTCAAGGGCTGTTTCGGTATCACCTACGTGACTAGCTTCCTGTACCTTCTTTTTAATTCTTATATTGTCTCTATTCATAAGAGCCTTATTTCGACTTGCTTCTACTTCACTTAATTCCTGTGGGGAAATTTCGTCGGGTAAATCCAAGGCTAAAACCTGATACCATGCTCTTTCTACTTCCTCCGTTTGATCTGCTAAGACTTCTGGAGGAAGATTGCCGTATTGGTCAAGCAATCCATATAGTATCTGAAACTCAGGAGTTTCAAATGTAAAATCATCTCGTAAACGATAATCATTCAAAACAAGAGAAGATTGCGACATTCGATAAAGTAGATGAGCTTCTGCTTTCATTAGTGCAGAAACTTGTTTGGTAATAGGAATAGTAATTTTAGTCGGGATAGATTGCCCTTCTATACGATTTTGTCTTTGAATGAGACGATTCTCATTAACAATCTGCTCAATCTGGGCATAATCAAAGGACGTCAGACTATCTGCCAAAATATGAATATAACTATTTTGTGCTGTAATAGACTTTTCTCTAGCAATCATAGGTGCTATTTTTTCTATAAACTCAATCTGGGCCTGTAGATTTTCACTATTTTCAGGTTTGTAATGGTGAATATAAAATTCAATCGGACTAATACGAGTTTTGGTCAATAGATAGGTCAATTCCTCTACACTGTGTTTTTGCAAGTACTCATCAGGATCAAGGTTATCAGGCATAGTGACAATCTGTACAGGCATATCGCCAATTTCATCCAGTGCTTTAACAGTAGCAGCTTGGCCTGCCTTATCGCCATCGTAAACAAGAACCAACTTCTTGGTTAACCTTTTCAGATGCTCAACATGCTCACGACTCAAGGCCGTTCCCATGGACGCCACAGCATTTTCGATTCCAGCCCGATAGGCTGCAATGACATCCATGAATCCTTCCATCAGGTAAATCTCACTGGCTTTTCCAGAAGATTTTTTAGCCCTATCCATATGATATAATTCGTAACTTTTGTTAAAAATTGCAGTCGATCGGCTATTTTTATACTTAGAAGTTTGTGAATCCGTTTTCTGCCAGATACGACCTGAGAAGGCAATAACCTTTCCCTGGTCATTTGTCAGGGGAAACATAATGCGATTGTGAAAGGTGTCTACAAATTGATTGGCATCCGAGAGGTAAAACAGTCCTGAATCCAAGAAATCCTCTTCACGATACCGACCGGACAAACGTTGATAGAGATAGTTGCGTTCTGGAGGTGCCAAACCAATCCGAAAATGCTTGAGCACTTCATCTGTCAAACCACGCTGATAAAGGTAATTTCTCGCCTCTTCTCCCATAGTCGTTGTCATGAGAATAGCGTGATAAAATTTGGCTGCATCTTCGTGCATATCATAAAGAGCTTGGTGAGGCGAGACTGGCTTCTGCTCACTATAAAGCGTTTTTTCCACCTCTATCCCAACACGCTGGCCTAAGATTTGGACAGCCTCCATAAAAGGAACCCCTTGGTACTCTTCTATAAACTTAAAAACATCTCCTGAACGGCCACAGCCGAAACAGTGATAAAACTGCTTGTCTTCTACAACGTTGAAAGAAGGTGTTTTTTCACCATGAAAAGGACAGAGCCCTAGATAGTTCCGTCCTGCCTTTTGTAAAGAAATCACATCTCCTATGACTTCCACAATGTTGGCATTGTTTTTGATTTCTTCAATGACTAATTTGTCAACCATACACAATACCTCCATGTTATCATAGTCTACTTAAATAGTATACTTTATTTCAGAAAAAAAGTAAACCATTTCACTCATTTTCCTTTGCTTATTCAAAGAGTTGATAATAATCAGAGATTTTCATTTTTGATTTGTCTTCTTTATTTAAATCTTGAATAATTCTACCTTCTTTCATCACAATCAAACGATTGCCATATTTAAGTGCATCTTCCATATGATGTGTTATCATTAAGGCTGTTAACTTGTCCTTACTAACAAATTCATCAGTCAATTCCATCAAGGAAACACTGGTCTTGGGATCAAGAGCCGCAGTATGTTCATCTAATAAAAGAAGCTCCGGCCGCTTCAAAGTAGCCATCAAAAGACTTAAGGCTTGTCTTTGACCACCAGATAAGAATTCAATGGGTGTATCCAAATGTTTCTCCAAGCCATTTCCTACTTTTTCAATGGTAGACTGAAATTCGTCCTTATAGATACTCAAGCGTCTTGGGAAAAATCCTCGTTTTTCACCCCTGAATTTTGCAATCAATAGATTTTCAGCGACCGTCATACGAGGAGCGGTTCCCATTTTAGGATCTTGAAAGACACGTGAAAGATATTTGGCACGCTTTTCTGGTGAAAATTTTGTAACATCTTCTCCTAAAATACGAATACTTCCACTCGTTAAAGATAAGGTTCCTGCTATAATATTAAACAAAGTAGATTTTCCGGCACCATTTCCACCTAAAATTGTAATGAAATCATGTTCAAATATATCTAGCGAAACATCATTTAAAATAATCTTTTCTTCATCAAAGCCATTTTTTACGACTTTTGATGCATTTTTTAATTCTACAACTGCTGTCATTTACTCAACTTGGCTCCTTTCAAGATAGCTTGCTTAAAGGTTGGAATCATGAGACAGACCGCTAAAATAAGGGCACTATAGAGACGGAGATAACTAGTGTTAAATCCAAGTGCAATAACTCCCCAGACTAAAAATTGATAGGCAATAGAACCCACTATAATAGCTACCAAACGCTCTGCTAAGGTCAAACTCTTAAAAAGAACTTCTCCTATAATCAAGCTTGCCAATCCAACGACAATTACACCAATTCCTCGAGATACATCTGCGTATCCTTCTTGTTGGGCAATTAATGCGCCCGCAAGAGCAATGATACCATTTGACAAGACTAACCCCATGAGTTCCATGCGCCCTGTATGAATACCGAAGCTTCTTGCCATATCAGGATTATCACCAGTAGCAATATAAGCTTGACCTAGCTTAGTATCTAAAAAGAAGAGCATGAGAGCAATAACGATACTAACAAAAATAAGTCCTGTAAGCAATTGATTAACATCAGAGTCAAACGGTAACACATCTTGTATTTGTTTGGTCCCAAGTAGTCCCAAGTTTGCTCTTCCCATAATTAAAAGCATGATTGAATGACAAGATGTCATGACTAAAATCCCTGATAACAAAGTTGGAATCTTCCCCTTCGTATAAAGAAGACCAGCTGCCATACCAGCCAAACAACCAGCTCCAACTGCTAGGAGAGTTGCTAAAAAAGGATTTACTCCCTTTGTAATTAAGGTTACTGCTACCGCCCCACCAAGAGGGAAAGAACCTTCTGTTGTCATATCTGGAAAATTTAAAATTCTAAATGTCATAAAGATTCCCAAGCCTAAAATGGCCCAAACAAACCCTTGAGAAATAATGGATACAATCATAATATTTCACTCATTTCTTTTTAAAAATGGGAGGAGATGTCCCCAGCTCCTCCTTTTATCTTATTCGATCACTTGTCCTGCTTCTTTTAAGACAGATTCTGGAATAGTGATACCAAGTTCTTTGGCTAATTTTTTGTTAATAACAGACTTACCAGTTGAAAAGACATTCACTGGTGTATTAGCTGGTTTTGTCCCTTTCAATACTTGAGCAATCATTTTACCTGTAGCTACTCCAAGGTCATGCTGATCAACAACCACTGATGCCAAACCACCAGCTTCTACCATGGCTGTTGCACTTGGGTAGATTGGTTTTTTAGCTGTTTGGTTGCTTGATACAACTGTTGGGAAGGCTGATGCAATAGTATTGTCAATTGGAACCCAGATAGCGTCTACCTTGCTGGTCATAACATTAACAGTTGAAGCAATTTCATTTGTTGAAGGAGCTGCAAATGTTTCAACCTTGAAACCTGCTTTTTCAGCATATTCTTTAAACTCTTCTACCTGAGTTTTTGAATTATCTTCACTGCTTGAATAAAGAGCTCCGATAGTTTTTACATTTGGAGTAAGAGCCTTGATCAGTTCAACCTGTTGTTGAGCTGGATTATGATCAGAGACACCTGTAATGTTACCACCGGGTTTTTTTAAATCTTTAACCAAGTTAGCTCCGATTGGGTCTGTGATGGCTGCCATAATAAGAGGTAAATCTTTTGTCGCATTCGCTAATCCTTGAGCAGCTGGAGTTGCAATACCTACTACTATATCATTACCATTTGAAACCAATTGTTTACTCATCGTAGAAACCTTACTCTGATCACCCTCTGAGTTCATAAAGTCAATTTTTAGTTGATTATCTTTATAACCTTCTTCAGCAAGTCCATCTTGAATTCCTTTATAAATCAAATCAAGAGACGGATGACTTACAAACTGAAGCACACCAACCTTAGCAATTTTCTTTTCATTCTTATCTTCTTGTTTGTTTATTGAAGAGTGAATTAAGCTTCCAACTACTAAAACTACCAGAGCAGCAATCATTCCAATCAATCGTTTATTTTTCATTATATTTCTCCTTTTTCAGTCACTTGTATACTAATTTAATTAACTTAACAAGCAACGCCATCGTTTACATTCCATAATTGTCCTCCTAAAATAAAAAGTCCTCACACAAAAATACTTGTGTGAGGACGTCGATGCGCGGTACCACCTCAATTATAGGGAATATCCCTATCACTCTGTCTCGCAATTACGAGATGCACTGTAAGGTGTGCTCACCGAATTCTTATGATTTCAAATTCTATTTAGTATTCAGCCCAATTTTCATCATTTTTGTTTATCTGTTTTCACCAAGCACAGACTCTCTAAAAAACTCTTATGATTACTTTCTGAATGCTAACATTATATCATTTTTCAATTTCTTGTCAATACTATTTTAAAAAAATTTTAAGAAATCAAAAACTTCCCCTTTCAAAAGAGGAAGTTTATATACAATCAACCCGAGTTACGAAGTCCTGTCGCAATTCCATTGATAGTTGTATGAATTAATTTTTCTTGATCGCTAGATAATTCTCCTCGGCGTTGACGTTTAATCAATTCCAACTGGATGTAGTTAAGAATATTAAAGTATGGCATACGATAATCTAGACTGGCTTTTAGATATGAGTTTTCAGCTAGTAGCTCATCATGATTTTCAATGGCTAAAATGACTTCTTTCGTCACTTGCCATTCATCTAGTATCGTTTCATATATCGCTTTTACTTCTTCATTTTCACATAATTTAGCATATTCAAAAGCAATATTCATATTTGATTTTGATAATACCATATCTACATTAGATAGTAGAGACTGGAAGAATGGCCAATTTTGATACATATCTCTTAAAATTGTGATATTCTCAGGATTTTTATCGATAAATTCTTTAAAACTAGAACCTACCCCATACCAACCAGGAAACATCACGCGACTTTGTGACCAAGAGAAGACCCATGGAATGGCACGTAATCCACCAATTTCTGTAATTGTTTTACGAGCAGCAGGACGAGAACCAATATTAAAACTAGAGATGGCCTTGATAGGACTTGACTCGAAGAAATAATCATAAAAATGTTCATTTCCAAAAACTAAATCACGATAGATATCATAACTGCGGTCCACTACCTGATCCATAATGGCTTCATAACGATTTGAAGTATTTGTATCACTCTTCCACTGGGTAATCATACGGTTAATGGCTGCAGAGACTAACATCTCAAGATTATAGTAGGCAGCGTCCTTGTTACCATATTTATTACCAATTACTTCCCCCTGCTCTGTAAGACGAATCCGGTCCTTGATAGACTTGAGAGGTTGAGATGTAATTGCTTCATAAGTTGGACCACCACCACGGCCAACAGTACCACCACGGCCATGGAAGAAGGTCACCTTGACACCAAATTCATCTCCAATAGCTGTTAATTGTTGTTGGGCTTTATACAGTGTCCAACAAGATGACAAATAACCACCATCCTTGTTACTGTCTGAGTAACCGAGCATAATCTCTTGATAATTGTTTCGAGAAGCAATCCACTTCTTAGCAAGGGAAAGAGACAGGTATTTTCTCATTGTTTCTTCAGAGTGATCTAAGTCTTCAATGGTTTCAAAAAGTGGAACAATTTGTACTCTTGCTCTCTCTTTATCAACTAGACCAACTTCTTTTAGCATGATAGCAAGCTCTAGCATGTCAGATACGCTAGTTGCATGGGAAATGATTGTCTGACGAATCACATCATCACCTAACTTATCTTTTAAGCTACGAGCTGCTTTAAATATTGCTAACTCTTTCTCTAATAGTTCTGATTTTTCAACATTAGTCGCTGAAAGGATACGAGGATCTTCTTCCAGTTCTTTTAACAAAACAGCACATTTTTCTTCTTCAGACAACTCACTGTAGTGGGAATGAATGCCAGCTGATTTTAATAGTTCTGCCACACAAGCTTCATGTACACTTGAATCTTGTCGCATATCAATGGATGCTAGATAGAAACCGAAGATTTCAACCGCTTGAATTAACTCAACAAAATCACCAGAAATAAGTGATTCCCCCTTGTTTTCCAAAAGTGAGTCACGAATCGTAATTAAATCTTTATAAAAATCACTTGCAGTTTTATAGCGAGGTCCAATTTCTTTTTCTTCAATTAGATAAGTTTTTGTAGCCTGTATTTTTGATTGAATATCAAACAAAGCACGTCTATAGGGCTCTTTTTCTCGATAAATAGAATTGTCCTTAGATTGGCGAGCCATTTCTCTTACTTGCTTACTAACGTTGACAATACTAGATGAAAGTGAAAATTCTCGATATAGATGATAGACTTTTTCATCATAATAATTCATGATGACTTCGCATTGTGTCATTGCAGATTGCTTTAAAGTTTCCGCTGTTACGAATGGATTACCATCACGGTCACCACCAATCCACATCCCCATGGTAATAGGTTTTGGATGTTTTAATTCTAGACCGTGTTTTTTAGCTAAGCGCTTGTATTCAGCGGTCAAATGAGGGACAGCCTTCAAGAAAGAACTGTTATAATATTCCATCACATTTGTGATTTCATTGGTTACCTTCAATTTTTTCTCACGAATCATATCCGTCTGCATGATGATTTCAATATAGCGACGAAGATCATTATGCCATTTTTCTTTATTAATTAATCCTAACTTCACATCTCTATATTTACGTAGTAGAGTATGGATGTGATTCGTCAAATCCAACATACTCTTACGTTGTACTTGGGTAGGATGGGCGGTAAGAACAGGTACCACATTCAGGTGTTCCAATATTTCAACAGCATTTTCTTTTTCGGCAACCATTTTAATAGTTGCTGAGAGTTTGCCAAGATAATCTTGATCAATATTATTTTGGTGATTGATTTCATAAGCCAAATCAACATCTTCTGAAATATTAATCAAGAGAGGTAAAATTGAAAAATAACGGGAAATATAAGCCATTTCATTATTTGTCAAACCAGTGACAAATTGATTCAAACCTTGATAATTCTCCTGCATTGACAAATCTTTCAACTGCATGATTTTTTCAAAAGTCTCTGGTTCAAGCATATTTTTGGTAATATCTTCTAACATTTCTGTTAAAATCAATACTTCTTCTTGAACAACAACATTATTACTATAGTTTTCTAATTTTTGAAGAGACATAAAGGATCCTTTCTTTACTATGTTCTACATATAATTATAGGACTTATTTTCTAATTCTCGATAAATTTTTGCTCGTTTTTCACTGGCATCAATATTCAAAACAAAAGCAATAGCTACAGATAAAACTAATAGACTGTTACCCCCTTGCGAAAGGAAAGGGAATGTAACTCCTGTTGATGGAATTATACCAGAAATCCCACCAATATTAACGAATACCTGTACCAACATCATTCCCCCAACACCAAGGGCAACCATGGAATTGAATGGATTTTCTGCTTTGATTCCAACAAGTATAATCCGTAAAATAAGGAAAAATACAAGTGCTAAAATTAAACTAGCTCCTACAAATCCTAATTCTTCAATTACAATTGAAAATACAAAGTCAGTATGTGCTTCTGGCAAATAACCACGTTTCTCTATCGAATTTCCTAAACCAAGTCCAAACCACCCTCCATTTACCATAGCATAATATGAATTTGCAAGCTGGTGGCCAGCATCTGCTAAATCCAAAAAGGGATTAAAGAAAGCACTGAAGCGCTTAGCAACATAACCAAATACTGGAATTCGAGAAAATTTATCTACACCTATTAAATAAATAAGATATAAAAATATAGTTGAACTACCTACCAACCCCCCCAGAATAGTAAGGAACCATCGATAGGCTATTCCACTAACTGTATACATGATTAAAGCAACTAAAACTAAGATAGTAGCATTTCCTAAGTCAGGGAAAATTCCCAAACTACCAATTAAGATAAAAATTACAAATCGCCAATCATTAAATGCGCGTGGTATCCATTGATTTTGAGTCAAAACCTGGAAATCATAAATTCGAATATTTTCTTGCTGTTTTGAAAAGTAATTAGCTAAATACCAAATAATAACAATTTTCAAGTACTCAGATGGCTGGATTGTTAAAGGACCTATGGAAATCCACCCGTAGGCTCCATTGACTCGGATACCGATTAAACGGGCTAAAACCAATAGAATCATCTCAATTAAAATAACCAACCTAATTAGACGATCATTTCTAAGGAATCCTAATTTCAATTTGTAGATAACAGCAATTAATATCAAGCTAAGTACCCAAAAGATACCTTGGTTTCGAACTAATTGCAATGCACTTTTACCTTCTTGTATCAATGTAGCACTAGTCGTTGAATAAACAACAATCAAACCCAAAATCGATAACAATAAGTACGGTATCAAGATGGAAAAGTTTAACAGATGCCTTTTGCTAATTTTCATATTCACACTCTAATCAGTTAGAGACTAATCTGTCTCTAAATTCTGTTTATTTTCTAGTTTTATCTGCTATTATACCATTTTTTCTGAAAGAAAAAAACTCTTATCCACCATATAAGCAATTTTTGTAACAAGAAAAAGAGTACTAGACTCTTTTGTTTTACTATTTTGAAGAACTATTTGAGTTTGTATCTCCCCCACTGATATACTGAGTGAAAATATTTTGGAAAGCTTGATCCTTCACTTTAATATTTGCTGCTTGTAATTCTTTCCCGACAATACTTTGAACAAATGACGCATCATTTTGTTTCTGAGTCAAGATGAGGGTTTTTAATTTTTCTTTGTAGTCATCCATGTTAGCTGATTTTTCAGTTTTCTTTGTCAATTTGACAATGTAGTAATGACTTGTGTATGCTTGTGTTCCTGTTGCAGTTATTACATCTGATACCCCATTTACATCTAGAGCAAATACTGCTTTTTTAACTTGCTCAGGAACTTCTGTCGATGCAGAATCAAAAGTAATTTCTCCACCATTTGCTTTTGTCTTTTCATCAGTAGAGTTGTCTTTTGCTAGTTGTGTAAAATCAGCATCACTAGCCTTAGCTTTTTCAAGAATTTCCTTAGCTTTGTCTTCATTATCCAAGCGAATTATTTGAGCTGTTACATCAGGAGTATAGTTGTCAAATGCTTTTTTATATGCATCATCCGTTAATTCTCCTTCTGCAGCTTTTTTAACAGCTAATTCAACTAATTTACTTGTACGAATTTGTTGTTTACGTGTTTCAAGAGTCATACCTGCTTGTGATAAGACACGTTGGTAGTTTTCACCATATTGTTTTTCTTCCTCAGCAATAATATTATCGATTTCTTTCTCGTCAATTTCTGAACCATACTGCTTTTCAAAAACTTTCTGGATTGCCATGTTAAGTAATACTTGTTGAGCTGAAGGGTTGCTCTTGACTTGCTCAAAAAACTGATGCTCAGTAATGACATCACCTTTCATACTAATAAGGTCTGTACCTTCTGAAGCTTTAGAACATGCAGCTAGGGTTGCTACTGATAATAGTGTGATGGCTCCTGCCAATAATTTTTTCTTCATATTTACTCCTTTTAAAGTAGTGTTAGTATTTCTATTTTACTATATTTTCTTAAATTTTTCTGAAAATTATTCTCCATTAGGTAATTGAACATCTGCTACATTTTTTCGTAACATCAATATACCATCTCCTAGAGGTATCAATGTGGCAGTAATACCTGGATTATCTAGAGTTGCATCAAAAAGACTTTGTAAGCCTCGATAAATAGTTCGCTGACCTCGACGGACTTCCATGATATCCTTGGCAACATCTCCGCCTTGGAAAATATCATCTAGGACGACTACTCCACCTACATCCAAGTGTTTGAGAATTTCAGGCAAAAAGACAATGTATTTGGACTTGGCAGAGTCCATAAAGACAAAGTCATACGTATCTGTCAAAGTAGATAATACATCTACTGCATCACCTTCTAATAGCGTAATTTGCTTACGATTGTCAAACTGGGCAAAATTTTCCTTGGCAAAACCAATCATTTCTGGATTGCGGTCAATGGTTGTAATCTTGGCATTTGGCGCATGTTCTGCCATCAAGAGGGCTGAAAAACCGATAGCCGTCCCAATTTCCAGAATGTTTTTAGGTTGTATGGTTTCCATGAGAAAACGGAAATAAGCAACCGTTTCATGGGGAATAATGGGAATATTTTCCTTGCGGGCAAAGTCTTCCAATTCTTTCAAAGATCCTGTGACTTGCTTTTGGCGCTGACGCATCAAGTCCACAATTTCTTCCTTGACGACAGGGCGACGCATGTTATGGTTGGCATTTTTACTATACGATTCAACCATCTTATGCCAATCCCAATTTTTCAACAAGGGCTTCAAACTCATTCAAACGACGTTCAAAGACTGCAAAGGCATCGTTGAGATAATCTTCCTTCTCCATATCAACACCAGCTTTTCTCATGACATTAAGTGGATAGTCAGACTTACCTGCCTTGAGGTAGTCGATATAGCGGTCACGATCTTCTTGACTACCATGGACAATTTTTTCAGCCAAGGCTGAAGCTGCTGCAAAGCCTGTTGAATATTGGTATACATAGTAGTTATAGTAGAAGTGTGGAATGCGGGCCCACTCGTATTGGATTTCAGGATTGTCTTCCTTACTCAAACCATAATACTCTTGGTTTAAGTCTGCGTAGAGTTTATTTAGGAAATCGCTCGTCAAGACTTGACCATTTTGATCCGCTTGGTGAATCGCGTGTTCAAACTCAGCAAATTGAGTTTGGCGGAAAACTGTTCCACGGAAACCATCCAGGAAGTTATTGAGAATAGCAAAGCGCGTTGCGTCGTCTTCCACTTCTTCCAATAATTTCTCCGTCAAGATATTTTCATTGGTAGTTGATGCAATCTCAGCCAAGAAGATAGAATAATCTCCGTAAACATAAGGCTGCGTTTCACGAGTATAGCTTGAATGCATACTGTGACCTGTTTCATGAACAAGAGTAAAGAGATTGTCTAGATTGTCCTGCCAGTTAAGAAGCATAAAGGCATTGGTATCATAAGAACCACCTGAGTAGGCACCTGAACGCTTGCCTTGGTTTTCGTAAACATCAATCCAACGATCGCTGAAGGCACGTTTAACACGGCTTAAGTAATCCTCACCCAAGACTGCCAAGGCTTCTTCGGCCTTTTTCAAAGCTTCCTCGTAAGTAAAACTATATTCAATAGATGAAAGCGGTGTGTAGACATCGTACATCTTGAGGTCTGAAATCCCCAAAATCTTTGAACGAAGTTTAAGATAACGATGCAAGAGTGGCAAATGCTTGCGAACTGCTGCTACCAAATTGTCATAAACACTTTCTGGAACAAAATTTGCCGCTAGGGCTGCATGACGCGCACTCTTGTAGTTACGAACTTTGGCACGGTAGTTTTGCACCTTAACATTGGTTTGCAAGGTTTTGGCATAGGTATGTTGGAATTGTTGATAAGTCGCATAAAGAGCTTGATAAGCACCACGACGCACCTCACGATTTTTAGACTCCATCAGACGTGTGTAAGTCCCATGAGAGAGCTGCACTTCCTTACCATCATCGTCAAGAACATAAGGGAACACAATATCCGCATTGTCCAAGATAGCGAAGGTTTCACTTGCCGAACCAAAGATTTCTCCAGCTCCAGCCAATAATTCTTCTTCGCGTTGTGAAAGAACGTGATCCTTGCCTTGCAAAAGCTTGTCAAAATAGTGTTGATAAACCTGCAATTTTGGTTGAGCTTCTAAAAAGTCAGCATACTGCTTTTCACTAATTTCCATAAATTCAGGTTCATAGAATGAAAAGGCTTGGTCTAGCTGGCTATATAGAGTCATTGCTTTAGCGTAATACTCTTGATACTTAGCTTCACGTGTGTCCTGGTCATTTTTCATATGAGCATAAACGTAAAGCTTCTCCATTTGGCGTTCCATTTCAAGAGAAAATTCAGTAATTTCGAGTAGGCTATCCGCACTATCCAGGAGATGGCCTTCATACTGAGCTACTGTCTCCAATTGTTCTGTTAAATCTTTTAAGGCTTCTTCCCAAGCCTGGTCTGTTGGGTAGATCGTTGATAGATCCCATGTATCTTTTTTATTTATTTCTTGTCGTTGTAATACCATAAGATTCCTCCATCTTTTCTATTCTACCATATTTTTTGAGAAATATTGCTGATAATAGGCTGGAGGATAAAGCTTTTGACAATCATCTTTAGGCATTAATTGGTAATATGCTTGAAAATTCTTATAGTAGGAGCTTAACCCCTGATTAATCTGGCAAAACTTATTTCCTTCTATTGGTTTAATTTGAGGATACCAATCTTTCAAGTCATAGGTTAAAAGATTTTCACCTCTCTGATAAGCTTCAGCTTGCCGTTTCATCCATAAAGGATTTTGATAGTAGAGTTGCTTACGAATATAGTGACAAATGTCCTTATCTTGAGAAACAATTAAACTAGTTACATTTTTTTGCTTAAAGGGAAAACGGAATATTTCCAGTAATTTTCCTTGGCCAAAAGGAAATTCTTTTATTTTATAATGAAGTTTCCCGCGAAGGTCTTGATGAAGCAAATATTTAAGACGTAAGACCTTCTTTTCCTGATCCAATTCCCAAGCAAAAAATCCCATATTCTGACTAAAATAGAGAAAATCATACTGTAAACAAGTCAACCGTTCCTTGAGCCAGAGCTTTTTTCCTAATAACCACAGAACTTGATTTCCATTGCTACGATAACCCTCACTCCTCTCTTGAAGTATTTTTTGTGACAAGTTACTGCATTGAACTTCTAGAGCTAATTTCCGATTAACAAAGACATCCGCAATCTGTTTTATAGCTGGAATTGGGTACTCCAATTGGACTTCTGAATCCTTTTTTAACCATTTGTAAAGTTCTTCCTTATTATTGAGATGCTCTGAACTTTCATTTTCAAAAGAAAATAAACAATTTTTTAAAGATTCATGAGCAAAGTGTGTTCTTACTTTTTTCCCCTTCCGTAAAAAAACCTTTCCTTGACATACTGTACAAAAATAATCTCCCCTTTCACATTTCTTATCAAGTACGTTTACAATCATTCCTCTAGTGTCTCTCGCAACAAACATATTTCCCTCCTTTTCTACAATATTCGAAATTAATCTAAAAAAGATATAGAAAAATCCCCTTCTAGTTTCTAGTGAATTTAATCACTGTCCACTTTAAGGGGAGTGGTTTATAGAAAAGATATCATTTTGATTTTTCTTACAATCTTTCGTACAACTCTTGCATCTGAACATCATCTGGAATCAGTTTTAAGTATTCTTGTGCATTAGCCTTTGCTTCTTCAATATAGCCTAATTCATGTAAGAGATAAATAAACTGTTCAAGGAATTCTGGATTGTCCTTTAGTTCAAAAGACAATTCTTGATACTGCTCAAAAGCCGTGTCCAAATCATCCATTTCCTGGTAGGAACGAGCGATCATCCACTTGGTTAAAAGATTTTCAGGTTCTTCGCTTTGCAAGAAAAGAATATCTTCGTATCGCTCTTGTTCCAGATAGATTGTAGCTAAACGAAGTAATATCTCTTCCATATCTTCTGCATCTTCTTTAGCAGTTAGAAGATAATGTTCTGCGGCACTTGCATCGTGTAATTCATAAGAAATTTGTGACGCAACTAACAAAAGTCTCGTTTCAAATGGATTTTTCGCCAATCCCTGCTGTGCAATACGGAGGGCTTCTTCAAGCTGATTCTCCTTATGTAAAGCTCGGCTGTAGCCATACTCATACCCCTCAAAATCAGGTGAGATGGTATCAATCTGTTTAAAATAAAGTACTGACTTTTGATACTCTTCTTGATCAAAGTATAGACTAGCTAATTCGAAAGCTGTTTGTTCTTCGTACTCTAGCTCCAAAGCTTTTTCTAAAAACTCAGTTGCAGCTTCAAACTTTCCTAATTGAGCATAAGCAAATCCAATTCTTTGATAAGTAGAAACTCCTGTTTGATCATAAATGGAGCGATTATCCAGTTTAGCATATCCTTGAATAGCTTCTTGGTAATTTTCTAATTCACTATCTAATTCAGCTAAACCAAATATCAAAAGCGGATCATCTGAGTAGTCTAAAGCTTCCAGCAATTTTTCACGCGCTACATCTGTTAAACCTTCCATCTGATAAAGATCAGCCTTAAGGACCAAGGCAGAAACAAATAATTCACTTTCCGGCTTTATTTCTTCTAAATAGGCAAAGGCATCTTCAATTTGTCCATCTTCGCTGACAATAGATGCAAGATTAAGATAAAGTTCTGGAAAATCATCTACTATTTTCAAATAAATTTGTTTAGCTTGAGGATAAAAACCGATTCCCTCTAGATAAATTGCCAAATCATAGAGAACCTGACTGGAGTCTGTTTCTAGAGCTTGGTAAAAAAACTCTTCTGCTTTTTCTAAATTTTGCTCTTCCAAAGCTTGTAGCATTCGTTGGCTATTGTTCACTTTTGACTTCCTCGCCTTCTAGTTCATACAAACCACTGACATTCTTGTACCATTCAAAAATCGCTGAAATGACTACTTTAGCAGAGGCATAAACCGGAATACCGAGCAAGACTCCCCAGATACCAAACATGGATCCTGAAGTTAACAAAACAAAGAGAACATTAATAGGATGGATGTTTAATTGACTTCCCAAAATCAATGGAGAGACAAAACGGCCTTCAATAGTTTGTTCTACGATAAAGACAATCACTACTTTCAAAAGCATGACTGGCCCAGCAATCAAGCCCAATACTAGGGCAGGAAGCATGGCTAAGAAGCTACCCAAATAAGGAACCAGATTTAAAATACCAGCAGTAACTCCCAACGTAACTGCATAGCGTAGACCAATAATCTTGAAGAAAATCATAAACATTACCGCTACAATAATAGCTACTGTTACTTGCCCTCGAACATAGTTGGACAACTGCTGATTCACATCTGATAAAACTTGTCCAACAGGTTCTTTCAATTTCGTTGGCATGAATTGGGTCAAATAGTGACGTAGGCCTTTCCCATCACGCAAAAGATAAAAGAGCATGAAAGGAACGATAATCAAAGCAACAATCACTTGAGAAGCCCCGCTAATAAAGGCGCTCACCCAGTTGACTGCCTGAGATGAAACCTTACTTGCCCAAACTGTAGCCTGACTTGAGAAGTTGGTCAAAACTTGTTCTAACTGAGGTCTGAAATCATCTGGTAAACGCTTGGTTACCAGATCGTCAATAACTCTGTCTGCATCTTCAAGGTAGATTGGTACATTTCTTGCAAATGTTAAAACTTGACGTTGCAGATTTGGAATAGCTACTGCCAAGCCCCAAATGATAAAGAGAGCGATGATGACAAAGACAATAGTGATAGCTATAACACGATTAACCTTATGCTTCTCCATCCAATCAACAATAGGATTTAATAAATAATATAGCAAACCAGATAGAATAACTGGCAACATCACGACCGCCAAAAAGTCTAAAACAGGTGAAAATAAAAAACTAATCTTACTTAAAATAAAAAGATTCAGTCCCAATAATAAGGTTACCAAAAATACCGTAATGGCCTTGTTATCCAAAAACCACTTGAAAAACCAAGATAGGCTAAAATGTTTCTCTTTTTGCTCCATAAATACTTCCTTTCTATTGTTCTCTCATTATACCATTTTTAAACCAAAATAACTCTTTTTTAAAGTGCTTACATAGAGACAGCGACATAAAAAATCCCCTCAAAAGAGGAGATTTGATTAGTCTTGAATATGACGGTCTAAGTTCTTCTGATAATCAGCATTGGATTTGGCTTTTTCATCAGCAAATTTCTTGCGGAACTCATCCATTTCTTTAGAAGTGACAATTTTATCTTGGAGTTTAAGATATTTATAACTGTTGTCGCCTGTTTTGTCACCAACCCAACCATCAGCACCACTACCTAATACTTTCTTCGTTACAAGCATTTGGGCACCGTCTGAGTGTACAGGAATAACTAGAGCACTATCTGTTAACCAAGCTTGAGCTTTAGTATATTTAGAATAACGTTTTTGCAGATCTGTTTTTTCACTATTTGCATCATCAATCAATTCTTTGTATTTATCCAATCCAACTGTTTTAATGACTGGATTGTCTGTTCCTGGCGCTACACCAAGAGAGCTGAGGAGACTTGGACCTGAAGTTGGATCAAATACATCTAGATAGGTTGATGGATCTGCATAATCCGGACTCCAACCACTATTAACATTAATGTCCCAATCAACATTATTATTTGATGTTGCTAGAACAGTCATGTTTCCCAATTCATCATCAGAAACCTGTTGAATGTCAACAACTACATTTTCAGAGCCCAAGGCTTCTTCAATGGATTGTTTATAAGACTGAGCTTGATGGATAAAATCTGTCTGAGTCGATGAAACTGGAAGATCTAAATGAATCGGAAACTGTACTCCATCAGCTTGAAGAGTTTTCTTAGCAGATTCAAACTTAGCTTTAGCCTTGTCTACATTATGAAGTGAATCTTGGGCATCATCAAGACTGACATCTTTCCAGACATTATCCAATTTATCTAATTCTATCTTAGTTACTTGACCAAACGATTGGTCTCCAACTTGTACAAATGTTGGAGGAGTGAAACTTGTACGTAATTTACGAGGCGCCACTTCATCCCCAAACACCTGAGAAACAGCTGCTTTACGATCTGCAGCAAATGCCAAGGCTTGACGGAAATCTTTGTTTAAAAGTGCTTTCTTAGTAGAGGATTTTTCTACATCACTTGTTTTAGCAGTATGATTGTATGACACACGATCAATATTAGTAGACATATAGAATACGCCACCTCTTTGTTGACCATATACAATATTATCCTTGTATTTTTCTTTTAGACGTTCATAGTTGGCAGAGTTTTTAAAGAGTGGAGCAGCTGGATAATGTCCTTCATCAAATCCACGTCCAAGAGAATCTGCATCCTGGCCATCAAAGTAGGATAGTTTAATATCATCAATAAAGACATTTTGTTTATCCCAATAGTTTTGGTTTTTGGTCATTTCGATAGAAGATTTAGAGGTAAGTCCCTTAAGAAGGAAAGCCCCATTGTAGAGAATGCTCGTTACATCGGTTGCTTTACCGAAATCATCTCCTTTAGAAGCCAAAAAATCTCCACTTACTGGAGCTAGAACTCCCATCGTTGTCTTAGAATTCCAGAAAGATTCTGGATGGTTCAAAGTGTAAACAACAGTATAATCATCTGTTGCTTTCACACCTACGGTCGAGAAATCTGTTGTTTTCCCATTTACATAGTCATCCAATCCTTTGATAGAATCCTGTACCAAATAGAGGGCCTGTGATTTCTTATCTGCTGCATGCTTCAGACCAGTTACAAAGTCCTGAGCCTTGACTTCACCGTACTCTTCACCCTCATTAGTATACCATTTGACACCCTGGCGAATTTTATAGGTATAGGTCAAACCATCTTTAGAAACAGTCCAATCTTCTGCAACCGATGGAACTAGATTTCCATATTGATCATTTTCAAGTAATCCATCAATAACATTACCAGTAATCTGTTTAGTGCTGACATTTCCAGAAACTGTATAATCTAAAGTTGCAGGATCAGATGAAAATACATAGGCATAAGTCACCGGTTTATTAGCTTCTTTACCACCTGCTGAACACGATGCTAGCACTGCTGCTGATAACACTGCTACACCTGCTACTAAGAAAGCACGTTTTTTCATAGTAAAACTCCTTTAATAGTTGATAAGATTATTATAGCACTTTTATTAAGTAAATCAATGAAAAAATTTCTAATATTATCATCAAAAGAATTAGGTAAAGCTCTTGCTAATCTTGATTTCTTCATACTTCCATTTTTGTGATATAATAGTCTTATCTTTATATAGAGGTAAAGTTATGAAAGAAACTGTTTATTTTGGAACTTATACACGTCGTACTTCCCAAGGGATTTACAAGGCGGACTTTGATACAGAAACTGGTCAGCTTTCAAATCTAGAACTTTTTGCTACTGAGCCAAGTCCTACTTACCTAGCTTTTGACCAAAACCAACATCTATATACAGTTGGTAGTCAAAATGGTAAAGGCGGGATTGCAGCCTTTCAAATGGATGGAACTTTACTCAATCATGTAGTTGAAGAAGGGGCTCCTCACTGCTATGTTGCTGTTGATGAAAAGCGTTCTCTGGTCTATGCAGCCAACTACCATAAGGGACAGGTTTTAGTCTATAAGCGTAAAGAGGATGGTAGTCTGCTTCTATGTGATATAGACCAACATTGTGGCCATGGCCCACATGAAAATCAAGCTTCTCCCCACGTTCACTTTAGCGATCTAACTCCAGATCATTATCTCGTAACTTGTGATTTGGGTACTGATGAAGTCATTACCTATGATGTGAACCAAGAAGGAAAACTATCTAAACTATACACATACCATAGTCAATCTGGATCAGGTGCCCGCCATATCATTTTCCATAACCACTATAAAATTGCTTATCTGATTTGTGAACTCAATAGCACTATTGAAGTCTTAATCTACGATGGCGTTGGTGAATTTGAACGCATGCAAGTTATCTCAACTCTACCAGAAGGTTACGAAGGTTTTAATGGTACTGCTGCTATTCGTCTCTCTAAAGACGGTAAATACCTCTACGCTTCTAACCGTGGTCATGATTCTATCGCAGTATATACAATCCTTGCGGACGGTAGCTTAGAGTTGTTAGAAATCGTTCCGACACATGGTCAGACTCCACGTGATTTTGATTTGACACCAGACCAAGAATTTGTCATTACTGTTCATCAAGATTCTGACAATGCCACAGTCTTTAAACGCAATCCTGAAACTGGTCGTCTAACAGAACTTTCTAACGACTTCCATGTACCAGAAGCAGTCTGCATCAGTTTTGCAAACTATAGTGGATTGAAATAGGATATGAACAAATCGATTAGGAAAGTTAAATTAATTTCTAGAAATATTTTAACAGTCACAGCATACTATTCCAGCTTCAATCTACTATAAATAAAAAAATGAACTTGAATTTTGATCAAGTTCATTTTTTTCTTATAGTCTTTTTCCGACATTAATACGGTTAATGGCACGTTGCAGTGCAATCTTCGCACGACGTTCTTGATCAATCAAGTTTTTGTCTTGTGCTTCTTCAATTTCACGCTCTGCTCGAAGCTTGGCACGTTCTGCACGACTGATATCGATATCACGAGCACGTTCTGCAGAATCCGCAACGATTGTGATGGTATTATTGGCAATTTCAATAACGCCTCCGTTTACTGCAATCCAGTTCACGTGATCTTCATCATCAATACGTTTTACCTTTACTTCATCAACTGCTAAAACCGCAATCATATTTTCATGTCGTGGCAAGATCCCCATCTCACCATCCAGAGTTCGAACCGATACAAAGCTGGCATGGTGATCATAGACGAGGCCATCTGGTGTCACGATCTGGACAGTTAACTGAGCCATAGATCACCTCTTAAAATCCCATTTTTTCAGCTTTTGCAATCACATCTTCGATAGAACCTACACCACGGAAGGCATCTTCTGGCAAGTGGTCATGTTTACCATCAAGGATTTCCTTAAAGCCACGTACAGTTTCAGCAACTGGGACATAAGATCCTGGCTGACCAGTAAATTGTTCCGCAACGTTGAAGTTTTGTGACAAGAAGAACTGGATACGACGGGCACGAGCAACCAAGGTCTTTTCTTCATCAGAAAGCTCATCCATACCAAGGATAGCAATGATATCTTGCAATTCATGGTAACGTTGAAGAACACGTTTTACTTCTGCAGCAACTGCATAGTGCTCTTCTCCAACGATTTCAGGTGCCAAGGCACGTGAGCTTGAAGCAAGTGGGTCAACGGCTGGGTAGATACCCAATTGTACCAACTTACGTTCCAAGTTTGTTGTTGAATCCAAGTGAGCGAAGGCTGTTGCTGGCGCTGGGTCAGTATAGTCATCCGCTGGCACATAGATAGCCTGGATAGAGGTTACAGAACCCTTCTTAGTTGATGTGATACGCTCTTGCAATTGACCCATTTCCGTAGCAAGTGTTGGTTGATAACCAACGGCTGATGGCATACGACCCAAAAGGGCAGATACTTCTGAACCAGCCTGAGTGAAACGGAAGATATTATCGATAAAGAGAAGCACGTCTTGGCCTTCTACATCACGGAAGTATTCAGCAATTGTCAAACCAGTAAGGGCAACACGCATACGTGCTCCTGGTGGCTCATTCATCTGACCAAATACCATGGCTGTTTTCTCGATAACGCCTGATTCTTTCATTTCCCAGTAAAGGTCATTCCCCTCACGAGTACGTTCCCCAACACCAGTAAATACTGAAATACCACCGTGTTCTTGGGCAATGTTGTGAATCAATTCTTGGATCAATACGGTCTTACCAACTCCGGCACCACCGAAGAGTCCAACCTTACCACCTTTAAGGTAAGGGGCAAGAAGGTCGATAACCTTAATCCCTGTTTCAAGAATTTCAGAAGAGGTAGACAACTCATCAAAAGTTGGAGCTTTTTTATGAATTGGCTGACGCTCTGCGTCTTCTGTAAAAGGAGCTTCCAAGTCAATGGTATCTCCCAAAACATTGAAGACACGTCCCAAAGTTTCTTTACCTACTGGTACAGAGATTGGACGACCTGTGTCCAATACTTCCATTCCACGAGTCAAACCATCTGTTGATTCCATGGCGATAGTACGGACCATACCATCTCCCAACTCCAAGGCTACTTCAAGGACGATTTTTGTTTTTCTTTCGTCATTTTTGTAGACGACAAGTGCATTGTTAATCTCAGGAAGTTTTTCTCCTGCTGCAAACATGACGTCTACAACGGGACCGATAACCTGAGCAATTTTACCTGAACTCATCTCCTTCTCCTATTCTATATAAGATACTGTCGGTTCCTAGCTCAACTAGGTCCTAAGTTCATTTTCATACGAGCTGGACTAGAGCCTATTCTAAGGCACTAGCTCCTGCTACGATTTCTGTAATTTCTTGTGTAATCGCCGCCTGTCTGGCACGGTTATACTGGATTGTCAAATCATTGATAACTTTTTTAGCGTTATCAGTCGCTGTTTGCATGGCTGTCATACCAGCAGCATTTTCAGCTGTCTTGGCATCGATAATAGCCCCGTAAATCATACTTTCTGCAAACTGTGGTAACAACTGGTCCAAAATTTCTTCTCGACTAGTTTCTAATTCAAAAGTTAAGCTATACTCTTCATCTGCTTCATTAGGATCCAAATCCACAATTGGTAACATCTGTTCCACACGCATTTGACTGGTTAGCGTATTGACATGGTGGTTGTAACAAACATAGAGTTCATCAAAGAGTTCATTTTGGTACATTTCAACAGTTTTTGAAATAATCTTACGAACCTCATCAAAGCTTGGTTGGTCTGCCAAGCCACGTAGTTCATAAAGTGGTTGAATACCGCGAGCTTTAAAGAAATCAGCTCCCATCCCACCGATACAGATCATTTCAAAACCTTTACCGTCTGGATGATATTCTTCCTTCAACTCCATAACTGCTTTCAGAATAGAGGAATTATAACCTCCAACCAAACCTCGGTCTGAAGTAATGACGATATAGCCTGTCTTCTTCACAGGACGGCTAATCAACATCGGATTGGTTGAACTACCAGCTCCATTACCATGTAGGATATCTGTCAAGAGTTTGCGAACTTTCTGAGCATAAACTTGGAAATTACGAGCAGCTTCTTCAGAACGACCTAGCTTGGCAGCCGAAACCATTTGCATGGCATTAGTGATTTGACTCGTATTTTTTGTTGAGGCGATTTTTGTTTTAATATCATTTAGAGATACTGCCATCTGACACCTCTATTCTTATTGGAAGCTGGATTGATTGAGAAACTCAGTAATCGCAGCATCCAAGACTGCTTCTTCTGGCAAGTCTTTTGTATCACGAATAGTTTCCAAAATCTCTGGATGTTGAGCATCAAAGAAGGCATGGAACTCTTCCTCAAAACGAACAATATCATCTACTGGAACAGTATCCAAGAAACCATGTGTCAAAGCATAGAGAATGGTTACTTGTTTCTCAACAGGTAATGGTTTGTGAACAGGTTGTTTCAAGACTTCAACTGTACGACGTCCACGGTTCAACTTAGCCTGTGTTGCTGCATCCAAGTCAGAACCAAACTTAGTGAAGGCTTCCAACTCACGGTATGAAGCAAGGTCGATACGAAGTGTACCAGCAACCTTCTTCATGGCTTTGATTTGTGCAGAACCACCTACACGTGATACAGATGAACCCGCATCGATGGCTGGACGAATACCCGCATTGAAGAGACCATCACCAAGGAAGATTTGTCCATCAGTGATAGAAATCACGTTGGTTGCGATATAGGCAGAGATATCTCCTGCTTGTGTCTCGATAAATGGTAGGGCTGTAATTGATCCACCACCAAGTTCATCAGAAACTTTAGCTGAGCGCTCAAGCAAACGGCTGTGAAGATAGAAAACATCCCCTGGGAAGGCTTCACGACCTGGAGGACGACGAAGCAAGAGAGACAGTTCACGATAAGCTACCGCTTGTTTTGAAAGATCATCATAAACGATCAAAACATGCTTGCCTTGGTACATAAATTCTTCTGCCATGGCAACCCCAGCATAAGGAGCTAGGAAGAGCAATGGAGATGGTTGTGAAGCAGAGGCTGTCACAACGATTGTGTAATCCAAGGCACCGTACTGACGAAGTGTTTCTACTTGCGTACGAACTGTTGATTCTTTTTGTCCAATCGCAACATAGATACAGATCATATCTTGACCTTTTTGGTTCAAGATTGTATCAATCGCAATGGTTGTTTTCCCTGTCTGACGGTCACCGATAATCAACTCACGTTGACCACGACCAATCGGTACAAGGGCGTCAATAGCTTTCAAACCAGTTTGCAATGGTTCTGATACAGACTTACGTTGCATAACACCAGGAGCTGGTGCTTCTACTGGACGAGTTTTATCAGTGTGGATTTCTCCAAGACCGTCAACTGGACGACCAAGCGGATCCACAACACGACCAATCAGACTTTCACCTACTGGGACTTCCATGATTTTACCTGTACGGCGGATTGTATCGCCTTCACGGATATCTGTAAAGTCACCTAGGATGATAATACCGACGTCTGTTGACTCCAAGTTTTGAGCCATACCATAAGAGCCGTTTTCAAAAATCAACAACTCTCCACTCATGGCATTTTCAAGGCCGTGAGCACGCGCGATACCATCCCCGATATAGGTTACAACACCTGTTTCAGTCACATCAAAATTGGGTTTGAAATTTTCAATTTGTTGCTTAATTAAAGCGCTGATTTCTTGTGCGTTAATTGCCAAAAGAACACCACTTTCTATTTCAAATTTTCTTTAACAACTTTAAGTTGTTGTTTAATACTCACATCAATTGTCTTGTGATTGGCAAAAATGACAAAACCACCAATGAGACTTTCATCGATTTGTTCTTTTACACTCCTTACTTTCAGAGACATTTTTTTCTCAATCAAAGGGAGCAAGCGACTCTTCTGTTCATCTGTTAAAGGATGAGCTGAAGTAATCGTCACTTCAAATCGATTTGTTTCTTTTTCAAGTCGGTTCAAACAATCTACAAGCACATCATAAAAAAGATTTGCTCTGTGATTATATGCCAGAACCTGGATCAAGTTTTGCAATAAAGGTGACACAGAGTCTTGGAAGAAAGCAATCGTTTTTTCCTTGTCAGACTCGTCTACTGCCACTTTTTTTAAAAAAGAAGGTAAACCTGTTTCTTCAGCAACTTGCTTGATTTGAGTCAAGTCTGAAAAAATACGGTCTTCTTCTCCTTTTTCAAGTACCAATTGGACAAAAGGCATGCTGTATTTTTCAATTACCTTTACTGTTTTCTTGTCCATTAAGCTTCTCCTAGCTGATCGATATACTGATCAATGAGTTCTTTATGGGCATGACCGTCAAGGTTTTGTGAGATGATTTTACCAGCCAAGCTGATTGTCAAATCTGCTACCTCACCCTTAACGCTTTGTAAAGCTTCAGCTTTGTTTTGAGCAATTTCTTGGTTTGCTTTTTCTTTTAAGCGTCCTGCTTCTAGTTTAGCATCTGCTAAAATACTAGCCTTACTTTTCTCAGCTGTTTCTTTCGCATTCTCAATGATTGTCTTAGCTTCTTTACGGCTACCAGCCAATTCATCTTCGCGTTTTTGAGCCAATACTTCCGCTTTTTGACGTGCTTCTTCAGCTCTGTCAATATCTGAAGCAATTTTTTCTGCTCGTTCTTCGAAGACACTTGTCAAATTTGACCATGCAAATTTTTTAACCAAGACTAGCAAAAGGATAAAAGAGCCAGCGATTAAAATAAAGTTACCAATTAATTCACCTACTGTTACGTGCATCAGTTACTCCTTTCTACTCTTCATCATTAATTTTATTTCCAAGATACATAGAAGACAACACCGTGAATACATAAGCCTGTACACAGGAAATAAACACGGAAAAGGCAGTCCAAACTAAGTTTGTCCCAAAGGCCATTGGATACCAAAAAATAGCCTGATGTGAAAGTAAGATAAGCAAGCCTGTCATTACTTCACCTGCAAAGATATTACCAAACACACGCAAAGCAAGTGAAAGGAAATTCGTGACTTCTTCAAGTAGATTCATCGGTGTCATAAAACCAGGAGTTACAAAAGCTTTTAGATACTTTTTAACACCACGTCGACGAATCCCTTCAATATGGGTCATCAGGATAATACCAAATGACAAGGCCAAGTCAAACTGAAGATTAGCTGTTGGCGATGTCCAAAGGTTTGTTCCATCTGTAGTTTGTAGCTTAGCCATCAAACCAAGATTATTAGCGATTACCATAAAAAGAAATAAGCATAGGTAAAAGAGTGAGTAATCTTTCATGTAGTGAGAACCAATGTTAGGTTCTGTAAAACCTACTACAAAGTCATGGAGATACTCGAGTACATTTTGCTTACCTGTTGGTTTCAAAGTCATATTACGACTAGCCCAATAGATAAAGCTAAAGATAAGTGCCACAGACAGCAAGGTTAAAGCTGTCAAGGTTAAATCAAAGGTAACAGGACCAATATTGATGGTTGGATTAATACTTTCTTCCATCTAAAATCCTCCCTTTTTCAATTTATGCTTCTTTTATTTGATGATAAATGAAAAGACAAGAGTAACGAAGAAAGTTCCTTCGATAAAGGCAATACCCATAATCATCAAGCTACGTAGTTCAGAAATAATATCTGGTTGGCGAGCTGCAGATTTTAGCAAACCGTTCATCAAAAATCCTTCCGCAAGGGATACACCCATACAGGCAAGACATAGACCGAAAAATGTTAAATTCATGACGAATTCTCCTTTTAAATAAAATTTACTTAATTAGTTTAGTCCTAAAATTGCGATTTGTCAACTTTTTACTAGCTTTGTAAGCGTTTAATGAAAATAATTTACAGTTTTACTGTTTTTGAACTCATTATCATTATATAGTAGATTTTATAAATTTTTTCGATAATTTCATTTCAATTCTTTCACTTTCTGAAAAAATAAAAGAGTCTGGGACAAAAGTCTAACCTTAAATATAAAAAGCGAACAAAACGAGTTATCTGACACTCAGAATTCTGTCTTGTTCGCTTTTTTGTCTAATCTATCGATTTTAGAAATTTATAATAAAGAATTCCTAAAATCAAAATCTTTTTGTCCCAGTCTCTTCATTTATTAGATGATTTCAAATAATAAACTTATTAGGAAATGTTCCTATGGCCTCTTAAGCACGAACTGTGACACTACTACCATCTTCTTTATAGAGATTGATAAGTCCTTCTTTCAATGCACGAACCATGTCTCCTGCTTGAACAGGTTGAGGAACCTTAATAGTCAATAGTTCCATTGGATTTGGAGCGCGGTCGATCTTATTTCCTTTAGCATCGTGCAAATCTTCAATATAAGTTTCAAAGTGACGGAAACCTGGGCCATAAAACTCAACCTGATCGCCTTCATTAATGACATTTCGTTGGCGAATAGTCGCTGTTTGTGTCGCTTCATCATAAGAAACTACTTCAGCAATAAACTTGTACTCAGGAATTTTACGACGAGCACCAAACAACTGCTCATTTTCAGATGGTGTACCGTAGTAGAAACCTGTTGCCAATTCACGTTGGGCAACCTTCCACATCTCATCAATCAAGTCTTGCTTAATAGCTTCAAATTTTTCTGGACTTTCTAGATAAGCATCAACAGCTGCCTTGTAGCAGTTGGTTACAGTTGAAACATAGTGAATAGACTTCATACGTCCTTCAATTTTTAGACTGTCCACTCCATTTTCAATCATATCTGGAATATGGTCAATCATGGACATATCAACGGCTGACATTGAAAATTCTTCCGGAATTTCACCTTTAAGACTCTTACGTTCCTTCCCAAATGGCATATCGTAAAGGTCGTATTTCCAACGGCATGACTGAGAACATCCACCACGGTTGGCATCCCGCATACTCATGTGGTTTGAAAGAGTACAACGACCAGAGTAAGAAATACACATAGCTCCGTGGACAAAGGCTTCAATCTCAACATCTGTACGTTTGCGAATTTCAGCTAATTCTTCCATCGAAACTTCACGCGCCAAAACCACACGAGTCAAGCCCAGTTCCTTCCAGAATTCTAGCGTTTCATAATTGGTCGCGCTAGCTTGGGTAGAGAGGTGGATTTCAAGACCTGGTGCTTCAGTCGCTGCAATCATAATCAAGGCTGGGTCAGATACGATAACTGCTGCAATCCCGATATCACGCAGTTTACGGAACCACTCACCAGCACCAGCTTCATTTCCTTCGTGCATAACCATATTGGCAGCTACATAGACTTTGGCACCGTACTTAGCCGCAAACTGAACACCTTCTTCCATCTGTTCAAAGGTAAAGTTTCCGGCACGGCTACGAAGACCATAGGCCTGACCACCGATAAAGACAGCATCTGCTCCATACTGAACAGCTACCTTTAGCTTCTCTAAAGTCCCTGCAGGTGATAAAACCTCAGGACGTTTTAATGTTTTTGTCATGTTTTCTCCTATTTGCAATATAAAAGTTTGACGTTTTTCCTTCTCATTTTATAGTAAATAAGGGATAAAATCAAGCCTAGACAGATTGTTTTGACAATTCTAATATTTTAGACTTTAGATAACAGAGTTCTAAAAGCTTTGACTTATAACAAGCTTCTCACACCATCATCTCGTGAAAAATTTATACTCAATAAAAATCAAAGAGCAAACAAGGTAGCTAGGCGTACAGCAAGGAGAAGCTAAAAATATCCTCCGATACACTACTTTCATCTAGCATATCGGAGGATTAGCTCTTATAACAATTTTCCTATTATGGAACACCTACAATCTGGCAACCATAATTAACTATCTTAAACCATTAAAAGCAAGTAAGCATCTGAGGGATTTGCACCTTCTATACTCTATTCTCGCTTTTGATAAACTAAGAGCGAAAAATTTAGCTTCTAGTCTTCTTTTCTTTTGGCTACATAAAGAGTAAGCAAGATTCCACTTCCTAAAAGAATTGAAATGACATCTGTTTGGCTTCCAGTATTCGGTAACATTCCAGAAGTTCCATAATCTGGGATTTGAGTATTTGTTTCAGATGTTACTGAAACTGCGTTTGGAATCTCTACAGTGTCAGAGGTATGTGAATCAAGTACAGTTTGATTATTTGTACTTGGGATGCCGGGTTCTGGTTTGTCCGTTCCTGGCTTCCCTGTATTTGGAGTACCTGCTCCTGGAGTGTCTGGTGTGCCGGTTTCTGGCGTTCCCGTATTTGGAGTACCTGAACCCGGAGTGTTTGGTTTTCCGGTTTCTGGTTTCGGATCCGGTTTTGATTCCGGCTTAACCGGTTTGTCTGATGGTGGTGTAATTCTTCCTGATTCTGGTTTCGGTTGTTCCGATGGTGTTGTTCCAGGTGTTCCTGGTTGGACAGGAGTTGGATTCACAGTACAATTACATGTTCCATCCTTACCATCACGTCCGTCACGGCCATCTACTCCGTTATAGATGTCTTCTTCACTAATCAAAGTATCTCCAGCAGTATAGGTCAAAGTATTATCATTATCGTAATAAACTGTAATATGAACGCCAATTGGCTTCGTTGCTGGTTGAGTAGTTGCACGATCTTCATCCACACTTCTTGCTCTTCTAGCGCTTCGAGGTTGTTCAGGATAAATTGGTTTTAGTTCAATTCTTGGAGAACGTCCATCTTTTCCGTCTCTGCCGTTTTGTCCTGGTAAACCGTGAGCTCCATCTTGCCCACGTTCACCTTGAATACCTTGGTCACCCTTGTCACCTTTCGGTCCAACCGCTCCGTCTTGTCCATCTTTAATCACGGATGTGCCTAGAACTGTATCTGTTCCTTCGTCAAACTGATTATTGGCATTCTTGTCACTATAGAACGTTAATGTCGTTTCTTTCTTAGTTTCATCACGGTCTACTTTAACTTTTGGAGTCTCACCATCTTTACCATTCTTGATAATTGTTTCAACAGGTTTACCACCCGGTTGTGAAATCGTAATCGTATGAGTTCCATCATTGTTTTCCTTCACTGTAACTGTCGGAGTCGGTGGCGTTAAGTCTACAACATCTATCGTAATATCTTTTGTTAGAGACTTGCCTCCTGTACTTGTTACAGTTACTGGTATATCAAATGCTCCAGCTACTGTCGGTGTTCCTGAAATAGTCTTAGCAGATTCATCGTATGTTACACCATCTGGAAGTTTGGTCTTATCAACCGTTAATGTAGCACCTGCTGGTACTGAAAACGTAATTGGACGAAGACCAGTTTTTCCTAGCGCAATCATTTGACGATCATTTTTAATGTCTAATGATATTGGATCATCTACTACCGTTACAGTGATAATCTCTTCTGCACTACCTTTACCTAATGTTTCAGAATCCAATGTTGCTTTTAAACGAACTTTATAGACACCAGGTTTTGTTGGAGTTCCGCTAATTGTATGCGTTGCAGCATTATAATTTAAACCTGCAGTTGATTCAAGATAAGAATCTAAGTCTGTTTCCGGTAAATCCACACTTAAATAACGAGCACCTAAATCTGAATGTTCACTGTGCGAAACAACCATATTTTTAATAGTTTCACCCAGACGAATCGTTTGTTCTTTTTCTGTAACATTAATACTTACCAGAAGTGGGCGAACATTAATTTTAATATGCCCTCCATCAACTGGAGATGCTGCCATTTCTGGAAAAGTCGCTTTATATGGAATTAAATATTCTCCCACTTTAGACGGTGTGCCAGAAATAGTCCTTGTAGCTGAATCATAAGTAACTCCTGGTGGAAGTTGACTTGTATCAACCTCTAATCTAGCTTTAGCATCTGAAGGAGTTAAAACTACATCGCCAATAGCAGTTAGAACTGTCTTCTCTTGTTCCTTATTTTCGACCGCTACAGTTAAATCTCGTGGTGTTACATTAATCGTTAACGTTGCACTTGCTGTTGAATTACCACTAATTGTCGGACTTGTTGCTGTGAAAGTTGCTGTATACGTTCCTACTTTTGTAGGAGTTCCTGAAACAGTTTTCGTCGCAGCATCATAGTTTACACCTGGAGGAAGTTCTCCAGAAGTGATTGTTAGCAAGGCTCCATCAGCTTGTAACTTAATAGGAGGAAGTTCATCTAAAGCTTTTACTGTTTTTGTATTATCAGGAATAGAAAAGTTTAGAGAAACACTTTTTACTGTGATATTGACATACGCATAGGCGGATTGATTCGTACCAGCGGCGGTCGTTCGATTAACATACCCATAAACTCGGAACGATCCGACTTGAGTTGGAGTACCTGTGATTGTTTTTCTGTCCGCAGACCAGCTTAAACCTCTCGGTAAAGTACCTCCATCTGAACCTACTGTCGCATTTTTAGGAATTTTAAGAGTAATCTGTGGTATCGCTTCACCTGCAGTATAAGTGTAACTAGCTTCTGGAACACTGAAGTTTCCTGGCGTTACTGTCAAATCAACTACTTTAGTAATGGAAGCTCCATCTTTTGTAGCAGTAACCGGAATCACATAATGTCCTTCATATAATCCAATACCTGATAATGTTTTGCTATTGCTATCATACAAAACACCATCTGGCAGTGTTCCTACTGTGACTGTAGCCCCTTCAGTTGCTGTTACAAGCATATCCGCAAATTTAGTTCCTTCTGAAACTGTTTGCTTATCATGCGTTACAGATAAAGTTAAATCAGAGACTGGTCGAGGGGTAACTCTATAGGTAAAGCTAGTCTTAATCTGACGACTTTGACCTTCATTATTGGTATAAGTAGCAGTTACAATCGCTGTTTGTGGCGTATCTGTCCGTTTTAAAGCATAACCTGTTAGACCTGTATTGTCAGCATTAGGACTTAGGTAGAGGTGTTCTCCATCAGACTCAACTGATAGACTCGTAATCTTACTACCATTTGTCATCGAAACAGGAATAGTTGGGATAGCTTGTCCTTCTTGCCAGCTTTGATTGGAAATAGGATTTAACCCATCCACTACTTCGAACTTATAGGTACGAGCTGGGACATTGGCTCCAAAGTGTCCATCCTTTGCTGTAGCCGTGATAGTATGAACACCCGCAGGCAAGGTATGGCCATTTTGTTTGATAATCTTCCACTTGGTCGGATCCTCAGTGTCTGGAACAATCTCGACTCCATCAGGTCTACTATTAACCGTTAAAGTCGCATTCGCTTTATTCAATACCAAGTTTCCTAGGTTCTGTTCCTCATTCGAGATAGGCACAGCTACTGGAATTGGATTCGTAACTCGATACAGCTTATCCGCATCAAACATAACATCAGCATTGGTTAAAGTATGATTACCAGCAGAACTGTTATACTCTGATGGAGTATTTCCATGTGGTGTTGTTTGTGATACTTCCCTAGTAACAATATTTAAGTGATGATTGGTTACTCGCCCAAGACTATCCGTCACTTGAAAATCAAGAAAATAGGTTCCAGCTTTAGCTGGAAGGTTTTTGAAGTTTAAACGATAGGGGGACCTTAGCTGACTACTGCTAGAGCCAGTTGTGTCGAAACTTACATAAGTTTTATCTGTTAAGACATCTTTTCTGGATGAATTAATGTTGGAGACAAAGACATTATCTGCAGTTGCGGGACCATCTTTTACAAATTCAACCTTAACACCTGGACTACCTCCAGTCTGCTCTAGTTTAGTAATGGTTACAGGTGCAGTATTGCCTATAATATTATAGTTATATCTCGAATCTCGTAAAGCCAGCCAAAGGTTAGAAGTATACTGAGGACTATCCGGTCTTGCATCTGCTATTGTTTGTGCTTTGTTAGGAGAATTTAAAAAATAACCAAATGGAGTCACTGTCATATAAGCTGTATGGCTAGCTTCATCGTAGTCAACAGAATTTGTTTCTTTACCCTGGCCATAACCATCAACCAACTTATAAATAGGCGGTATAGGCCATTCTTCTATCGTTAGATTAGCTGTGATCCTAGTGTAGGGATCTGCTTTGGACTGAACTCCGATTGTATAGGTTCCACCTTGAAGCGTATTATCCAAGGTGACAGTCTTGGTCAGATACCGTTCATCTTTACCACCATCATTAAACACAAACCCTAATCGTTTCGCATCTGGAGTTAATTCAACTTCATTGGGCTCGATATTTGTCAAGCCCACCTTATACTTCAACTCTACGGTAGAACCATCTTTTTTAAATTTGTAATCGCGGTCATCACGATATTGTTCACGCCCAAAATACCGCTCCAAGGTCATATACGGAGCTTCATTATGAGGCTTGACTGTAACTGTTGTCGTATAGGTTTGATTGTTATAAGTGAAGCCGACATTGTATGTACCAGGCTCTACCGTAACTGGAACATATCCAGATAGGGCGAGACTATAGTAGCTATTTCCTGACGGATTACTAGTCTGTTTTTCTATAATCCTTAAACCTAATTTTCGAGCAGCTTCATTTACAATTGAACCTATAACACTACTATATGGACTATAATTATAACGACTGTGTGGTGCAAGATCGGTAGAAATATCAAACTCGACTTTAGGTGCAGTTCTTGCTCCGTAGGAATAAACCGTTTTTGACCCTGTTGTCGGAATTAGCACAGCTGGTTGACTCGTCGTCTCTGTCTCCAACATATAACTAAGGTTACCTGAATGCCCCATTTTCTTGAGTTGATTCCAGACTGCTTCGATAGCTTCTGATAAGTTCGTGTAAGATGGAGCAAAGGATGTATTTGAAGCATCTATTGACTTGAGTGAATTTTTGGCTTCTGTTAGAAGCTGATTAGAGCGACGTAGAGCTTCTCCAATGGCAGCTTTTTGACTTGAGTCTGTCAAACTACTTAGGAACTTTTCAGCTTCTTTCGTCACTACCTCTGCTTCTAAGATGGTTGTTCCCAATTGTTCCTTGTCAGGATTTGTAACTTCTTCCTTTTCCTCCAATTTCGCCAGAGGAGCCTCTACTAGTGGTTTTTTATCGGATTCTTTATGAACAGCCTCTGTCACTTCTTTTGACAGCATGTCTGGCTGAGCTTTTGGATCCTTTTCTGTAGAAACTGCTTTTTCTGAATTTGAAATACTTGCTTCAACTGACGGTTGAGTTTCAACTGGTTTTTCTGCCAATTGATCTGACTCAGGTCTAGGAACAACTTGATTTTTATCAGTGTCTACAGTAGTTGCTTCTACCTTGGGTTGAGCTACTTCAGCATCTGGGTCGTTTTGCTTTTCCGTATGGACACCTATCACTTCACTGGCGCGTACGACTGGCGCATTGGCTACAGCACCAATAAAGAATTGCCCAATCAAAACAGATGCCACACCGACACTGAATTTCCTAATGGCAAACTTTTGACGTTTTTCGAATTTCACTTCTATTCTCCCTTATTATTTTTTCGAGTTCTTTTATCAAACAATAATAAACATATATTAAATCATAAGAAAATGTGCATTTACTACCTATTTTACTATTTTAATACTTTCTGAATAAAAATCAACAGATATCCACGGTTTCCTTTAACACCAAAAGTAAGAATAACCACTAATAATGAATTTATCACAAAGCAAAATACACAAAAATAATAACTATTCATTTTATTAAGTATTTTTTCTCTTTATACGCATATTTACCCCCCCCCATGAAATATTGGGAGTTCTTTGTGAAATACAACATTTTTATTATAAATTTCAATTTCTAGATTCAGAGATAGACAAAGTCCACTTCCCAATTATTGTAGGGTGAAATTCTTGCTATTTCCCATTTACTGAGTAGCAACTTCATTTCACGCTTGATAGCAAACAAAAAGACTCCATAAAATCTGAAATGGATCTTAGCCACTACAGATTTTATGGAGTTTTATTATCTTAACGCTGTTAAATCAAGGATTCTTAGCCTAAGTTACTCTTATCTATTATTCCCACTCAACGGTTGCAGGTGGTTTACTTGTAATATCGTAGACGATACGGTTAACGTGATCCACTTCGTTTACGATACGTACTGAGATTTTTTGAAGCACTTCCCATGGAATTTTGGCAAAATCAGCAGTCATACCATCGATAGAAGTGATAGCACGGATTGCAATCGTATAGTCATATGTACGACCGTCACCCATAACCCCAACTGAACGAACGCCTGTGTTAACTGTGAAGTATTGCCAGATATCGCGGTCAAGACCTGCTTTAGCAATTTCCTCACGAAGGATAGCGTCTGATTCACGAACAGTTTCAAGTTTCTCTTCAGTGATTTCACCCATGACACGGATAGCAAGACCTGGTCCTGGGAATGGTTGGCGCCATACGATATGGTCTGGCATACCAAGCTCTGTACCAAGGGCACGAACTTCGTCTTTATAGAGAGTGTTGAGTGGTTCAATCAATTCAAACTGCATGTCTTCTGGAAGACCACCCACGTTGTGGTGTGACTTGATAGTTTGAGCTGTATCTGTACCAGACTCGATAACGTCTGTGTATAAGGTACCTTGAGCAAGGAATTTCACATCTTTGAGCTTGCTTGCTTCGTCATCGAATACATAGACAAACTCGTTACCGATGATTTTACGTTTTTGTTCAGGGTCAGAAACGCCAGCAAGTTTGTCAAGGAAACGTTTAGCAGCGTCTGCTTTGACGATATTCAAACCAAACTTACCACCAAGCATGTCCATAACTTGATCTGCTTCTCCTTTACGAAGAAGACCATGGTCTACAAAGATACAAATCAATTGATCGCCAATCGCTTTTTGGAGAAGAACTCCAACAACTGAAGAGTCAACACCACCTGATAGACCAAGAAGGACACGTTTATCGCCGACAGTTTCACGAATTTTTTGGATCTGCATATCAATGAAGTTATCCATTGACCAGTCGCCTTTAGCCTTACAGATGTTAAGGGCAAAGTTACGAAGGATATCATTTCCGTATACAGAATGACGAACTTCTGGGTGGAATTGGATACCGTAAATGTGTTTATCTGGGTTTTCGATGGCTGCATATGGGCAGTCAGCTGATGTACCTGTACGAACAAAGTCAGAAGGAATCTCAGTAACCGCATCACCATGGCTCATCAAAACAGTCTGTTCATCAGGTGTTGATTCAAAAAGAGCTGATGGTGTGTGAGTAAGAGTTGATTGACCGTATTCACGATTCCCAGCGTCACCTGCAGGAACAACTTTTCCTCCAAGTTTATGGGTCAATAACTGCATACCATAACAGATTCCCAAAATTGGAATTCCAAGTTCGAAGATTTCTGGGTCAATATCGAATGAACCATCTTCATATACAGAGTTTGGACCACCTGAAAGGATGATTCCTACAGGGTTGATTTCACGAACTTCAGCAGCTGAAATTTTATGACTTTTTAGTTCTGAAAAAACACCAATCTCACGGATACGGCGTGAAATCAGCTGGTTGTATTGGCTACCATAGTCCAATACGATGATTTTTTCTACATCTTGCAAATCAGTTGAAATGTTGCTCATCTTTTTCCTTTCTCAAAAGAAATATCTTTTTTCAATATTCTATCACAAATAAGGGCGAATTACCAACTAAACAAGGCGAAGTTTGACTTTTTCTAGTTTATTGGGGTACAATAGAGAAAAGATAGAAATGAAGTGAAAAATATGCTACCCGCTTATATGAAAATCCATGATCAGATTAAAAAGGATATTGACGAGCATCGTTGGGCTATTGGGGAGAGACTTCCTAGTGAACGAGATTTAGCAGAGCAGTTCGAGGTCAGCCGCATGACCCTCCGCCAAGCCGTATCTCTATTAGTCGAAGAAGGCGTCTTAGAGCGCCGTGTAGGAAGCGGCACCTTTGTTTCCAGTACTCGAGTACAAGAAAAGATGCGAGGGACAACCAGTTTTACTGAAATTGTTAAGTCCCAAGGTAAAGTACCCTCTAGCCAGCTCATTTCCTACAGAAAAACCATTCCCAATGAGCAGGAAGTTGCCAAGCTAGGAATTTCTCCAACGGACAATATTATCCGAATGGAGCGGGTTCGCTATGCGGATCAAGTTCCTCTGGTTTATGAAGTTGCTTCTATTCCTGAAAAATTCATTAAGAACTTTAAAAAAGAAGAAATCACCAGTCATTTCTTCCAGACTCTACAAAAACACGGCTACCGTATCGGTAAATCACAGCAGACCATCTATGCTCGCCTTGCTAAAGAAAAAATTGCCCACTATTTGGAAGTTGAAAAAGGACATGCTATTCTTGGTTTGACTCAGGTTTCCTACCTAGAAGATGGTACTGCATTTGAATACGTAAAAAGTCAGTATGTAGGCGAACGTTTTGAATTTTATCTTGAAAACAATTAATACTCTTCGAAAATCAAATTCAAACCGCGTCAACGTCGCCTTGCCGTACTCAAGTACAGCCTGCGGCTAGTTTCCTAGTTTGCTCTTTGATTTTCATTGAGTATAAAATACTACATAAAACCTCTCTGTCACATACAAAGAGGCTTTTTTATTTTTCTAAGAGCAAATCTTTCAACGAAATCAAAGTTACTGCAATTAAAATCATTGCCATGCCAAGAAAATCAATGGGATAAAATTGTTCATTCATAATTAGGAAGGCAAAGAAAACCGCCGAGATTGGCTCAATTGAAGCCAACAAACTTGACTTAACCGGTCCAATCAGACTGGCTCCTTTTAAGAACGCTGTATAGGCAAAGACAGTTCCAATAAGGATAATGCCTGCGAACGCAAGGAGAAAATCAAGACTTGTTGGGATAGTTGCCTGTAGAACCCCTGTAAAAGGAAGGGCGACTAAACCAGCTGTGACCATTCCCATACCAATGACCAAACTGCTCCCCCACTTCTTAATCAAGGCTATTGGCAAAATAATATAAAGGGCGTAAGTCAGAGCAGAAAAGAGACCCCAGAACAGACCTGCAGGGGTAACTGATAACTGGTCTAACTGCCCATGCGTTGCAATCAGATAGGTCCCTCCTATAGCTAAAAATATGGAGATAATTTCAGCAAAAGTTGGTGCCACCCTATCCTTGATACAGCTATAAACCAAAATTCCAACTGGGCAGACATACTGGAAGACTGTTGCTGTACCTGCATTAGTTTTCTCAATAGCCGTAAGATAGGCCAACTGATTTAGGAACAAACCAATCAAGGCAAAAACTAAAAGCGACAACAAGCTCTCCTTGTCTCTTAAAAAGTCCTTCATTTTATTCTTGTCAGTTACATAGGATAAAAACATTAAGGCCCCTCCTGCTATTAGAAGGCGAAGATTTGTCAAAACAAGAGCAGAAATCCCATGTGCCATCAAATACTGACCACTGGTTCCCGACAATCCCCAAGCAATACCTGCTACAATTGTTAATAAAAATCCTTTTAAACTATTAGACATACGTTTCCTTACTCTTCCTTACGAATCAAATCCATAACTTTATTACGATCTAAAATCCATTTGGCACGGTCATCTTTATCGTAAGTTCGATTAGACAAGAAAATAGCTGCTTCCTGCTTAATACGGTTCCACATAATAAAAGTCCCAGTATAACCTGTATGATCTAACCAATCCCCCTCCAAATTCCATGCCAAAGAACGTTCCTTGTCATCCAAAGGAGAAAAATTTTTACTCAAATCTCTTGCAAAATCATCTGCTAAATAGTGTTCTAAAAAGATTTGTAAATCCTTTACAGTCGAAAACAAACCAGCACTTCCAGCATGTTTTCCTAAGATAGCAGCCTTAGGATCATGAACACTACCTGCTTTTACTCCTCTAACTGTTGGAACAGCAACAGAAACAGGGCCAAATCTAGTCTCCATCATATCCCAAGACTTAAATACTTGATCATGTAAGATCGCATCCAAATCCTTATTAAAAATCTGCTCCAAGATAAATCCCAAAAGCAAAAAGTGAACATCTGAATAAAGAAAGGCTGACTTTTCTCGTCTATTTAGATGAAACATCGCTTTCTTTAATTCTTCAGCTGATAATTGGTCTCGATTAGGAATAAAGGGGTCCAGATCTGTAGCATGAGTCATGAGCTGACGGAGTGTGATATCTGGATAATCACAAGTTGCTAAAAAGTCCGTCACAGGTCGATCAATATCGAGTTTCCCTTGGTTCCAGAGACAGATGAGAAGGGTTCCCACTCCAACCACCTTACTGACACTAGCTAAGTCATATACTAGGCCTGCCTCAGTCATCAGACCATGCTCCGGGTCACTTTGGCCTAAGTAGATTTCACTCCATTGATGATCCTTAAAGTATGCAAAAGAGGCTCCGGGATAAATCCCTGCCTCGATTTGTTCTTCTATTTTTTTAATAATCTTGGTCCACTTCATACTTCTTCAAACCACAATTCAATATTATTTTGGTCTTTGCTGAGAAAGAACTTTTCAGACTTAGGTACAAAGTAATCTACAGATTCGAAACGACGACATAAACTATCAATATCAAATTTCTTAACTTGTAATTTGAGCATAGATAAATCCCAAGTAAGATTGTTTTCAACAGCTAAATCTTGTCCTTCTGACTGAATAAAGTCTATTGATGATGCATCTTCTATTGATTGCAAGAAACTATTACTACCTTTTGGAAGGTTTAATTCCAGAGATATTTCAAATTGACTCAACTTAGGTCTTTCATACATACCTTTAAATTCTGGATGATTTTCCACTACTACTAAACTTGTTATGTCTTCTTCCCCATGAATCAAAACCAAATCATCTTCTGGTGAGTAAATCTCAAAAGCATAGCCATTTTGCCCCTTATATAATTGATGAATCGAATTTGTTTTAGATAAGAGTCCTTCAATTTCTAAGGGATTTTCCACCTTGACAATCAATCTAGCTAATTTTTTTCTTCCCTCTACCTTACGAGTGCGCATACTTGGAGCTTCTTCTAAAACCAGCTTTTCTAGACCTGTTTGATCACCTAGTGACAGAAAGGCTGATTCTTCTAACAAGGCCTTCATCCCTAGTGTCTCAATGTAAAAAGTTTCATTCAATTTTCGATTATTAACTTTTAAAGTTGGTATAATCCCTACAATATGATTTACATTCATAAAATCCTCCATTACTTTATTATTTTAATGGATTTTAGAAATTTTTACAAGATATTATGCTCAGGATACCGATTTTTTCACAATCTGACAATAAAAAAACCGAGTACCCCCGGTTTCATCTTCTTATAGATAAAGAACTTTAAATACTGCTACTGCCGCAATTGCAGCTAGGATTGGTGCTGCTACTGGTACCCAAGAGTACCACCATTTTGAATCGCCTTTGTGCTCACCAAGAACTGATTTTGGAAGGAAAGCATGAAGGAGACGTGGTCCCAAGTCACGGGCTGGGTTCAAGGCAGGTCCTGTAGGTCCACCAAGTGATGTTACCAAAGCCATAACAAGGAATCCAAGTGCCAAGTGAGCTACTGAAAGTCCTGAAGCAGTATGTGGTGCTACTTGGGCTTTGATTGCTAAATCAGAAAAGTCAACATTTTGACCTGCTTGACTAGCCATTTGTTTCATGTATTGAAGCACTTCAGAACCAAAGAAGTTTTTAGTCATACCAAGGGCTGCGAAGAAAAGAACAAATGAACCAACAAACTCATTTACAAAACCATTAACAGTTGCTGCAAAATGTGATTCTTTTGTACCATTATCCAAACTTGAAATTGTTGAGAAAGTACCCAAAATGTTGTTTGGATTTTCAGTTTTCAAGTAGTATGGGCGGTGTGTTGCCACAACCAAGGCTTGACCAAAGATAGCACCCAAAACTTGTGCGATGATATAAGGCGCAACTTGAGCCCAAGGGAAAAGACCGCTGATTGCAAGTCCAAGAGTGAAGGCTGGGTTGATGTGGTTTCCAGATACGTTACCAAACATTAATGCTGGGATCATAACCCCCATACCATAACCAACAGCGATAACGATCCAGCCACTTTGGTGACCTTTCGTACCTTTAAGTTCAACGTTGGCAACTGCACCATTTCCAAGAATGATCAAAATAGCAGTTCCCAAAAATTCAGTGGCATATTTAATTGCCCATGTGAAATCCATTTGATAGATTCTCCTTAAAATTTTTTAGACAATCCTTATTCTATCAATTTTTATATCTTTTAGCAACTACTTTTCCGAAAGATTATTTAAGAAAGCGGTTTTATTTCTTATATAAAACAAAAGGATTAAGGGAGTGAATTTCCTTAATCCGATAGTCTCTTAAGCCTGACGCTGACCAAAGTCCTTAATCATCTGATCCATTTCTTGTCGACTCGGAGTTGTCAGCATATAAAGGTAATCTCCTTGAAGTTCTGCGAAGGCCGCTGGCATGATTTTTTTAACCTTGAACTGCTGGCTATATTTGGCAAGCAAGTCCTCCTCAGAATAGACATAATGAGCATTTGCACGGCGAGAAGTAGCCAAACAATACTGAGGTTCAAAGTCTGAAACTGGGAATTCCTCTCCTGCGACAATGGCTGCATAGCCACGATAGAGGTCCAAGGAATGGGCAAAGTTATAAACATCAATGGTAAAACCACCTGCAGGACGGTTATTGTACTCAATGGCAATATAATCGTCTCCTTCACGGAAGAACTCAATATGGAAGAACCGTTCTTTCATACCAAATTCTTTGACAATCGCTTCACCATACTTGCGTAGTTTGGGATCCATATCCTTGAGTACATAGTAGGAATTGTCCATCTTGTAAATCATGAGATCAAGCGGTGTGTAGGCATAATCAAAGGTCGTTGAGAAGACAATCTTTCCATCTTTGTCCACAAGACCATCAAAGGTACAAATTTCGCTAGAGGTGACAAATTTCTCAAAGAAATAAATAGTTGAATGATCCCATTCAGACTTGAAGTGATTGATATCGTCAGCTGTCTCAAGCTTGAAGGTTGCGGCTGCTCCCACTCCATTATCAGGTTTGGCAATCATTGGCAGACCGATTTCTTTCACTGCTTGATCAACATCTGTTTCCGTCTTGATAACAGCTCCAGGTACCACAGGGACACCTGCTTTTTTGAACAGTTTCTTCATTTCAGACTTATATTTAGTCTTTTTGAGATCCTCTGATTTGGCACCAAAAACATTGAATTGTTCTCTGAGTGCTGCGTCCAGCTCTAGCCAATATTCATTGTGGGACTCGATACGGTCAATTGGACCATGTTTATAGAAAAGGAAAGCAACTGCTCTCTTGACTTCATCTATATTTTCAAGATTGTCCACACGGAAATATTCGGTCAAACTATTGCGTAATGATTCATCCAATTGCTCGTAAGGCTCTTGACCAATTCCCAAGACTGTGATGCCTTTATTGGCTAGCTCAATCGTAAACTGTTGAAAGTTTTGTGGATAGTAGGGAGAAATAACAAGGTAATTCATAGGTAACTCCTTTTATAAATAGAGATTGCCGAGGAAATAAGGCATTTGTTTGCGCCACCATTCCCAGTCGTGAGCGACATCGTGTCCCCATTCAGCAAACCAGGCTGGGATTTGTTTCTGGTCAAAGGCTTCTTTGAGCTTATAGAAAGATGGTAGACCGTCTTGTTCCCAGGCACCGAGACCCGTACAAAGCACAATCTCTGCCTGACGATAACGGTCAATAAACCAGCCGTCGTTCTGGTTCCAGATATAATCTACTGGCGAGTTTTGGTAAATAGCATCATCATTGTAGTAATCGCCGACAAAGAAACGTGCGTCGTAAACACCACTAAGAGCTATCACCTTGGTAAAGACATCTGGATGCTGAAGGAAGAAATTGACAGCATGGTAGGCGCCCATTGAGCAACCTGTCGTCATCATGCCATCAAACCAACCTGTCTTGTGCTTGATAAAAGGAATGGCCTCCTCAATCACATAGCGCTCGTAGGCACGGTGCATCTCTGCTTGGTCGTGACCATTTTTCCAAGTGGCCAACCAGCTCTCACTGTCTACACTGGATAGGGTAAAGAACTGAACACGGCCTTCCTCGATAAAGGAAGCACAGGCATCAATCATGCCAAAATCATAGTATTCGTTGTGACTACCACCTGATGAAGCAAAGACCACAACTGGAATCCCAGCATGACCATAACGGTTAAGGTACATTTCACGGTTAAGATGACCACTCCAGTGGCTAAGATGTTCAATATGCATATTTTCTCCTTTCTTACTTTACCAGTTTTCTGCAAAAAATCTCAGACAGTCTGGTAAATTCTCCGACCAAGGGATTTCACTATGGATGGCACCAGACTGAACTTTCAAAACAAGATTGCCCAAGTGTACTCCCCCTGCTATCAAATCATGATAATAGCGAAGCGATGAGTCGATATAGGCTTGTTTGATATTGCCAGCCATCAAGGTCTTATCTGTATCATCCGCTTCTTCCGTTCCTACATAGATGAAGATGCGCTGGTCAGGCGATAGTTGCTGACGCTCGATATAGCGGTTAAAGGCTTCTTGGTGGAGCCAGTTAGCAGATGAAAAGACCCCTAGACAACCAATTTGGTCTTGGTATTCCAAACCGATAAACTGGGTAATATTGCCGCCTAGTGAGGAACCAATCATAGCCGTATGCTGGCGGTCAGCTTTGGTACGGTAGGTCTCATCGATAAAAGGTTTGACTACCTCCATGACAAACTCAGAATATTCCACACCCTTACCGCCAAACTGCTGCCCCGGAATAGGAGATTCTTGGAACTTCCATGCCGCATACTCATTCATCCGCCCCATACCATCATTGTCAATGGCAACGACAATCATGCGACTGATATCCGGATTGCGCTTAATAGCTGGGATAATCTTCCATGAATGACCAATAAAGGACTCTTTACTATAAAAAACATTTTGCCCGTCATGAAAATAGACAACAGGGTATCTACGGTCTGTGTCTTTCTCATAATCTTTAGGCAGAAGAACACGTACACGGCGCTCCTTACCAGTATAAGGAACCTTGAGTTTATGTTCTTTCATTTTTAAATAAAAGTAGGAATGATTCATTGTCAGAAAACTCTCTATATTCAAAATTTTACCTTATTATATCACAATTATAGAAAAAAAGTTAGTTTTGCTTCCATTTTTGGATTAAAAACTAACTTTTTAATTTATTTTTCTAAATTCTTTTGGATTTTCTGATTAGAGCAGATTAGCAATCAAGTTATCGACTTCATCTTTTTCAGCCTGCGGTGTGATCTCAGTGATCATAATTCCTGCCACTGCTCGCTCAACCAAGCCTTCGACATCCATACGCGCTTCGTACTGCTCCGCATTCTTAATCTTAGGATTTGTTTTTGGACGATCTGGTGCAAAAATGGTACAACAGTCTTCAAACGGTTGGATTGAAATGTCAAAGGTGTCAATTTCCTGAGCGATGTCAATGATTTCCAGCTTATCCATGGTCACAACTGGACGTATGATAGGAGTATTGGTAACGGCATTGATAGCCTGCATGCTTTCGAGGGTTTGGCTGGCTACTTGACCTAGACTTTCACCATTGATGATAACTAAACCATTTCGCTCCTCACGGATACGGTCGGTAATCCGCATCATAAAGCGACGAGTTAGAGTCATCAAATAAGCTTCTGGCGCCTTAGCCTTGATTTCTTCTTGAATCTCAGTGAAAGGCACTTCGATAAACTGGATATTGCCCCCAAACTTGGTCAATTTTCGAGTCAAATCTTGGGCTTTTTTAAGAGCACCAGGACTCGTGTAAGGTGGACTGGCAAAATGAACTGCCTCAATATCTACCCCTCGTTTAAGAGCTAGATAACCTGCTACAGGTGAGTCAATCCCTCCTGACAACATAAGCATGCCTTTACCTGAAGTTCCTACTGGCAAACCACCAGCCCCACGAATGGTTTCATAAGAAAGATAGGCTGCTTCTTCACGGATCTCCACCTGAAGATTGATGTCAGGACTTTTCATTTGAGCTTGCACATTTGGAATGGCTTCGAATACAGCCCCTCCAAGTGTTTGGTTGAGTTCACGACTGTCGAGTTCAAAGTTGTGGTCGCTACGCTTGCTAGAGATTTTAAAGGTCATGCCATCCTTGTAGATGTCCTGCATAATCTCTTGGACAGCAGACTTCAGAACTTCTACAGATTTTTCAACCTTATAAACAGGGGAAAAGTTTTGAATTCCAAAAACTTGTTTGAGCGATTCTGCTACTACTGTGTAATCAGCTCCATTGAGGTATGCGTGGGCACGGTCACGATCTGCGGTTACCTTAACTTGGGGATAGATAGACAAAACGTCTGAAATATTATTACGAAGTTTATTGATGAAACGCATACGGTTTTTACCCTTGGTTGACAGCTCACCGTAGCGAATCATAATTTCTGAATATTGCATGAATGCTCCTATCTTACTTTTCTAGTTTGATTGTAAATTAATTTTAGCTTGGTCAAAAACTGCTCTACCTGACTCATATCATTTTCAAGGTCTAGGCTAAGACGCACAGCTGACTGGGCCTTATCTTTATCCACTCCCATTGCAATCAAGGTACCTGCAGGTTTCCCTGCCTTGGACGAACAAGCAGAGGTCGTTGAAATGAAAATATCATAGTCTTCAAAGGCGTGAACGATGACTTCACCACGAACACCCTTGATTCCAAAAGTCAGGATATGGGGGGCAAAGCCTTCCTCATCTGAAAAGACAAAAATATCTGGATAATCCAGAAGTGCTTGACGAATCACTGCCTTCATCTGTCCAGTCTTGCTCCTAAAGATATCTAGCTTTTCCATAGACAAACGGAGCGCCTTGGCTGTGGCTGTAATACCAGCTACATTTTCAGTCGTCGAACGATAATCACCCTCCTGACCCCCACCAGTTAGTAGAGGTGTGATTTTCTTCCCTGACTTGATGTATACAAAACCAACACCACGAACTCCGTGGAACTTGTGGCTAGAGAAGGTTGCGAAATCCACTCGTTCTGTCAGATACTTTTCAGTCGGAATCTTGGCAAGCGCCTGAACCGCATCAACGTGGAAGGAAATAGTCGGCTTGTCTGCTAACAGTTCTGAAATAGCTTGAATAGGTTGAATCGAGCCAATTTCATTGTTAACTGCCATGATAGAAACGAGGGTCGTATCTGATCGTATCAAATCTGCTAGCGCCTCAACATCCACAAATCCTTTGTTATCAACTGGAGCAAAATCCACTTCAAATCCTTGACTTTTCAACCAGAGGGCTGATTCCTTAACTGCTGGATGTTCAATGGCTGATACGATGATGTGCTTGCCAAACTGGGCTTTTTCAAAGGCCACACCCTTGATGACCCAGTTATCTCCTTCTGTCCCACCAGATGTAAAGAAGATTTCATCACTTTTCTTACCGATTAAATCTGCAATCTGTTGACGGGAAGCATCTAAAATTCGTGTTGCCTGGTCTCCCAAACGGTGGAGACTAGATGGATTTCCTAAAATTTTTGAAGCGACCTGCATATAAGTTTCAAGGGCTTCAGGATAGGGCTTGGTCGTCGCCGAATTATCAAAGTAAATCATGTTTCTCACGCTTTCTAAAGTCACTTCTTCTATTGTATCACGAAACAGTTCAGGCGACAAGAAAGGCAATACAGGTTCATTTAAGTTTTTTTTAAAGATTTTAGGTATAATGTAGCATAGTAAAGGAGAGAATGTATGTCTAACTATCGTAGAAATTCAAAAACAAAAACAGAACATATTAAAACAGGATTTACTGTCTTTCAAAAAACCGTTGCTACTATCGGTAGTATCCTTGGCTTGATTACTGCTAGTATCACTATCATGAACGCCTTGGATAATAACAAAAATACTAAAAAAGAACCTACGACAAGCCAGACGACAACCATTGTCAAAGAAATTCAAAAGGAAGCCCCTAAGGAAAACACCAGTCCCAATAAGGAAACTAACACTACCCAAGAAAAAACACAACAAGAAGAAACTCCAAAATCTAGCGTCAAGGAAGAGAAAATAACTACTCAGGACTCTTCTAAGCCTACTACAAATAAAGAAACAAGTGATTCTGGAACACAGTCAAATACTCCAACTTCAGAAAATAAAAGCAATCAATAGCCAGTAAAATAGCTTCCCTCCAAACTTGGAAAGAAGCTATTTTTATTATTCTTGCAATACTTTACGAGGTTTTGTTCCTTCAGCTGGACCAATGACGCCAGCCATCTCCAATTCTTCCATGAGACGGGTAGCACGATTAAAACCAACTGACAAACGACGTTGAATCATGGATGCACTAGCTTTCTGGGTTTCAATGACAAGAGCCTTTGCTTCCTCAAAAAGCGGATCACCACCAGTTTCACCATCTGAAAATTCTCCATCATTATCTGATACTTCACCTGGATCAAAACTATCATCATAATCTGCATCTGCTTGTTCCTTTATAAAGTTAACGATCCGTTCAACATCATCATCCGAGATAAAGGATCCTTGGAGACGAACAGGATGATTTTCATCAATTGGTTTAAAGAGCATATCTCCTCGACCAAGTAGTTTCTCAGCTCCATTTTCATCCAAAATGGTTCGTGAGTCTGTACCCGAAGAAACAGCAAAAGCTACACGGGATGGCACATTTGCCTTGATAAGACCAGATATGACATCAACCGATGGACGCTGAGTTGCAAGAATCATGTGAATACCAGCAGCACGCGCCTTTTGCCCAAGACGAATAATGGCATCTTCAACTTCCTTACTCGCCACCATCATTAGGTCAGCCAACTCATCCACTATCACGACAATGAGAGGTAGTGGAATTTGTTTATATTCAGATTGTGCATTGAATTCCTCCACTTTAGCATTGAAGCCTGCAATATTACGAACGCCAACCTTGGCAAAAAGTTCATAGCGATTTTCCATCTCATCCACCACTTTTTGAAGAGCCTTACTAGCCTTTCGTGGATTTGTAACTACTGGAATTAAAAGATGAGGAATGTCATTATAGACGGACAATTCAACCATCTTAGGATCGACCATCATAAACTTGACTTGATCAGGTCTAGCCTTCATGAGAATACTTGCAATAATACCGTTTACTGCGACTGATTTCCCTGAACCGGTCGAACCTGCAACGAGCAAATGAGGCATTTTCGATAGATCGAAAGTTCTAGCTGTCCCGTTAACTGCTTTTCCAAGAGGAATCTCTAAGAGATTTTCTGGTTTTGTTTGAGATTGTTCCCAGAGCTCACGGAAAGAGACGGTTGCAATCTCAGAATTAGGTACCTCGATACCAACTAGGGATTTTCCTGGAATAGGTGCTTCAATTCGGACATCTTTTGCTGCTAAGGCTAGAGCCAAGTCATCCGCTAAGTTAGAAATGCGGTTAACCCTCACTCCCACTGCTGGCTTGACTTCATACTTGGTAACAGATGGTCCAATTTCAGCTCGTTCAACTGTTACCTTGATACCAAAGCTAGCAAAGGTTTCTTCAAGGATTTTGATATTTTCTCGGACAATTTTCTTTTCTTTAGATTGATCCTTTGGTTTGTCAGGTGCAAAGAGTTGTAAACTTGGAAGTTTGTATTCGATTGCTTCCTTTGCAGAAAAATCAACCTGTAGATCTTGATCCTCAAATTCTACTTCCATATCTGGAATTTCAAATTCAGGTTGAGGAAGGATAATCTCAGGTTCAATCCATTCTTCTTCAGGAATTGGTGAGACATCATCCATAGAAATTTCCGATAAGATTTCTCCTGTTTCCATATCTACAGGAAGCATAGTAGACAAAGCCTGTTCTGCATCATCTTTTTCTTTTTCTAGTCTTGCTTGCTCTTCAGCTTTTAAGCGAGCCTTTTCTTCTTGCAGAACAAATCGTTCTTGTTTTCGTCTTTCATGACCTTCCAACCATTTTGCAAATCCTCTACTGATAAATTCAGCGATATCATAAACAGACCAGGGACTCATTATTAGAGCTCCAGTTAGAATGAGCAAAGCTCCAACAAAAAATGTACCGATATTAGATAAAAGAAAGGCTATTGGAAGATAAAGCCCAACACCAATCAATCCTCCTCCAGCAAAACTGCTTGCACGAAAACCAGTCAAATCCGTTACAATCTGGGACATGGTTCCTTTAAAGATAGACTGTTCTATGTTGTAATTCCAGACTAGATAGGCTTCAAAAATCAGAAGCAAACCTGCAAATATAGTTAAAAATCCAGATAGAAGTCCCTCATATTTTCTGATCCACTTAAATAAAAAGAGGTAGATTAGGAGAGTAAAAATTGCCAGATAGGCTAAACTTCCAACTAATAGTCGAATAAGATTGTAAAGAGTAATCCCTACTGCACCGAGCTGTAGGGCTGCAAACATTAACAAGAAGGCAATTCCTAAGGAAATTAGCATCCTTTGGATCGCCTGCTTTCTTTCTAGTTCTGCTTTAGACGGTCTCCGTCTCGTTTTTGTAGTATTCTTATTTGCCATTCTTCTATTATACCACATTTGACAGGTATTTCGGTATGTGAAAAAGATTGCCCCATATTATGATGACAATCTTTCTTATTTTATGCCTTATTTTCCGCTTGGGGTTTGCGTAGGTAACCATAGACTACACCACTTACGATTGCTCCTACCAAGACAGAAACGAGGTAAAGAAGGGCATTTGAAGTAAGGGCAATAACGAAGATTCCTCCGTGTGGCGCCATGAGTTTGATACCAGTAAGACCAACGAGGCCACCTGCTACTGCTGAACCAAGGATGAAGCTTGGAATCGCACGAGCTGGGTCAGCGGCACCAAATGGAATCGCTCCCTCAGTGATAAATGACAAGCCCATGATGATGTTTGTCAAACCAGAGTTACGTTCTTCCTTAGTAAATTTATCTTTGAAAAGAAGAGTTGAGACAAAGATGGCAAGCGGTGGAACCATTCCTCCAGCCATAACTGCTGCCATGGCTACAGAACCACCTGAAGAAACAGTTGCTGCAAGCGTACCTGTACCAAAGACATAGGCTGCTTTGTTAACTGGTCCACCCATGTCAACAGCCATCATTCCACCAAGGACGATACCAAGAAGGACAGCTGAACCTCCTCCAAGACCGCCTAGGAAGTCATTCATAGCAGTGTTGATTGCTGCCATTGGGATATTAACAGCTAGCATGACAAATCCAGTCAAGATTGTTCCAAGAAGTGGCAAAAGAAGAATTGATTTAGCACCTTCAAGTGAACGAGGAACTTTCACGTATTTCTTGATAGCAAGAACCAAGGCACCTGCGATAAATCCACCAACAAGGGCACCTAGGAAACCAGATGAGACACCTGCAAGAGTTGAAGTTGCTTCACCACCTGCGGCATAAGGAATTTTACCAAAGGCAAAACCTTCTTTGGCAATAGCACCAGCCACGAAACCTGCTACCAAACCTGGTTTTTCAGCGATAGAGTAGGCAACATAACCTGCAAAAACTGGAAGCATCAAACCAAAGGCAGCTCCACCAATTTTCATGAACATAGAAGCTAGTTCATGGTAGGAACCAAGATTACCAAGGTTTTCATTTGGAACACCCAAAGCACCATCAATCAAGAAGGCAAGGGCAATCATGATACCACCACCGATAACGAATGGCAACATTTGAGATACACCACTCATCAAGTGTTTGTAGAAGGCACCACCAAGGCTTTGTTTTTCGTTAGAGACTGTTGCACCTTTTGCTCCATTAGCAGCACGGTAGACTTCAGCATCTCCTGAAAGAACCAAGTTGATCAATTCTTCTGTCTTACGGATACCGTCAGCAACCGGACGATTGATCAATGGTTTACCATCGAAACGATCCATTTCAACGGCCTTGTCTGCTGCGATGATAACAGCTTTAGCCTTGCGGATATCTTCTGCTGTCAATTGATTCCCAACACCGCTGGCACCGTTAGTTTCAACCTTGATGCCAACACCCATTTCAGCAGCCACTTTTTGAAGAGCTTCTTGGGCCATGTAAGTGTGGGCAATACCTGTCGTACAAGCTGTAACAGCAACGATAAAGTCATCAGAGTCATTGGTAGGTGCTTGAACTGGCTCTTCAGTTTTTTCTGAAGCTTGGTCAAAAAGTTCGATAACTTGGTCAGCTGATGGTGCTTGACGAAGTTTGTCAGCAAAACCGTCTTTCATCAAGTATTGAGACAATTCTGCCAAGGCAGCCAAGTGGGTATCATTGGCACCTTCTGGAGCCGCAATCATAAAGAAGAGGTCGGTTGGTTGCCCATCTAAACTTTCGTAATTAACACCCTTGTTTGACTTAGCAAAGAGAACAGTCGCTTCTTTGACAGCAGCATTTTTACTGTGAGGCATTGCGATACCATCACCCAAACCAGTAGAAGTCAAAGCTTCACGCGCCAAAATACCTTCTTTAAAGGTTTCAAAATCTGTCACATAACCATGTTCTGTTAGGCTTTTAATCATCTCTTCAATGACAGCTGTTTTTTCAGTTGCCTGCAAATCCAGCAACATAACATCTTTTCTCAATAGGTCTTGAATTTTCATCGTTTTTCTACCTCAACTTTTTCATATGTTTCTTTAATAAATTCCGCCGTTGCCAAGTCATCTGAGAAGGTCGTTGCCGTTCCGCAAGCCACTCCCCATTTGAAGGCTTCTACTGCATCTTTTGATTTGACAAATTCACCTGTGAATCCAGCAACCATAGAATCACCAGCTCCAACTGAATTTTTGACTGTTCCCTTGATTGGTTTAGCAAAGTATGCTCCCTCAGATGTGACAAGAAGGGCACCATCACCAGCCATTGAGATAATGACGTTTTGAGCACCTTTAGCCAGCAATTCTCGAGCAAATTTCTCGATTTCATCTAAACTTTCGAGTTTAACCCCAAAGATCGCTCCCAGTTCATGATTGTTTGGTTTGACCAAAAGTGGCTGATAGTCCAAACTATCAATCAAGGTCTGTCCTTCAAAGTCACAAACGACTTGCGCACCAGTCTTGCGTGTCAATGCAATCAAATCCTTGTAGATAACATTTCCTAGATTTTTAGTACTTGAACCCGCAAATACAACCGTGTCTTCTGCAGTCAGACTAGATAATATAGCTTTCAATTCTTCTAACTGGGCTGGTTCGACATTTGGACCCGTTCCGTTGATTTCTGTCTCTTGGTCTGCTTTGATTTTAACATTGATACGAGTATCTTCTGCCACTTGGACAAAACGTGTCTCAATTTCTTCATCAGCCAAAGTATCTGTGATAAATTTACCAGTAAAGCCTCCGATAAATCCTGTCGCTGTATTTGGAATATCTAAGCGTTTCAAGACACGACTGACATTGATTCCTTTCCCACCAGCAAACTTATCATCACTGTCCATACGATTGACACTGCCAACTTGGACTTGGTCCAAACGCACAATATAGTCAATAGACGGATTGAGTGTGACTGTATAAATCATACTTCTATTACCTCCGTTTTCTCCTTAATAGCCTGCAAGAGCTCATGCCCTTGACTTGTGATAACAATAGCTCGTTTGAGTGGTGCTACCTTGGCAAAGCAAGTTTGTCCAATTTTTGATGAATCCACTAAGACGTAGGTCTGTTTGGCATTCTCTAAAATAGCACGCTTCACAGCCCCCTCCTCCATATCAGGAGTCGTATAATAACCATCGTCCACACCATTCATCCCGATAAAGGCACGGTCAAAGTGCAATTGGTTAATCTGGTTAAGAGCAACGCCCCCGATGCTAGCATCTGTCGCCATCTTGACACTTCCTCCAACCATGACAGTTGGAATCTGCTTTTCAACCAACTGAGCAGCATGGTGAATCGAGTTAGTCACGACTGTAACATTCTTATTGACTAATTCATGAATCAAAAAAGCAGTTGTTGTTCCTGCATCGATAAAGATGACATCTTTTTCTTTAATGAGAGAGGCTGCTTTCTGAGCTAACAACTTCTTCTCTTGAAGGTTTTTGACAGATTTTTCTTGAATGGTTTCTTCTTCCTGCAAGGAGTGAGGTAATTCTGCTCCACCATGCACACGACGAAGCTTGTTTTCTGCCTCCAACTCATCCAAGTCTCTTCGAACCGTTGATTCTGAAGTTTCTAGCAAACTAACTAATTTTTCTAGAGAAACTACATGATGTTGATTTAACTCCTCTAAAATCAGTTGCTTCCGCTCTGTTTTTAACACTGAATCACCTCCTGTTATCGTTTACACTATTCATTCTATCACACTTTCTTTCAAAGTCAAGCATTTTTTATCATTTTCTTTCAAAATCTATCATTTTTCTTATTTCCAGAATTTTTATTGCAAGATAAGAGCCTTTATGGTAGACTATTTGAGTAAGTATTGGAAGATTACTCAAGAGGCTTAAGAGGCCGTGTTGGAAACGCGGTAGGCGTGTAACAGCGTGCGTGGGTTCGAATCCCATGTCTTCCGTAGAAAAATAAAAACTGCATTCTAGTGCAGTTTCAGATTGAAGACAAAGTCCTTAGACTACAAATTTCTAAGGGCTTTTCTTTGTGTAAAGTCGTATAAAAAATGTAAGAAAAGTTGTGAGGTGTTCCCTATGTTTCACAAAGAAAATCCAGACTACAAGCGCAATCAAGTTGGTTTTTACATGCTAGATGAACTCGTTCCGCAAGACCATTTTCTTCGTCAGGTTGAGCAGGTTATCGATTTTTCCTTCATCTATGACTTGGTTGCAGATACTTAAAAGGGCGTCCTAGTTTAGACCCTGTTATGCTGGTTAAAATCCCTCTCATCCAATGTTTCTACGGTATCCGTTCCATGCGCCAAACTATCAAGGACATTGAGGTCAATACCGCCTATCGCTGGTTTCTGGGTTTGAGTTTAAACGATAAGGTTCCTCATTTTACCACCTATGGCAAAAATTACAATCGTCGTTTTCAAGATAAGGAAGTAATCGAGGAAATTTTTCATTATGTCCTATCCATTGTATGGGGGCAAGGTTTGATTGACCCGACTGAGATTTCTATTGATGGAATTCATATCAAGGCCGCAGCCAATAACCACAAATATACTCATCAAGTGTTAGCTTACTCTACAACAAATCGCGATGGCTATCGTGAGTATAAAAGTAATCCTAAGATTTGCGCAAATTGTCCTCTGTTATCCAGTTGCACAGAAAGTAAGAAGAAACAGAAAGTCGTTACTCGCCATATTTGGAGGGAGTATTTAGAGCTTTGTGAGGAAATTCGGCATCAAAAGGGAAGTAAGGAACTTTACCAGAAACGTAAAGAAACGGTGGAGCGGCTTTTTGGTACAGCCAAAGAATACCACAATCTACATTATACAAGAGAAGTGGGGAAAGTCCAAAATGAAGGCAAAAGTTGGACTTACTTTGGCATGCCTGAATATCAAAAAATTAGTAAAAATGATGGCGGGGAAGCCTTTTTATTTTTCGCTAAAAACTATTTTGATAAAGATTTCAACCTGTTTTGAGAATAGTCGCGCTGAAGATATAAAAAAGAAATGACCCAGAGCCAAACCTTAGTTTTTACAACTAAAACTTAGCTACAGATCACCCTTACTTTTAATATTTATTTACGTTTCTTCTTCGCTTTCTTCATTTTGTTAGCCATGCGCTTCATGGACTGTTTCATAGCAAATTCACCGATTTTACCTTTGAGTCCTCCACCAAACATCTGGCTCATATCTGGCATTCCTGCTCCTCCAAGAGCTGACAAGTCAGGCATCCCACCTTGTCCCATCATTCCTTCAAGGGCAGACATATCCATTCCTCCCATATTTGGCATATTTTTAGGAAGGTTGTTTGGATTGATTCCCATCTGCTTCATCATCTTGTTCATATCTCCAGACATAACACCTTGCATGAGCTGTTTAGCCTGGTTAAAGTCCTTGATGAATTTATTGACTTCGACAAATGTATTTCCAGAACCAGCAGCGATACGACGGCGACGGCTTGGATTTAACAAATCTGGATTTTCACGTTCTTCAGGTGTCATGGAAGACACAATAGCACGTTTGCGAGCAATCTGGCGCTCATCCACCTTCATATTTTGAAGGGCTGGATTGTTGGCCATACCTGGAATCATCTTGAGCAAGTCTTCCATTGGCCCCATGTTTTGCACCTGATCCAATTGATCAATGAAATCATTGAAATCAAAGGTATTTTCCCGCATCTTCTCAGCCATTTCAAGGGCTTTTTGTTGATCATATTCTTGAGAAGCTTTCTCAATCAATGTTAACATATCCCCCATACCAAGGATACGACTAGACATACGATCTGGATGGAAGGTTTCAATGTCCGTAATCTTTTCACCCGTACCAGTGAACTTGATAGGTTTTCCAGTAATATGACGAACAGATAGAGCCGCACCACCACGAGTATCCCCATCAATCTTGGTAAGGATAACCCCAGTCACTTCCAACTGAGCATTAAACTCACGCGCAACATTGGCCGCTTCTTGACCAATCATGGCATCAACGACGAGCAGAATTTCGTTTGGTTGAGCCAGTGCTTTTACGTCACGAAGTTCATTCATCAAAAGCTCATCAATCTGCAAACGACCTGCCGTATCAATCAAGACATAGTCATTATGATTGGCTTGGGCTTGTTCCAAACCTTGACGAACAATCTCCACAGCTGGAACCTCTGTCCCAAGAGCGAAAACCGGCACATCAATTTGTTGCCCCAAGGTCTTCAGCTGATCAATAGCAGCTGGACGATAAATATCCGCTGCAATCATCAAAGGACGGGCATTTTCTTCTTTCTTGAGTTTGTTGGCCAATTTACCAGCAAAGGTTGTTTTACCAGCCCCCTGCAAACCGACCATCATAATGATTGTAGGAATCTTAGGTGACTTGATAATTTCTGCCGTATCAGAACCTAAAACGGTTGTCAGTTCCTCATCAACGATTTTAATAATTTGTTGCGCAGGATTAAGGGTATCAATGACCTCATGCCCGACTGCACGCTCACGAACTTTCTTGATAAAGTCCTTTACAACAGGCAAGGCAACGTCGGCCTCAAGCAAGGCCAAGCGAATTTCTTTGGTTGCCTCTTGGACATCAGCTTCAGAGATTTTTCCTTTTTTACGTAGATTTTTAAAGACGTTCTGCAAACGTTCTGTTAAACTTTCAAATGCCATTTTTCTTCCTCTTATTCTCTATTATCAATGCTTGTTAAAATTTCTATCTGCTCCTGCAGAAAGTCATCCTTGGGATAGCGCTCCAAAATCTGATCAAAAATCTGACTACGGACAATGTAGTCCGAGTACATATGCAATTTCATCTCATAATCTTCGAGAATTTTTTCTGTTCGTTTGATATTATCATAGACTGCTTGTCGACTAACCCCGAACTCCTCAGCTATCTCAGCAAGACTATAGTCATCTGCATAGTAGAGTTCGATATAGTTCATTTGCTTGTCCGTCAAAAGTGCAGCATAAAATTCAAAAAGCGCATTCATGCGATTGGTTTTTTCAATTTCCATAACCTATATTATACCAAAAAAACTATCATATCGCTATAGTAGAAAGGCTTCTAAAACAGTTCGAATACAAAAAACTCCAAGCAGGCAGAGCCTGCTAACTCATGACAGAAAACGAAGTTTATCTTATAATCAAGATGAACAATACCAATCCGTGGTCTTTAATAGGGCTTTTCCTAGCC
>CAUQVK010000002.1:0-39037 GCA_963521495.1 uncultured Streptococcus sp.
AGCGTTGTAAAGTCCACTGTCAGCAGACAATGGACAAGGTTGCTTTTTGAAAATGGTTAGGTATTAGTTGATACTCTTTCATTTTGCGGAAGCAACCTCTACCTTTTTGATGTCTGGGAAAAATCAAGTATTACCTCAAAAAATCTCAACCAAGCACCACACGATATAATCATTACAAGCTTCCCTGTATCCAACTGTACAAAACCAATCATCTGTAGTCGTCACCTTTCTACTACAGAATTATTCCACCATCTCTACCTTCTGTCTTCCCAAATTTACAAGAGTAGACTTGCTTAAAAAAGCTGCTTCCCTCATACTTTCGGACTCTTATTTTGTACCTTCGCAAACTTAAAATAATCAAATTTTAGTCTTAACAATCTCATGCCCATCCATTCTGGATTTAATTAACTAAAAAAGCGAACAAACAGAGTCCTAATTCCAGGAAGACTTGGTTTGTTCGTCTTTTTATTCTATCAGTTATCTCTTAAACTTCCATAGTTAAGATAAATTGGACTCTCTAGCTTATTCCACTGTCACAGATTTAGCCAGGTTACGTGGTTTATCCACATCAAGACCACGGTGTAGAGTTGCAAAGTAAGCAACCAATTGTGTTGGTACGACCATTAAGATTGGTGAGAGGTACGGGTGTACGGTCGTAAGGACGATATCGTCTGTATCTTTGGCAACATTTTCTTCTGCGATAGTGAGAACCTTGGCACCACGGGCTGCAACCTCTTGGATATTTCCACGAGTATGGTTGGCAAGAACTGGATCTGACAAGAGAGCCAAGACAGGTGTTCCTTCTTCAATCAAGGCAATGGTTCCATGCTTGAGTTCTCCTGCCGCAAAGCCTTCACACTGGATGTAAGAGATTTCTTTGAGTTTGAGACTTGCTTCCATAGCTACGTAGTAATCTTGACCACGTCCGATATAAAAGGCGTTACGAGTCGTTTCAAGAAGCTCACGAACCTTGGCTTCAATCGTTTCTTTCTCTGAAAGAGTTGATTCGATAGACTGAGCTACGATTGACAACTCATGAACTAAATCAAAGGCTTGCGCTTTAGCATTACCGTTTGCTTCACCGACTGCTTTTGCAAGGAAGGCAAGGGCTGCAATTTGTGCTGTATAGGCCTTGGTTGAAGCCACGGCGATTTCAGGACCTGCATGAAGGAGCATGGTATGGTTGGCTTCACGTGAAAGGGTTGAACCTGGAACGTTTGTCACTGTCAAGCTTGGGAGCCCTATTTCATTAGCCTTAACCAAAACCTGACGACTATCCGCTGTTTCACCAGACTGACTGATAAAGATGAAAAGTGGTTTCTTGCTGAGAAGTGGCATACCGTAGCCCCATTCAGATGAAATTCCAAGTTCCACTGGTGTATCTGTCAATTCTTCCAGCATCCTCTTAGAAGCAAATCCTGCGTGGTAAGATGTTCCAGCTGCAAGGATGTAAATACGGTCTGCATCTTGAACAGCCTTGATGATAGCTGGGTCTACGACAACTTGGCCAGCCTCATCTGTGTAGGCTTGGATGAGTTTACGCATAACAGTTGGTTGCTCATTAATTTCCTTGAGCATGTAGTAAGGGTAAGTTCCCTTACCGATATCTGACAAGTCAAGTTCCGCAGTGTAGCTAGCACGATCACGACTATTACCATCATAGTCTTGAACTTCTACGCTATCAGCCTTGACGATTACCAACTCTTGGTCATGAATTTCCATGTATTGGTTGGTTTCACGAATCATAGCCATGGCGTCTGAACAAACCATGTTGTAGCCTTCCCCAAGACCAATCAAAAGTGGTGATTTATTTTTAGCCACGTAGATGACTTCAGGATCTTGTGAGTCAACCAAGGCAAAGGCATAAGAACCACGGATGATGTGAAGAGCTTTTTTGAAGGCTTCAAGAACTGACAAGCCATCTTCTTCCGCAAATTTTCCAATCAAGTGAACGGCGATTTCCGTATCTGTTTGCCCCTTGAAATGGTGACCTGCAAGGTATTCTTCCTTGATTTCAAGATAGTTTTCAATGACCCCATTGTGAACTAAGACAAAACGTTCTGTCTCAGAGCGGTGTGGGTGAGCATTGTCCTCAGTTGGTTTCCCATGAGTTGCCCAACGAGTATGACCAATACCCATTGTCCCTTCAACACCTGCTGTCTTTGCAGATAATTCTGCAATACGCCCCACCGCCTTGACCAGATGGCTCTCAGCACCACCGAAGACAAAAATTCCTGCAGAATCATAACCACGGTATTCGAGTTTTTCAAGTCCTTGAATCAAAATATCAGTTGCATTTGTGTTTCCTACAACACCGACAATTCCACACATAGTATATACAACACAGACAAACTGTGCTTTCTCCTTAAAATTGGTATAGTCTAATTTCTCTTTTACAGAATCAGCAAAAACAGTATATACTTGTTTTTTTCGCTTGTCAAGAATAAAAATTGGTCTAGTTTTTATTAGATACATTCCAAAAAAACTCTGACCGACGAAAATAATCAGTCAGAGTCCTTTTTTTAACATCCATTATTGTCACTAAGTTCTTTGAACCAATATCCTGTTTTTTCAGGCGACGTTCTTGGGTTTCAAGGTCTAATTCAACTAAACCATGGCGGTTTTTATAGTTATTTAACCATGATCAGCAGTCGATAAAAATCCAAATCAAGTAACCTTTACAGTTGGCACCATCTTCAATGGCACGGTGAAGTTCACGAAGATGACCTTTTACAAAGTCAATACGGTAATCATCTTGAATCATACCATTTTCACGGAATTTTTCTTCATCTTCAATACCCATCCCGTTTTCTGTCAACATCCACTCGATATTGCCATAATTTTCCTTGATGTTTTGGACGATATCATAAATCCCTTGCTCGTAGATTTCCCAACCACGATGTGGATTGATTTTGCGACCTGACATGACATAAGGTTCGTAGAAATGCTCTGCAAGAGAGGACTATCTGGATGCTTGGCAAAACGAGGTGCCATCACACGTAAAGGTTGGTAGTAATTTACTCCAAGAAAGTCCACAGTATTGTCACGAATGAGCTCCAACTCCTCCTCTGTAGCATCAGGTAAGAGCCCGTGTTCATGCAAGATTTCTACCAACTTCTGTGGATAAGTCCCCAAAACAGACGGATCTAAGAAAGATTGGGCCTGAAAAAGGTCCGCAATACGAGCAGCCTTGACATCAGCAGGATGCTGGCTACGTGGATAAGCCGGTGTCAAGTTGAGAACAATCCCAATCTTGGAATCAGGCAAGAGTTCATGACAGGCCTTAACCGCCCGACTGCTGGCCAATTGTGTATGATAAGCTACTTTAACGGCTGCCTCTGCATCCACCTTATGTGGATAATGGGCATCGTAAAAATAGCCAAATTCCACTGGAACGATGGGCTCGTTAAAGGTAATCCATTGATCCACTAAATCTCCATAAGTCTCAAAACAAAAACGAGCATAGTCTTCATAGGCTGAGACAGTCGCCTTATTTTCCCAACAATCACCATCCTCTTGAAGGGCAAAAGGCAAATCAAAATGATAAAGATTGACTAAAAGACGAATCCCTTTGGCCTTAATAGCCTCAAAAACCTTACGATAGAAATCCACACCTTGAGAATTGACTTTTCCACGCCCTTGTGGAAAAATCCGTGACCACTGAATAGAAGTCCGAAAGGCCGTGTGACCAGTTTCTAACAGAAGCTCAATATCCTTTTCCCAATTTTCATAAAAGGTCGATGTCTTATCTGGACCAATCCCATTATAGTATCGATTTGGCTCCACTTGGTACCAATAATCCCAGAGATTATCTCCCTTACCATCACCAGCTACACGTCCTTCTGTCTGTGGCCCAGAAGTAGAGGATCCTCAGACAAAATCCTTTGGAAATCTTAGCATAGTTATACCTCTTTTGTTGATAAATTTTGTGTGTATTTTGTTTCATTATATAGAAAAAACAAGGTAAAGACTAGTCACATTTTTACCTTGTTTTTCTTCTGATTATAGTTTTTATTTCTTACTTAGGATTTCAAGGGTTTCAAGCAAGTTATCTGCATGAACTTCAATGGTATCACCAGTTGCCTTAATCTTAACTTCTACGATGCCATCAGCAGCTTTCTTCCCAACAGTGATACGGATTGGCAATCCAATCAAGTCGCTGTCGCTAAATTTAACTCCGACACGTTCGTTACGGTCATCTGTCAAGACTTCGTAACCAGCACCCATCAAGCTTGTTTCAAGTTTATCTGTCAAGGCTTGCGAATCTTCATCTTTGACATTAACAGTAATCAAATGCACATCAAACGGTGCCAATTCTTTAGGGAAGTTGATTCCCCAAGCGTAACGGTATTCACCTTTTGGCGTTTTGTTAACAAAGAGGCGAGCGTGTTGCTCCATCACTGCTGAAAGGAGACGGCTGACACCGATACCGTAACATCCCATGATAATTGGCACAGCACGGCCATTTTCATCCAATACATCTGCTCCCATACTTGCTGAGTAACGAGTGCCCAATTTAAAAATGTGACCGATTTCGATACCACGCGCAAAGTTGAGAATCCCTTTTCCATCTGGGGAAATCTCTCCCTCACGAACCTCACGGATATCCACATATTCAGCAGTGAAGTCACGACCTGGATTCACACCAGTCAAGTGGTAACCATCTTCGTTAGCACCGACTACGGCATTGCGAACATCTTGCACCTTACGATCTGCAATGATTTTAACAGTTTCTGGCAAGCCGACTGGGCCAAGAGACCCAAATCCAGCTTGAAGGATATTAGCAACTTCTTCTTCATTTGCTACGTCGAAGAAATCAGCACCCAAATGATTTTTCAATTTCACTTCGTTGAGTTGATCATTACCAACTAAGAGTGCTGCAATCAATTCTCCATCTGCCATGTAGAAGAGGGTTTTAATGGTTTGTTCTTCTGGAACATTTAGGAAGGCTGCCACTTCATCAATTGATTTAACATCTGGCGTTGCAACACGAGTTACTTCTTTTTCAGCAACGACACGGTTACTTGGTTTATACTCGTTTGTTGCCATTTCCAAGTTAGCTGCATAGCTCGACTCACTTGAGTAAGCAATCGTATCTTCACCAGAAACCATCCATTTAAGCAATTCTGCCTTGATTTCTTCTTGCACTTCTGCAGGAATTTCGTCAAATGAGGCAACTGACTTGTCCAAGACAACCCAGCGGTCAAGGTCTGTACGAGCAGGTGTAATCGCCATAAATTCTTGGCTATCCTTACCACCCATGGCACCACCGTCACCAATAATAGCCTTAAAATCCAAGCCACTACGAGTGAATATACGCTCGTAAGCCGCCTTATACTCATCATAAACAGTATCCAAGCTATCATAGTTAGCATGGAAGCTATAGGCATCCTTCATGATAAACTCACGCGTACGGAGAAGCCCATTACGTGGACGTTTTTCATCACGGTACTTAGGTTGGATTTGATAAAGATTAAGCGGTAATTGCTTATAAGACTTAACAGAATCACGAACGATAGCTGTAAATGTTTCTTCGTGGGTTGGACCTAGGATAAAGTCAGATTTTTCACGATTTTTTAGTTTGTAGAGGTCTTCACCGTAGGTTTCGTAACGACCAGACTCACGCCAAAGATCAGCACTAAGAAGGGCAGGAGCTAACATCTCAACGGCACCAATCTTGTCGAATTCTTGGCGCATAATATTTTTGGCTTTTTCGATTACACGATTAGCAAGTGGTAAGTATGAATAAACACCTGCTGATACTTGACGAACATAACCAGCACGCAACATAAGAGCGTGACTAATAACTTGAGCATCGCTTGGCATTTCGCGAAGCGTTGGGATAAGCATTTTACTTTGTTTCATAATATTCCTCGATTATCTAAAAAAGAGTCGCATAATGTCATTCCAGGTCACAGCGAGCATCAAGACAACCATGATGACTACTCCGGCCAAGGTGACATAGGTTTCAATTTCTTGTTTAAGGGGTTTACGGCGAATGGCTTCTAAGATGTTGAGCACAATCTTTCCACCATCTAGAGCAGGGATAGGAATTAAGTTAAAAATACCAATATTGATGGAAATCATAGCCAAGAAGTATAAGACATTCTCAATTCCATTTTTGGCAGCATCACTACTTGCCTTAAAAATGGCAACAGGTCCACCTAGTTTGTTCAAATCTGGTTGAAAAATCAGATTCTTCAAAGCAGATAGGATACGGAGAGCTGAATCAGCAGCCGTTGTGAATCCACCAACAAACATGGATAGAAAATCAGATTTGATTCCTGGTTGAACTCCCAGAAGGTAACGACCCTGATTTTCTTTGGGACTAACTGTAACTTGTTTTTCACTACCATTCTCAGAAATAGTCACATCCAATTTCGGAGCTGTTTGATCCTTGGTATCTGCTTCTACTGCCTGAATCAAGTCTTCCCAGTTTGTGATTAAATGGGAACCAATCTTGGTAATCTGGGCAGTTTCTGATATACCAACATTAGCTAATGCCCCCTGGGGCATGACCTGGAAATTGTTTGTCTGTGTATCTCTAACACCACCCTGCAAAAAGATCAAAATCCAAAAAACAACAACACCTAAGATAAAGTTGTTCATGGGCCCTGCAAAGTTGGTAATCAGTTTCCCCCAGATAGTTGCATTTTGATATTGAACATCTAAAGGTGCAATCCGAACCTCAGTACCATCTGCTTCCACAACCGTTGCATCGTGATCCACTGCAAATGTTTTTTCTTCTTCCAGAACCAGGCCCTTTATAAAGAGCTTATCTTCAAAATCAAACTGAGTTACTTGCATAGGGAGCGCTGTTTGGTCTACTTTTTTTCCTGATAGGTTGATGCGTTTCACCTTACCATCATCAGCTAATGTCAGACTAACAGGAGTTCCTGTCTTGATTTCAGTCGCATCATCACTCCAACCAGCCATTCGAACATACCCACCTAGAGGCAGGATACGAATGGTATAAGCAGTCCCATCCTTGCCGATATGAGCAAAGATTTTGGGACCCATCCCAATGGCAAATTCACGAACTAGAATTCCTGATTTCTTGGCAAAGTAAAAGTGTCCAAACTCGTGTACCACCACAATAATCCCAAAGACAAGAATAAAAGTTAAAATTCCAAGCATAGTATTTCCTTCCTTTTTCTACTAAAAGAGCCCAAATAAGTGCATGATCGGAAATACGAGTAGCATACTATCAAAACGGTCTAAAACCCCACCATGACCTGGAATGAATTTTCCAGAATCCTTAACTCCAAAGTGACGCTTAATCGAGCTTTCTAATAAATCACCGAACTGTCCAGCTACACTAAAGAAAATAGCAAAGAAAGACATTTTATAAATCCCATAGGGAAGGGCTACCGTACTGTCAAACATCATAAAAACAAGCGTCACCAAAATAGCTCCTAAAATACCACCAATTGCTCCCTCAACAGTTTTATTTGGAGAAACAGCTGGAGCTAACTTGCGTTTTCCAAGATTCATACCAGCAAGATAGGCAGCACTATCTGTCGCCCAGACAATACACAAGGCTAACAGAGCCTTGTCTAAACCTGCAATACGAGCATCTAACAAGGCATTAAAACCAAAGCCCACATAAAAACTCATTGCAAGAGGAAAAACAGCATCTTCAATTGTATAAGACTTGCTAAAGACAGTTATTCCTAGCATGATTGAAATCAAAACACTATAGGCAACGACATTGCCATCGACTGGCAAAAATGTCAGGTAATTCTCCAAAGGAATGGTTAGAGAAAATGTAGCAAAGAGGGTTAAGAGTCCCTCCATAGTCATGGTTTCCAATCCCTTCATCTTTAGTAACTCATGCATAGCTAACATAGCAACAATTCCAATCGCTATTTGAAGCAAGAGACCTCCAACCATCAAAATTGGTAAGAAAATAGCTATTGCAATTCCTGCAAATAAGGTTCTTTTTTGTAAATCCTTTGTCATAAGTCCTCCTAAACTCCTCCAAAGCGACGATGACGACGATTGTAAGCAAGGATTGCTTCTTGCAAAGCCTCCTCATCAAAATCAGGCCATAAGGTATCTGTAAAGTAGAGCTCACTATAAGCTGCTTGCCAAGGAAGAAAATTACTCAAACGTAACTCTCCACTTGTACGAATAATCAAATCCGGATCTCGCAAATCCTTAGGTAAATGCTGAGTGAAAAGATAATCTCCAATCAAATCTTCAGTGATATCTCCAGGATTGATTTTAGCATCTAAGACCTCTTGAGAAATCAACTTGAAAGCCTGTGTAATCTCAGCACGTCCACCATAGTTAAGAGCAAAATTGAGAATCAAGCCTGTATTATTTTGGGTTAATTCTTCAGCCTTAGTCAATGCATCGAAAGTCTTCTTAGGTAATTGTTCTGTTTCGCCAATCATCTGAATCTTAACATTGTTGGCATGCAGTTCAGGAACATACTTATCATAAAACTCTACTGGCAGGTTCATAATAAACTTGACTTCCTGATCTGGACGTGTCCAATTTTCAGTAGAAAAAGCATAAACTGTAATAATTTTGACACCCATTTTATTAGCTGCCTTGGTAACAGTTTGTAAGGCTTCCATTCCTGCCTTATGCCCAAAAACCCGTGGTTGCATGCGTTTTTTAGCCCAGCGGCCATTTCCATCCATGATGATGCCAATGTGAGCAGGAACCTGTGCTGGAACTTCTACTTCCATCGTTTTATTTTTCTTAAACAATCCAAACATGTTCTAATTCCTATTTAAAATCTATCGTTTCATTATACCATATTTCCTGATTTTCTTCTATTATCAGGGTATTTATTATCCATCAGCTACTCTTTTTTCAAAAAAATTAGCCGCCTGATTGGGCGACTTTATTTTTTATAGGGAGATTATTATGAAAAAGTTTTAGGAGTTTAAGTTAAGGTCTTCTTAACTTATGGACTTAGTATACACTTCCTAGCTTAAAGTTTCCTTAAGTATTTTTAAAAATCAAATTTTTCCATTTTTCCTGCCAATTTTTCTTGGATAGACGTATTCGATAAAGTTCCATTCGGTCTTGATTCTCTAAAAAATGAGGAGTTGGACGAACTTGAAAATTCAAAATATCCTCCAGACCGTATGGAGTAAAGAGTTCCAAAACGGATTCTTCATTCAAGCGCAGTCCAACAGCCGTACATCGTTCTGGATACTTACTCATGGCATCACGGGAACTGGTATAGGGAGCAGTATGAGGGCTGTGCTGGTGCATATAGACTTGATTTTTCAATTCCCACTGGTACTGAGGAAAATCCGCTCTCAACTTTTTCTCTAGGGACAAGGTTTCCTCATAAGAAATATCTGGATCAAAGAAAATTACATCTACATCTGTTTCACAATCAAAAGGGGATTTGTCTGACAAGAGATTCCAGATAAAATTTCTGACAGAACCTGCTGCCAACCACGAGTCTTTCAGACCAAGGTTTCGGATGATCGTCAGAATAGCCATCATATCTGGATTTTTTCTAAAAGCCTCTAGAATTTCTTGCTCATTTTTCACTATATTCATAACCTAAGTGCTCATATGCCTTAGCAGTCGCCACCCGTCCAGACCGTGTCCGCATGATAAAACCTTTTTGAATCAAGTAGGGCTCATACATGTCTTCAACTGTCTCACGCTCTTCTGCTATGTTAACAGAAAGAGTTCCTAGACCAACAGGACCACCACCGTACATCTCAATCATGGTGCGAAGGATTTTTTGGTCCACATAGTCCAGACCTTCATGGTCAACATCCAGCATGGTCAAAGCCTTATCGGTAATAACATCATCGATAACCCCATTCCCCATAATCTGGGCAAAATCGCGCACGCGCTTGAGGAGACGATTGGCAATACGAGGGGTTCCACGGCTACGTAGGGCCAACTCAGATGCTGCCTCATGAGTGATTTCCATCTCAAAAATATCTGCCGTCCGCTCGACAATTTCTGTTAAGTCAGCATGGGCATAATACTCCATATGACCTGTAATCCCAAAACGTGCCCGTAGCGGATTTGAGAGCATACCAGCCCGAGTCGTCGCACCAATCAAGGTAAAAGGTGGCAACTCCAAATGAACACTGCGACTGCCTTCACCAGCACCAATCATGATATCAATGTAGAAGTCCTCCATGGCACTATAAAGCACCTCTTCCACCGACATGGGCAAGCGATGAATCTCATCAATAAAAAGGACATCCCCAGGCTCCAAGTCATTCAAAATCGCTACCAGATCTCCGGCTTTTTCAATGACTGGACCCGAAGTCTGCTTGAGATTGACACCTAGTTCGTTGGCAATAACAAAAGCCATGGTCGTTTTTCCCAAGCCTGGAGGGCCAAATAAGAGCACATGATCCAGCGCTTCATCCCGCATTTTGGCAGCTTCAATAAAGATTTGGAGCTGGTCCTTGACCTTGTCCTGCCCAATATATTCACGTAAGTACTGAGGACGGAGCGTGCGTTCTACTAACTCCTCATCCCCCATTATCTCATTATCTAAAATTCTACTCATGGCTCTATTATATCAAAAAACCAAGCCACAAACAAAAAAGCCACTGGATTGGTGCCTCCCGAGTTTAACACTTATGTGGTATAATATTCTACGGCACTGCTACACCGCCTGCGAGAGAAGGTGAGATAGCCCATGATGGATACAATACTTAAAACTATCATCGGACCAATTGTGGTCGGTGTCGTTCTTCGGCTAGTCGATAAATGGCTAAACAAGGACAAATAGTGTCAAAAAAGACCCCAAGCTTAATGTGGAAGTTAGCTTGGGGTCTTTTCTAGTCCATGATATTGAACTAATCCTTAATTCTTTTCCATTATCCCACAGTTCACAACATTTGTCAAAGGTTTATATCCTAATCTACTCAGCTTGTCATTTATAAGCAAAAATAATGTTCATCATGCGTTTATCTGCCAACAAATAGAGGAGACATGCCACCAAGGTAATCAACCAAATGGCATATATAGAAACTGTTAAAACCGTGAATTTCTCCATGATGATTAGTAGTAAATTTGCCAGATAATATCTCCCAACAACTGTTGTTAAAGCAAACAAACCTGCAAATGACAATAAAAAGGCAAGTGGTAGGGCAAGAATAAGTTCCTTCCGATATTTCCCTAAGAAGAGAACAATGATGCCAGCAGACAGTGTGTAAGCAAAAGAAATTACTCCATAAGCAAGTCCCCACGATAAAATTGCAAGACTAGAGAAAGCAAAATCACCATCCGTTAGCTCTAGGACAAGCATAGTCAAAAAAGTGAATTCACTAACTAGCAGATTTATCAACAAAGCAAGCATAAACTTCGCTTGGAGTAATCGTTTCAAATCGACAGGAATCAGTCTGAGATTTGAAGTCGTTTTAGACACTTGTTCTATTCTTATCAAATCCACTAAAATCATGCTCGAAAAAGGGAGGAGGAAATAGTAGTTCAAAAAGAAGAAACCATTTTCTACATACCAGCCATTCACACTACCGTACGAATGCCCTTGATAAACCTGATGACCAATCATAAACTCTAACAAAAAGAGCAGGATGACTACAAAGGGAATCATATACAGTATCTTTCGCCTTCTTAGTTTAATCAATTCTAGCATCACCATTTATTAATCTACCTTTCTTAACCAAGATTTAATGGACAAGAAATACAAAACAAGTAAAGATAAACCTAGTACAACAATCGATAAGATAGCTGGCTGTTGAAGCACCACTCCTTCTCTGTTTCCTTCCCAGATTAAACTGTTAGCACTTGTTACGGGACTGATATTTGGACTCGTCCTTGCTAAAAAAAATGACACTAAAACATACATGACGCCGACCAAATTTCCAACTATCTCCTTGCCTCTAACTTTTATCATGACCAAAGCAACTAAAGGAAATACTCCCATGGGAATTAAGATACCACTACTCATACAAAGATAGAAGAATCTTAATAATAAAGACAAACTGACTGTCGAAGAAAAGCGAGATAATAGTGCGAATAAGGAAACCGAAATATAGGTGAATAACATGATACACAGAGCATTGATTTCTATATACAAAATCTTAGCCCAGAATGTCTTCATTAGATTTGCTGAAGCGAGTTTCAAGTTGTTCATGATGCGATAGCGATATTCTACACCAAATGCCTGTATTGTATAGGAAACACAATACAAAGGGAGAATCAAAAAGTTTAAATAAGACAAAGAAAATTTATAGACAAAGGGAAAGGAGTCAAACAACCCTCTCGCATCATTTACATAATAACAGATGAGAGCTAGGTAGAGGGAAACAACACTATATACGACCAAATTCAGTTTTTGATGCCTTTGTTTGAGAAATTCAATCTTCACTAAATCAAGCAATTCCCTCACCTCCTGTTACCCGCTTAAAGTAATCCTCTAAACTTTCATTGTTTTTATAAGAATATTCTTTTAGAACTATTCCGTTGTCTTTTAAGGAGTTAGATACGACTGCAATGTCAAAAGTAGGTGATTCTCCCTGAAGTTCAAGTTCTATATCCGAAAGAATACTAATCTGTTCTTGCAGATTTATCCTGCAAAGCACTTCCTTAGCTTGAGAAGCATCCGAAACAATTAGGTGTATTTTCCTTTTCTCTGCACCATCTATTAATTCCTGCATAGTCTTTTCAGCCATAAGGTGGGTACCATGCAGTATCCCAACTCTATCTACAAGCTTTTCAAGTTCTGAAATAATGTGACTGGATATTAAAATCGAAATGCCATGATTGGTACTGAGTTCCTTTAGATAACGGCGCATTTCAAGGATACCAATAGGATCTAAACCATTTGTTGGTTCATCTAATATCAGAATTTTCGGCTGGTGCATAATAGCGTTAGCAATTGCCAACCGTTGCTTCATTCCCAGAGAATACTGCTTGAATAGTTTTTTATTTTCCCCATCTAATCCTACTACTTGTAACGCTTGCTCTACCTGTTTTAGCGAAATTCCTCTCAATCTTGCAAAAATAGAGAGATTTTCAGGCCCCGTTAAATTAGGATAAAAAGAAGCACTGTCCAATACCACACCGATTTGAGATAGCAAGTCTTTAGAAAAGTTCCCTGACAGTTTTTCAGATAGAATCTTCACTTCACCACTATCCATCGCTGTCAAATCTAAAATAGCTTTGATAAAGGTAGTCTTTCCAGCGCCATTTCTTCCTAATAAGCCATAGATTTCTCCCTGTTTTAGCGTAAAGTCTATCTTATCTAAGACAATTTTCCCATCATAGGATTTTGATAAATTAGATGTCTGTATTACTGTATTTCTCATTTTATTCTCCTCCTAACATCTATACACCCACATCAAAAGACATAATAGAGTAGTTCCTGCATAACTAGTTATAGGAGAGGGTAATAGGGTATAGCAAACTTACAATCCCCCTTTCAGTCCTTCAATCTGTGGCACGATTCATTTTATAAATGTTACTTCACAAACGTTTAATAAATCAATCCTCCAGTCCAAGATTAACTCCACTAATTGTTGAAGCTTGTTGTATAACTCTCGAACCCAAAATATATTGTAGTTGATTTACAGTTTTTAAAAGTAATCGCTTACAAAGAATCCTGAAAAAAGATAATCTAAAAATGATTTTACGAAACTTTGCTAAAATACTCATATTAACCACCTTTTTCTTATCTTTACACTTGTAAGTGTACTACTTTAAATATTCTTTGTCAATAAAAAGTATTCTTTTTTTCAATTTTTTTCTGTTTTATTCTTTTTAGACTATTTTATGTTGAAAAGTTGAAAAATAGAGATTAAAAGTATATAATTAATCGTAAATTTATTTAAAGAAGGTTTAAAGATGAGCATATTATCTGATAAACTAAAAGCCAAGAGAAAAGAAAAAGGATTCTCACAAAAAACACTTTCCGAAGGAATTTGTGAGCAAAGCCAAATCAGCAAAATAGAACGTGGCAATTATATGCCTGCTGCTGATTTACTCTATAAACTTGCAAATCGGCTTCAAGTTCCCTTAGATTATTTTTTCGATGAACAGATTGAAATGACTTCCAATATAACACCGTTTAAGAAATTAGCAGAAAAATTACTTGAAGATCGTAATTACGAGGATTTAGAATACCTCTTAAACTTAGAAAAAGAAAAGTCTCAGTATCTGTCTACTGAGGATGAATTTTATCTTATATGGATTCAAGCGATTATCCTTTTCTACTTACATGATTCCAAAGATGAAGCTATTGTCAGTCTAGAAAACACTTTGCCAAAGCTTTCGGTCAACTCATCTGTGTATCTTAAAATCCTCAATACTTTATCTAATTTTTATTTTTCTGTAGGGCGTGATGCAGAATACGAAGAAAATAACTCACTTCTTATCAGTTTGTATCAGGAAAAAGATTTAAACCACCAAGAGTATTTATTTGGTTATATTCGAGTTAAACATAATTTCGCCTATTATTTACACTCTAAAGAGAAGGAATTAGAAGCCGTCCAAGAAGCCTTAGAAACCATTGACTTTTGTAAACAAAAAGAGACCAGCTATCAGCTGGCGCCTCTTTTAACTATCGTTGCAAATGCCGGAAAAGATTTTTTAAAGCACGATGAAATTCTTGACTATTATTTACAGGCTCGTGATATCTGTAAAATATACGAGCACAAGCTCATGATGGCTAAGATTGATCATTTTTTGAAAGATAAGGACAGGTGACTTCAATCGTAATAAGTTATAATTACCAATTAGCTAGAAACGTAAAAGTGGAGAGGAACTAATGTCGTTTTCTCCACTTTTGTTAATATTCCCTCTTCCACTTGTATCCCGCCAAACTTGCTAATACAAAAAACTAAATTAAAGATGATAAAGAAAGTCGTAAAACCAAATAATCCATTTTATGCCAAATCTGCCGTGTAAAGTTCAGTCTCTGTAAAGAGAAGGTAAGAAAACCGACAAAGCCAATCATGAGTCTGAGAAAAAAGGCTTTAAAATCAAAAAACGCATAATATCAGGTGTTGAAAAACCTTGATACTATGCGTTTTATTGTGGGAAGATTTACTTCATTTTCTCCTGAAATTGAGTTTTTGTCCAATTTCTCTTTTATGGTATAATAGTGTTCGACACTTCTACACCGCCTGCGAGAGAAGGTGAGATAGCCCATGATGGATACAATACTTAAAACTATCATCGGACCAATTGTGGTCGGTGTTGTTCTTCGCTTAGTCGATAAATGGCTAAACAAAGATAGATAGTGTCAAAAAAGACCCCAAGCTTAATGTGGAAGTTAGCTTGGGGTCTTTTCTAGTCCATGATATTGAACTAATCCTTAATTCTTTTCCATTATCCCACAGTTCACAACATTTGTCAAAACTTTACATCCTCAGCTTCTCAAGCTTTAACCACTTTACAACAAAACGGTCAAGATTAAGAGAAAGTTAGGGATTCTATCAATTTCATAGAAATTTTGATTTAGTAAACGAAGAGACAATCTTATATGTCACTCCTCATTTAATACGCCACTACTGGACAAGCAAAATCGTTATTACAGCAGTTCTATCCCTTCAATTCACAGACGCTTGCAATCAAATTGAGGTTGAAAATAAGCACATTCTTAAGCCATAGTCGCAAAAAACTCCACCTGATTGGGTGGAGTTAAGGGAGATTGTTATGAAAAAGAAAAGTTTAGGATTTTATTAAACAAAGTTAGGAGGTCTTTATTTAATGACTATATGATACAAGACGAAGCTTAAAACTAGCTTAACTTTTCTCAAATTTTACTATTTTGCAAAAAGTTTCTATCTCCAGTACACACACAAAAAGCCACCTGATTGGGTGGCTTCTATAGGGAGATTATTATGAAAAAGAAAAGTTTAGGATTTCATTAAATAAAGTTAGGAGGTCTTTATTTAATGATTACATGATACTAAATCAGACTTAAAATTTTCTTAAGAACAAACAAGTTTTGTTATTTTTCTCTATTTATCCAAATCATTCCTGTACAATCATAGGTGGATAAGGTTTCAAAACCCATAGAACGATAAAATCCCAAGTTTTTTTCTGTCTGTTCTGTCGCCAGCTGAACTTGATAGGCCTCTTTAAAATCTCCTAAAGCCTGTTTCATCAAGGCGCTACCAATTCCTTGGCACTGATAATTAGGCAAAACGATCAAATCCTGTACAAAAACTGATGAAAATCCATCTCCAACCAAACGAATCAAGCCAACTATCTTCTCCACATCAAACGCTAAATAAATAGCAAGTGAATGGGATAAGGCCTGCTTAAGCATATCTGGTTGATATGTATAGTTTGTCCAACCGACAGCCTGATAAAGATGCAAAACATCCTCTAGCTTGACGATTTCTTGCTTTTTAATAGTAATCATCTCAACACCTCTTAAAGCCCTCTCAAGCTCTTGTACTGCTGTCCATTTTTATCAAAGTTTTCAGGAACCAACCATGTTTCCAAACGAGCTTTGACTTTAGGCCAGTCCTTATCAATCATAGACAACCAATCCGTATCCCTCGTACGCTCCTTATAAACCACTGCCTGACGGAAGGTTCCTTCATAGACAAATCCCAAACGCTCCGCAGCTCGTCTGGATGGTAGATTAAGAGAATCACATTTCCATTCGTAGCGACGATAGTTAAGCTCCTCAAAAACATAGCGCGCCAAGAGATACTGAGCTTCAGTTCCTATTCGTGTCCCCCTGAGTTTTGGAGAAAAAGTGACGGCTCCCACTTCTATTACTCGGTTATTCTGGTCAATACGCATGAGAGAAAAAGTTCCCAAAGCCTTACCAGTTGCCTTGTCTATGATTGCATAGTAAAAACGATCCTTACGAGCTAACATCTGATTTAAAAGGGTAACCAGTTCCTCTATATCTGTCACTGGTTCCTGAAAGAGGTAAGTCCACATCTCCTGAGGAGTATCTGGACCATAAACAGCTAGCAAATCCTCCGCATGCTTTTCCACGGAAAGAGCCTCTATCCTAGCATAACGCCCTTCTAAGAAATCAATAGAAGGCAGTTCACCTGGTGTATAACCTTCCATTGACTCACCAATCATCTGACCATATTCATTTACTGGCATTTTTCTTCTCCTTGTTTTACGCTGAAAATACTATATCACAAATTGTTCTCTTTGGAAACTGGCACTGTCTTCAAACTTCATCCTCAACACTATATTAGTGACCCGTTTTCTGTCTTTTATCCTCTAAGGCTTGATTAATTCGTTGGGTGAGTTTGTGAGTTTGCCAGATTTGATACAACCATATCAATCCATAAATTAACAAGAAAAAGAACCAAAGCAAGGGACTCCACAAGGCTGAACCCCAGCCAAAAAATAGAGAGGTCAATACTAAGATAGTAGCTGTCACTAATAAATGAACTCCTACACGTATACTAAAAGCAAGAAACTCTAGCTTTTCAAGTATTAAAGTCAATACCCCCATAATTCCACCCATTAAAAACAGAGCTAGAATATTTTTGGTCATTGGTTCAGGATAGGTAATACCTGGATAACACTGAGCTAATAACATCATACTCAAATAAAAGAAGGAAGCCGTGCGCATTCCCGATACAAAATAATCAATTAATCGTTTCATGATTTTCTCCTATAAACCTAGATAATTCATTAAGGACTTAACGTATTTCCGACTCACACTAGATTTGATACCCCGAGTCATTTTAGCCATCATGTTCCCTGAAAAGCTATCCGATAATGACTCTAAATGGTCAATGTTTATAATTGAATGGCGTGATATCTGTATAAAGTTACGCCGATTAATCCGATTCTGAAAGTTTGTCAATGTTTCCTTAGTTTTATAAATCCCATCTACCGTATAAATGGTTAATAAATTCTTGTCAATATCAGCTAGAATAAGATCCTCAATTTTCACCATAACCAGATGATCATCCGTTCGAATAGGAATGACCACCTGATTGGTCGTTGAAAATTGTTCTAAATACTCCATGACTTCCCTTGCTTGGTCAGTTAACTGAGCTGCCTGAATTACAATATGTGGGTCCTTTTCTGAAAACTCTGTCTTCATTTCAAAACGAATCTTCATTTTCTCTCCAATATACCTTTATTTTCTCCTGCTAAACACTTTAACAAATAAAAGCCAAAGAAGAATAGCGACTAGACATATAATAACCACTATAAAGTATGTCTCTTCCTTTGTCAATAGTTCTTGCCAGTTGATTTGGATTCCCATTTTTTCTTGAAATTCCTTTAACAATCTGCTATTTCCTGTAAATGCAGTCTCTAAGTGCTCTTTCATTAAAATTTGTCGATAGAGAGAAGCAATATAAGTTGCAGGGGTACCCTTCATGATAATCTGTGCAAAATCAGGTAATACTCCAATAGGGACATAAGTTCCTACTAAAAATCCAGAAGCAGTTCCCACTATAGTTGCCAGTTTGCCAAGACTATCTACAGATTGAAAACGGTAAATCAAGAGAATATTTATCAAACTTGAAAGCAGACTACTTAACAACATAATCAAAGCAATTTCCGGTAAATGACTGATAACTGGACTTTCTTTAAAATAAAGCTCCATAACAGCAAACATAAACACCTGCATGACAAAAGAAATGACAATACTGCTGATTAGATAGGACATCTGTAAACCCCAGCTACCTAAATCTGTCAAGAAGAGATCTTGATCCACTTGATTTTCACGATCCTGTACCATTTGTGTAAGAGCCGTAAAACTGGTTGTAATCCCAGTCACAGCCAAGGTTCCACCCATCAGCCAGTTATTTAAAAGGTTTGTATTATCAGGGAGTTGGGACCAAGCATCCGTCAAGTTCTTCTGCAAAAAAATGATATAAAGGAGGAAGGAAATCAATGCCCCCAATAATGAGAAAAATACTCCTGAACGATTACGAAAATATAAGATAAAATTCCGTTTCAATAAAGCTAACATTAGCGAACCTCTCTTCCTGTAAGTGCAATAAAGGCATCATCCATGGTACCTGGACGAAACTCAAAAGAATCAATTTCTTCTCGTACTTTTGCCAAATATTCAATAGCTTCCAGTGATGTCCTTGGATAAAAAAGATATTCCAACTCATTTTCTTCCTTTACTGTCATTCCAGTCTGTAGCAACTTTTCTAAATCCTTCATTTCTTTAAAACGAATTTTTAGAATATTAGATGCATACTGACTTTTAATAGCCGTCGCAGAACCTTGCGCAATCACTTTCCCATGATCAACGATATAAATCTGATCCGCTTCATCCGCTTCATCCAGATAATGAGTCGTTAAGATAATAGTCATCCCTTCATCCTTTTGTAGTCGAGACAGTAAATCCCAAATGGCTTTACGAGTCTGAATATCTAGACCTGTCGTTGGTTCATCTAAGAAAAGAATATCTGGCTGTGAAAGAAGAGCACGCGCAATATCAACCCTACGTTTTTGCCCACCTGACAAAGTCCCATATAGTTGCTTCTGGAAAGCAGTCAAACCCAGTTGATGGATCAAATCATCCACACGACTTGCTACAATCTCCTTATACTGTTGAGCACGAATCGTAAGATTTTCCCTAACCGTCAACATCTCATCCAGTACACTAGCTTGAAAAACAACTCCGATTTTCGTATTTGGCGCATATCGAATCTGACCTTTTGTCGGCTTTTTCAAACCGATTAACATGGAAATGGTGGTTGATTTTCCTGCACCATTGGGACCCAAAATAGCATTAAAACTCCCTTTTTCAAACTCTAACTGAATATCGTCAACAGCCATATGATCGCCGTACCGTTTAGTCAAATGTTTAGCTTGTAAAATCATATTTAGTTCCTCCTCTTTACCTCACCAGTTTAACAAAAAGTATGAAAGAAAAATCGACTTTTGAGATAAGTGGTTAAAATGAGAGGTTAAGTGGTGAGATGATGGAAACAGAATTATATTTTTCATTCAAAAAATCCTCCAGATTCTACTCTGAAGGATTCATTTCTTATTTCACAACAATATTAACCAATTTATTCGGTACCGCAATCACTTTCACGATTTCCTTACCGTCAATTTCTGCTTTAACCTTTTCATCCGCTAGAGCAATTTCTTGCAATTCTTCGCGTGATAGGTCTTTAGCGACCATGAGTTTGGCACGAACTTTTCCTTTGATTTGGACAACGATTTCGGTTTCGTCTTCAACCAATTTACTTTCATCCCATGTTGGCCAAGCTACGTAAGAGATTGATTCACCTGTTGCCGCAACAGTTTGCCAGAGTTCTTCTGCCAAGTGAGGCGCAAATGGGGCAATCAATTGGATAAAGCCTTTAGCGTAGTCCACATAGAGCTTGTCTTCCTTGTTAGCCGCGTTGACAAAGACCATAAGTTGGGCAATGGCTGTGTTGAATTTCATAGACTCGATTTGCTCAGTGACAGATTTGACTGTTTCATTGTAGACCTTATCAAGAGCGCCATTGTTTTCCGCAACGATTTCTTTACTTGTAATCAAGCGGTAAACACGATCAAGGAATTTACGACTTCCTTCCAGACCTTCTTCTGACCAAGCAATCGAAGCATCAAGTGGCCCCATGAACATTTCATAGACACGAAGGGTATCGGCACCGTATTGTTCCACCACATCATCTGGGTTAACAACATTCTTGAGGGATTTAGACATCTTGGCTGGCGCTTGCTCCAACTCTTCGCCTGTTTCCACATGGAAGAAAGAACCATCACGTTTTTCAACCTTGTCAGTTGCCACAAGAGCCCCACGGTGGTCACGGTAGCTTGTTCCCAAAATCATTCCTTGGTTAAAGAGTTTTTGGAATGGTTCCTTAGTTGGAACAACACCGAGGTCATAGAGGAATTTATGCCAGAAACGAGCGTAAAGCAAGTGAAGAACGGCATGCTCTGCACCACCCACATAGATATCTACTGGCAACCATTGTTTGAGAAGGTCCTCATCAGCCAATTTCTCAGTATTGTGTGGATCAATATAGCGAAGGTAATACCAGCTTGAACCAGCCCATTGTGGCATGGTGTTGGTTTCACGACGACCTTTAACACCATCTTCACGAGTCACTTCAAGCCAATCTGTCAAGTTAGCTAGTGGACTTTCACCAGTACCTGAAGGACGGATATCCTTGGTTACAGGCAAGACAAGTGGCAATTCACTTTCAGGAACAGCTGTTGAAGTTCCATCTTCCCAATGAATGATAGGAATTGGCTCACCCCAGTAACGTTGACGGCTAAAGAGCCAGTCGCGGAGACGGTAGGTAACCTTCTCTTGTCCACAGCCTTTTTCTTCCAACCAAGCCACAATCTTGGCAATAGCGTCTTCTTTGTTGAGTCCATCTAGGAAGTCTGAATTAACGTGAAGGCCATCTTCTGTGTAGGCAGCTTCTTCAACGTTTCCACCTTCAAGTACTTCGACGATTGGAAGGTCAAATTGTTTGGCAAATTCCCAGTCACGTTGGTCATGGGCTGGTACAGCCATAACGGCACCTGTACCGTAACTAGCAAGAACATAATCCGCAATCCAGATTGGAATCTCTTTGCCATTGACAGGGTTGATGGCATAAGCACCAGTCCAAACACCAGTTTTTTCTTTGGCAAGGTCGGTACGAGCCAAGTCTGATTTAAGGCTAGCTTGATGTTTGTAGTCTGCTACCGCATCAGCTTGCTCTGTGCTTGTGATAGCATCTACTAGTTCATGCTCAGGAGCCAAAACGGTGAAAGTCGCACCGAAAAGAGTATCAGGACGAGTGGTAAAGACTGTGAATTCCTTGTCTGTTCCTTTTACTTTAAAGGTTACATTGGCACCAGTTGACTTCCCAATCCAGTTGCGTTGCATGTCCTTGATAGACTCTGGCCAATCAAGTTCATCTAAGTCATTAAGCAAACGCTCCGCATAGGCCGTGATTTTGAGCATCCATTGGCGCATTGGTTTGCGGACAACTGGATAGCCTCCACGTTCAGAAGTTCCGTCAGGAAGAACCTCTTCGTTGGCAATCGCAGTTCCTAGCTCCTCAACCCAGTTTACTGGCACTTCTGCTTCATAGGCCAAGCCTTTTTCGTAAAGCTTAGTGAAAATCCATTGCGTCCACTTGTAGTAGTTTGGATCTGTTGTATTGACTTCACGATCCCAGTCATAAGAAAATCCAAGCGCATTGATTTGGCGTTTGAAGTTAGCAATGTTCTCAGCTGTAAATTCTGCTGGGTCATTACCAGTATCCATAGCATATTGCTCTGCAGGCAAACCAAAAGCATCCCAACCCATTGGGTGAAGGACATTGTAGCCTTGCGCACGTTTGTAACGGCTGAGGATATCTGTCGCCGTATAGCCTTCTGGGTGTCCTACGTGCAGACCCGCTCCAGATGGATATGGGAACATATCAAGAGCATAAAACTTCGGTTTTGATGCATCTGTTCCTGTCTTAAATGTATGATGTTCTGCCCAGTAGCCCTGCCACTTAGGCTCAATTTCTTTATGATTGTAAAAACTCATGGTCTCTCTCCAATTTTGTGATGTTACTATTATACCATTTTTGAGAGAATTTGAAATGTGTTAAAAGAAAAAACTGTATACTGTATTTCATTAATTTTGATGGCTCTGAATTGCTCTATCACCCACTTTTTTATCTTATTGTTATGCGGGAAATCAAAGAGCAAAACAAGAAGCTTATCTCTTATAACACAAAATACTAATTTTAGACCGAAGATACGACTGGAATGCTAATTAATGTATTTATAGTAAATAGCCGACAACCTATGTCGCTTTTTGATTTATGAAGAACGTCGGATTCAATACGAGGATCAATAAAAGACTACCATTTGGAAAACAGTAGTCCTTATTGTTTATTTTGAATTTACATATGCGTCTACAGCGATGATAGCTTGAGCAACATCTGAAGGCGAAATCTTAAACGGCATCTGATGGATTGTCTCACCCTCCATAGTTGCTTGTTTCCCAACTTTTATTAAATCATCATATTCAACTTGATCCAAATGCATTTCTTTTAGAGTTGTTGGCATACCAATTTTTTTGTAAAACTCAATATACTTATCAAGTTCTTCTTTTGGTCTATTTTCCAATAAAAGTTGTACCAAGGTTCCATAAGCTACTTTTTCACCATGTGTTAAATGATGTATGTCACCTGTCAATGCAGTAAAACCATTATGAATTGCATGCGCCGCAGCTAATCCTCCACTTTCAAAACCTAGGCCACTCAATAAAGTATTAGCTTCAACAATATTTTCTAATGCTGGTGTCACCACTTTAGCTTCACAAGCTGCCATGGCCTGTAATCCATCTGCAAACAGCGTTTCTTCACATTTCTTCGCAATTGCAACTCCAGCCAACGTTTGTTGTTGTCCTAACATAGTTTTTCCATTTGCCTGCATAACTGCACGCGCCTCAACCCAAGTTGCTAAACCATCTGCAATACCAGATGCTAATAAACGCTTAGGGGCTTGTGAAATAACTTTTGTATCAACCAAAACCAAATCTGGATTTTTAGAATAAAATAGATAATGATCAAATGCACCTTCATCTGTATAAATAACAGATAAAGCTGATACAGGTGCGTCTGTCGATGCAATTGTTGGAGCAATAATAACAGGCTTTTCAATCAAATCTGCAATAGCTTTTGCACTATCAATCGTCTTTCCACCACCAAGACCGATAATACTATCACAATTTTCTTTCTCAGCTAAGGCAACAACTCGATTGATTTCATTGTCAGAAGCTTCACCATTAAATAGAGCTAGAACAATATGCAAACCATATCTATGCAAGTAATCTTCAAATCGTTTTCCAACAATATCATAAACCAACTGATCGCATAATAGAATAGGACGATTTCCCAAATCCAATATTGATTTGGCATTTTCAAACAAGGCATTTTCCCCTTGAATATATCTAGAAGGGCTAGCAAAAATTCTCATATGTATTCCCTCTCTATCTAAACGGAACGACTATTTTGAATAACAAACCAATCGTCAGAAAAATCATCAACCGCCTTTTGGATAGATGGCATGGCGAAAGCTGATTCAAAAACATCTGCTCCTGCTGTAACAGCATGCGCACCTGCAGCTAAAGCACTATTTACTTGTGCTACATTTTTAAAGGATGCAGCTAAAATCTTACTAGGAGAGTTCTGTCTATCAATAGCAAGAGCTAATTGACGAATGACAGAATTTGAATCAATGTTCAGATTTTCCATTCTATTATAATATGGAGCTAGGTAATCGGCTCCTGCTTCGATAGCTAATAATCCCTGAATAACTGTATAAATAGCTGTTGCAGTGATATGGTATCCCTCTTTTTTTAGCACCTTTATTGCACGTAATCCAGCCGGAGTAACAGGTACTTTGATAAATATATCATCTCCTGCTTGTCTACGAATTTCATGAGCATCCTTTAAGATGCCTTCAAAATCTTGAGAAATCACCTGAACATGAATAGAGGGTACAGAGCCAATCAATTCTCTTACATCTTTGATTCGTTCAAAAAAATTAATTGAACCCTCTTTTTTTGCAATAGTGGGATTTGAGGTTACCCCAGCTAGCGGTAAAATTTCAGACCATTTTTTAATCTCATCTAAATTTAATGTGTCAAGCATAAATTCCATAAAAAGAACCTCTTTTTTTTACAAAGTATGCTCAGTACGTCCTATAATATCATCTTGGGTTGCCTTAGAAAGAACATTGAAGAATGCAGAGTATCCTGCAACACGAACAATTAAATCTCTGTGTTTTTCAGGATGTTTCTGAGCGTCAATCAACGTCTCTCTGGAAACAACATTGTATTGAATATGGTACCCATGTAAACGATTAAAGAATGTTCGTAACAAAGCAATTAGTTTTAATTTATCTTCTTCTTTGGCTAACGTTTGAGGATTTACTTTCTGATTTAAGAGAACCCCACCTACGATTTCATCTGTTGGTAATTTTGAAACAGATTTTAAAACAGATGTAGGGCCGTGTTGATCCATATTATGTGATGGTGAACAACCCTCTGCTAACGGTGTACCCGCATTGCGTCCATCTGGAGTTGCTAATGTTCCACGTCCCTGTCCTACGTTGGCTGAGATAGAAGAGGTTCCTGAATAACGAATTCCTCCAATAGGACCTCTTCCATAACGTGTATTAGGATATTTAGCAATTTCATCAACATAAATGTCATAAGCAGCAGTAACCAATTTGTCAGCATAATCATCATCATTACCGTACTTAGGTGCATCATGAATCAACATTTCTTGAATGACTTTACCTTCTTCTCCAGCATAATCTGTTTCCAGTGCATGCCAAAGCTGACTTGGGCTTATACGTTCTTCCTCAAATACCAATTTTTTAATTGCAGCTAATGAATCCGACAAATTTGCAATTCCAACTTGCAAACCTGATATATAATCATATACTGCTCCACCTTCTTTAAGGTGTTTTCCACGACCAATACAATCATCAGTCAATGCTGAACATAGAATATCAGGAACTTCTCGTTCCAATGATAAATCAATAGAATTTTCAACAATAACACTCATTCGTGTCAAATATCTTAGTGTTTTATCCCAAGCATTTTCTAATTCAGAAAAGTTCTTCATATCCTTAAAATGACCAAAGCTTGGTGCAAACCGTTTACCCGAAGCCGGATCAATTCCATCATTCATCGTGATAAGTAGAACCTTAGGGAAGTTCATATAACTCATACCCGTGCAACGATAGCCCCATTTCCCTGGAACTGCCGTTTCAACACATCCAATGGCACTGTAATCATAAGCATCATCTTCCAATACTCCTTTTGCAATAAAAGAAGGAATAATAATCTCATCATTATTAAATGCAGGCATACCAAAACCAAGTTTCATCACTTCAATACACTCATTCATGAAACGAGCATCTAAACCTGCATGGTAACGTACAGTTAGATTAGGTTGCGGTAGATGGGTCTGTGCAACTGATTTTAATACCAAATAAGATAATGGGTTAACAGCATCCTTCTTATCTCGAGTCTGTCCACCAATTGTAACATTTTGATATAAAGGACTTCCTGCTGAAGAAAATGTATGTGCTTGACTGCGAACCTTATTAATTGTAATTGTTTTAATCCAGAGATTTGTTAGACGTTCAACAATACTATCTTCTGTTTCTTTACCACTTTCTAAATCAGACTTCACATATGGATACATATATTGATCAAAACGACCATATGAAAGAGAGTGACCATTAGATTCAATTTGTAAAATACATTGAATAAACCAGACTGATTGAATAGCTTCTGCAAAAGTAGTTGCCGGTTCATATGGGACTCTAGAACAAATATCTGCAATCTCAAGTAATTCTTTCTTACGTTTAGGATTTGCATTTTCGGCTAAACTTTTAGCAAGATTAACAAAGCGATTTGCATATACTTTAATAGCATCGATTACGATAAATATAGAGTCGTAAAAATGATATTTATCAATACTTGCTGGATCTGTTAAATCTAGAGCTGCTTTCGCTTTACGAGCCCTCTCTTCAAAACCTCTTAAACCAAATTGCAACAGTTTCTGATAGTTAACTGCTAAGTGAGCATCTCCAGAATTCATCTTACCTTCCATACCAAAGAATCCTGTTTCCATATAAACAGACACTTCTTCAGGTAGCAATGCACCAGCTCTAGCACGTAAATTATTATTTTCCCAAAACGGAGCAATACTTCTAAGTTGTTCTTTTGTTTCTTCTGTAATATAGAAAACATCTCCATCACGCTTTTCAAAAAGATCCAACTCATTGAGAACAAATTCTAGCGTATATTCTGGAAAAATAGGAGCATCTTTATTGGAAGAAGCTTGATTTCCCGCAATCATAGATTCTTCTTCGATATAGATAGTCATATTTTCCAAAATTTCTTTCAGCATATAGGCACGTTTTAGAACATTAGGTTGTTCCTTGTATCGATCATAAGCGCGTGTTGCTAGAACTGCTCTCTCAGCATCAATATAAGGTTTTTTATTTAAAACATCTTCTCGATATTTGTTCATCCTTTCAGTAAGGCTGCCAAAATATTCTGTCTTGATTGTTGTTCTTGCTACTTCTGTATTTACCATCGTAAGCACCTTTCTTTCGAAAATATTTTTGTTTCTTTCGAAAATATAATACCTAATTTTTTAGAGAATTTCAAGCTTTTAACTAGAAAAACTTTAACTCCCTAATTTTTAGCACAAATGTGTGTTTAATGATAATACACAAATGTTTTTTTACATTTATCAAACTTCATTCTGATAAGCTAATCGATCCTGTACTTTAAAGAATGGGAAATAGACTAATGTAGACATCGCTAATATCACTAGCTGAGTAATAACTCCTTGCCATCCACCAACCATAAATCCTGAAATAATAGCTGGAGTACTCCAAGGTAATGTAACTCCTGAGAATGGTTGCATGAAACCTGTTGCAATAGCTCCATATACTATAACAGCTGCAAGTACAGGAACAAGAATGAAAGGTACGAACATAACTGGATTCATAACAATTGGAAATCCAAATACAACTGGCTCATTTACGTTAAATATTGCTGGAAAAGCTGCTACCTTCCCTAACGCTTGGTACTGTTTCGATTTTGCTGCAAAAAGCATTGCAACTACAAGACCAAACGTAATCCCTGAACCAGATAGAATTAAAAATGAATCTAAAAACTGTTGAGTAACAATATGTGCTCCATTTTCTAATGATAGATTTCCAGAGGCTAACATAGCTTTATTAGCATCAAGATTAGATAAAAGCAGAGCTGTCACCACTCCATTTACTACCGATTGCCCATGAACACCAAACCACCACAAAAATGATATAAAGAATGCAATTCCAATCGCGCCATACAAAGATCCAGTTAAACCTTGCAATGGAACTTGAATAGCAGAATAAATCATTTCTATGAATGTTCCGCCATTAGTCAGTGACTTAGCTAAAATATATACAATCATAGAAAATAAGAAAATTACAAATGCTGGAATCATTGCTTCAAACTGTTTTGCAATAGCTTGTGGAACTTGTTCTGGCATCTTAATAACAATTTTTCTCTTTATAAAGAAGGTATAAATACTTCCTACTACCAAACCTATAATGATAGCACCAATAATCCCCTGACCTCCAAACCAAACTTTACTAATAGCGTCACCAATCGCCTCACCTTGTTTAGGAATATAAGATGATCTTAGCAAAATAAAGAATGCAGATACAGAAAGAACCCCTGCTGGCAACGCCTCTACTCCGCTATTCTTAGCATAAGAATAGGCAATTGAAAAACAAGAAATTAGACCCATAATAGCAAAAGTTCCTGAATATACTTGCATAAACGGCTCTATCCAATTAGCTCCAAAAACACTAGCAATGCTCTTATTTAAGCCTTCAAACGGCAATTGACCCATAATTAAGAATAAACTACCAACTACTGTCAATGGCAAAATTGCTAACATACCATCTTTTAGAGCTATAATGCCACGCATATTAACAAACTTCATCATTGGTGCAATGATTTTTTGAACATCTATCTTTGCCATAATAAATCTCCTTTTCTTACCCACTAATTAAAGATAGGGCTAAATCTAATACTTTTTTCCCATCTAGCATACCATAGTCCATCATCGGAATAACAGCTATCGGAATATTACACTTATCACAAATTTCTTTTGATTTATCTAATGTATAAGCAACTTGTGGACCCAATAGTGCAACATCTATATTTGGTGCATAATCAGCTAATTTGGACTGAGAAAACGCCTCTATTTCTGCTTCAACTCCACTAGATTGTGCTGCAATTTTCATATTATTTACAAGCATACCAGTAGAAAATCCTGCTGCACAAAACAAACCAATCTTCACCATTATATTTTCCTCCTCTATGTTAATAACAATGATAATACTCTAGTATTATTTTTTATGAAGTTCTTTTCTCAAACTAATAATTTCTTTGATTAAATTAATCTCCGTCATACTAGTCATGAGATGATCTTGTGAATGAACAAAGAGAGCTGTAATTTCTGTCTTTGTCCCAGACGCTTCCTGTGCTAAGAATTTTGTTTGTAGATTATGGGCTTCTAATAAGGCTGCATCAGCTAACTGGATTTCTTCTTCACACCGTTCACATGTCCCGTTTTTGATATATTCTAATGCTTTATATATATGTTGTTTCGCATCACCAGCATATAAAATTAAACCCATGATAATTTGATCTGGAACGATAATTTCCATAAACTCCTCCTCATTTCACTATGTAAAAAGCTTTTTTCATTTGAAATTTTAAAATTTTCTTTTGTAACTCTAGAATACAACTACATAATAAACTTGTCAATCTAAAAAACAACAAATAGACTATCTTTATTTATTTAAGCACAAATGTGCGAATGTTTAAAAATAAAAACGACAAACTGATATCAGTCTATCATTTTCACTCACATAAAATATTTCGAAAAGTAAAATCACCATCTTCTTCCAAAACTTTTAAAATTGTATTTTTATCTGTAATCAGATGATTTACTAAATTAGCACGCAAGACAGAAAGAATTGCAGATACTTTGGTATCACCGTAAGCAACAGCTAAACTTTGAGGAATACTTTTTAAATCTTCCAAAGAGATTGCTATCGTTCTTTCCTGTAAGTTTTCATAGACTTCTTTACCTTTTGAATCAAAAAATCGACAACAAATTTCTCCTACAGTTTTAACTTCTGTCAATTCTTTAAAGTCATCCTCTGTAAGCATGTCTAACCATTGATGTTTTCCTCTATTACTAAAATCACCAATCCCGACCACAGCTATATCTAAATCTTTCCAACTATTTTTCAAATCTTCAAAATATCTTGATTGCAAAATACCATCTGCTAACAATTTATTTTCTTGCACAATCGTCGCATTCATAAATGTACACTCTCCATGAAATTTTCTAGACATTTCATAAATCAATGTATTCACATGATATTTAGCATTTATGTGACTAGGGCCACCTGCTAGAGGATAGAAGTGAACATTTCGGACACTTTTGCTGTGAATTAAATCTACTAAATTACTCAAACTTTTACCCCAAGAAAAGCCAATTTTCATATTATCATCAATTAAATTCCTAAGGACACCTGCTGCAACTTGAGAAATTCTTTCAGATAAAATAGCTGAATTATCATCAAATTCATTTGGAATAATTTCTAAACTTTCCAGACCATATCTTTCTTTTACATAATTTTCCAACTTAAACATATTGGTATCAAAATTCTCTATTTCAATTTTAATAATTCCTGCATTCCTTGCTTCAGTTAACATTCTACTAATAGAGGTTCTATAAATTCCTAATTTTGCTGCTATTTGTGACTGATTTAAGTTTTCAATATAATACAAATAAGCAATTTTAGAAAGCAGTTTATTCCTATCTTGATTCATACACTTAACCTCTTACGAAACTACCTTAACCATTATCCCAGCATTTTCTAATGTAGCTATATTTTGTTTAGAAAGTTTTTCGTCTGTTATTACTTCATAGACTTGACTTAAAACAAATCTTCTTACTGTACCCCTTTTATCAAATTTACTTGAGTCAGTTAGGACAATGACTTTATCCGACGCTGCTGAAATATATTGAACTACCTCACTGCGCATTAAATCTTTTCCTGTAAATCCCATCTCTTTATCGTAACCATCTGCCCCAACAAAAGCTTGACGCACATGAAAAGTCTGTATCATTTCTTTTAATAAAGGTCCTACAGTCACCTGTGAATCTTTCTGAAACTCACCACCAAGAACAATAACACGACATGAATCATAGCCTCTAACAAAATTTGCTATAAAAAATGAATTTGTTACAATAGTGACATTTCTTTTTTGCTTGCAAATTTCCTCAGCAAGTAAAGCACAGGTCGATCCAGATTCTATTATTATTGTTTCATTATCTGACACCAATCTTACTGCTTCTTGAACAATTTTTCTCTTAATTTCATAATTAATTGACAAGCGTACGTTTAAGTCATCTCCACTATTTAATACAGCATATCCATGCTCTCTGTGTAATAATCCTTTTGACTCTAATTTATCTAAATCTTTTCTAATCGTTACTTTCGATACATTTAATTTTTCCGATAATGTATTAACATCAATCTTTTCATATTCTGATACTAATTTAATAATTTGTTCCAATCTTTTCATTTTACACCTCTGTTTTATTCTACCAAAATAAAAAGCAAAAAGCAAAAAACAACAAATTAATCTTTCGTTCGTAATTGTTTTTCTTTCGTTTTTGTGATAGGATAGAATTATGAAGAGGAGGAACTATTATGGAAGTATCTAAAGGAATTATTTTTAATATTCAACACTTTTCAATTCATGACGGTCCAGGCATTCGTACAACTGTTTTTTTAAAAGGATGTCCTCTGCGCTGCCCATGGTGTTCTAATCCTGAATCTCAAAGAATGAAACCTGAAAAAATGAAAGATGCTCAACGTGAGAAGTTCACTTTAGTCGGTGAAGAAAAAACTGTAGAAGAAATTATTACAGAAGTATTGAAAGACAAAGAATTTTACGAAGAATCAGGTGGAGGTTTAACTTTATCTGGAGGTGAAATATTTGCTCAGTTTGAATTTGCTAAAGCTATCTTAAAGTCAGCTAAAGAGCATCACATACATACTGCCATTGAAACTACTGCCTTTGTTGATCATGAAAAATTTATTGATTTAATCCAATATGTGGATTTTATCTACACAGACCTAAAACATTATAATTCTATAAAACATAAAAAAGTGACTGGGGTTTTTAATCAAATGATTATTAAAAACATTCATTATGCTTTTTCTCAAAATAAAACTATCGTTTTAAGAATCCCAGTTATTCCTGATTTTAACAATAGTTTAGAGGATGCAGAAGAATTCGCTACTCTATTTAACTCATTAAAAATCGACCAAGTTCAACTACTACCTTTTCATCAATTTGGTGAAAACAAATATCGTTTATTAAATCGGAAATATGAAATGGATGGAGTTGGCGCACTTCATCCTGAAGACCTCATTGATTATCAAAAGGTATTTCTGAACCATCATATTAATTGCTATTTCTAGTTTATCTCCTTGAACTGCTCTAGCTATTTGCATATAACAAGCATCTATAATACATACTTAACTTTTCAAAAGGTTTAGCTAAAAAATTTTAGCCAAACCTTTTCTATTTTACCTTGCTCTAGAATTTTTAAACTGCTATACTTATAACAGAAAACCCTTCCAAGGAGGTAGCAGATGTCTCATTCCTTTAAAAAATCTCTCCAAAAAGAAATTCTCCATAGAAGCTCTATCGCAGCCTTTATGACCTCTCTTTTACTACTCATTTTACTTTTTGGTTTTTCCTATTTTTTACAAAAGCAACAACTCTCCAAAGACACGAGACAGATTGTCAAACAGGTTCAAGAGATGAAAGAGGCAAATAATGAGCTCCTAACTACTATGAACCATAAAATGATTCCTGGATTTTTGGATGGCAAACACACAGAGCGAGAAGTCTTTAGCTTATTTTACGAGACAAAAGCTAAATTAAAACTTAGTTCTGACCTCATTATCCTAAGTGATACAGGTGAATTACTACTTAGTACCAATCGAAATCATCAAGAAAGTATTTTATCTCCCTACTATCTAAAACTGCTCATTCAAAATTCTTCTCAAGATAAAGTTACAGAAAAAATTGCACTCTCTTCAGATAAGCAACATTACACACTCTTTATCAAACCACTACTTCAAAACCAACGAGTTAAGGCCTATACTATTTCTTTCGTAAATGAGAATGATTTCATCTCAAGCTTCCCAATGATAAATTCCAAATACATCATTACCGATAGTTTCGGTAATATGTTTTCTAACAATACAAATCAGTTTACTCGTTCCACTCTTGAAAAACTTGATGAAAAACTCCTACATTCTCGCACCCACTGGTATGCGAATGAACCGCTTATTGTTCAAAAAGGAAAAGTGGATGCTATTTTTTCAATCTATACTTTTCAATCCTTCTTTCCTATTCCTAGCTTACTAGGTTTAGCTTCCATTCTAACCTTATGTATTTTCTTCCTCTACTTCTGGCAAGCAAGACGAATTGCACATAAAATTGCTACACACAACGCTGTTCCTATTGAAAGCTTAGTTTACCAACTTCAAGAAATTCCCAAACAAGCAGAAAAAAGGCTTTATCTACAAACAGGTGACGAGTTTGAGTTTATGGCAGAAAAAATCAACAATATGTTGTACGAATTAGATCAACTTCATCAAAAAATGTTGACCATCGAAAAAGAAAAGTGGATTTTTGAAAGAAAAATGCTGGAAGCTCAGTTCAATCCTCATTTTCTCTACAATACACTTGAGACGATTAAAATCACTTCTTTAATGGATGCCGCTCTCACACAAGACCTGATTCAAAATCTCACGCGCATTCTTCGCTACAGTATCACCGATTTAGAAAAAGAAACAACCATTTGTCAGGATTTAAAGATTATAGAAGATTACCTGATTATTCATAAGATTCGTTTTGAGCACTTTTCCTATGATATTGTCTGTCCAGAAAGTGTCGATAATCAGCCTATTCCTAAACTTTTCTTGCTTCCCCTAGTAGAAAATGCTATAAAATATGGGATGCAATACCGTATTGATCTTCATATTGATATCCAAATTACCTTGGAAGCAGATTCTCTAACTTTTTTAGTCAAGGATAATGCTGGAGGACTCACAAAACAAGAGCGACTCGCTATTTTAGACTCTTTAGATAGCCCTCATACCCAGCATGGTATTGTTAACAGCTACAAGCGATTGAGCAATTTCTTTTCTGATGTTCAGCTAGATTTAGGAGTCAATCGCCAAGGAGAGACTTGGGTCAAATTTGTAACGAAAGGACTAACTCATGTTTAAGCTCATTATCGTAGAAGATGAACACCTCATTCGAAAATGGCTCGAGATTGCCATAGACTACTCTGCCTTAGGTATCCAAGTCGTAGGAACTGCCAGTCACGGTCAAGAGGGAATGAAACTCATCCAAGAAAAAGAACCTCATATTGTATTAACAGATATCACAATGCCAATTATGGATGCTTTTATGATGTTTGAAGCCACTCGTTCCCTTTCCTATGAAAAAGTTATCTTATCAGGCTATAACGATTTTCAAAATGCCAAAAAAGCCATGCAATATGGCGCGGTTGATTTCCTATCCAAACCAATTGACACCAAGGAGTTAACAGAATGTCTTCAAAAAATTGTTTTACGATTACAAGTTAGCACTTATCAAGAAACTCCTTTTTTAGAAGAATATCAAACTTTACTCACCTCTATCCAACAAGTTGATACACAAAACCAAATCATTCAGCAAATTATCTCCTTTGTCCACAAGCACTATGCAGAACATTTTACTATTAGTGAACTAGCAGAATCGCTGGGATATAGCGAAAGTTATCTATATAAGGTTATCAAAGAAGACTTCCCTATGACGCTAAATGAATATATCTTACGCTATCGTCTCAAACAAGCTATAGATAAAATGGCCGATTCCCACAATTCTCCCTTAAGCAATATCTCTGAACAAGTAGGTTTTTCAGATTATAAATATTTTGCCAAGGTTTTTAAAAAATATCTTCATATATCTCCAAAAGAATTAAAAACAAATGGAAGAATAGTAAAGTAGGCTATTCTTCTTTTTGTAGAGAATTTTACTCCAACAGAATAGAATTAGCAGTTTTAAAAACGCTTACATTATCTTAAAATAAACTTAAATAACATAACGGAGGTATCCATCATGAAAAAGAAATGGATGTATTATGCTGCTTGCGGACTAGCCCTTTTTGGTCTTGCTGCTTGTTCTTCTAATGAATCTGCCGATGACAGTTCATCTGATAAAGGAGACGGCGGTTCACTAGTCGTTTATTCTCCAAACTCAGAAGGTTTAATTGGAGCAACTATTCCTGCCTTTGAAGAAAAATACGGTATTAAAGTAGAACTGATTCAAGCTGGTACTGGAGAACTTTTCAAAAAACTAGAGTCAGAAAAAGAAGCTCCTGTAGCCGATGTCATCTTTGGTGGTTCTTATACACAATATGCTACACACGGAGAACTCTTTGAAAACTATACTTCAAAAGAAAACGATAATGTTATCAAAGAATATCAAAATACAACTGGCTACTCTACTCCTTATACACTAGATGGTAGTGTTTTAATTGTCAATCCTGATTTAACGAAAGGCATGAACATCGAAGGATATAGCGACCTTCTCAAACCTGAACTAAAAGGAAAAATCGCAACTGCTGACCCGGCAAACTCTTCTAGCGCCTTTGCTCAATTAACAAATATGCTACAAGCTCAAGGTGGTTACAAAGACGATAAAGCTTGGTCTTATGTAAAAGATCTCTTCACACTTATTGATGGTAAAATCGGTTCAAGCTCATCTGGTGTCTATAAAGCAGTCGCTGACGGAGAAATGGCTGTTGGTCTCTCTTATGAAGATCCAGCAGTTAAACTCTTAAATGACGGAGCTAACATCAAGGTAGTCTATCCAAAAGAAGGAACAGTCTTCCTACCTGCTAGTGCTGCTATCGTTAAAAAAGCTAAAAACATGGAAAATGCCAAGAAATTTATCGATTTCATCATCTCTCAAGAAGTACAAGATACACTTGGTACAACCACTACTAACCGTCCTGTTCGTAAAAATGCTAAAACAAGCGAAAATATGAAACCAATTGACAAAATCAAAACACTCACTGAAGATTATGATTATGTCATCAAGAATAAATCAGATATCGTTAAGAAATACAACGAAGTCTTTACAGATATCCAATCTAAACAGTAAAAGAGGTTCACTATGAGTGAGATCAAAATTATTAACGCCAAAAAAATCTACCACGATGTCCCTGTTATTGAGAATTTGAACATTACAATTCCAAAAGGAAGTCTCTTTACTCTTCTTGGGCCTTCAGGGTGTGGGAAAACGACCCTTCTTCGTATGATTGCAGGTTTCAACAGTATCGAAGGTGGAGAATTTTACTTCGATGATACAAAAATCAATAATATGGAACCCAGCAAACGCAATATCGGGATGGTTTTCCAAAACTACGCTATTTTCCCACATTTGACTGTCCGAGATAATGTTGCTTTTGGTCTTAAGCAAAAGAAGGTTCCAAAAGAAGAATTGATCCAACAGACCAATAAATATCTTGAACTCATGCAAATTGCTCAATATGCGGATCGAAAACCCGATAAACTCAGTGGTGGCCAACAACAACGTGTCGCCTTAGCACGTGCCTTAGCTGTTAATCCAAGTGTTCTCCTCATGGACGAGCCACTTAGTAACCTAGATGCCAAACTTCGCTTGGATATGCGTCAAGCCATTCGAGAAATCCAACACGAAGTGGGAATTACAACTGTTTATGTAACCCACGACCAAGAAGAAGCTATGGCTATTTCAGACCAAATTGCTGTTATGAAAGATGGGGTGATTCAACAAATCGGCCGACCAAAAGAACTCTATCATAAACCAGCTAATGAGTTTGTAGCAACCTTTATCGGACGCACAAATATTATCCCTGCCAATCTCGAAAAACGGAGCGACGGCGCTTATATCGTCTTTTCAGATGGCTATGCTCTTCGAATGCCAGCTCTTGATCAGGCTGAGGCACAAGCTATTCATGTAAGCATTCGTCCTGAAGAGTTTATCAAAGATGAATCTGGAGATATTGAAGGAACTATTAGCGATAGCGTCTATCTTGGACTAAATACTGAATACTTCATCGAGACAGGCTTTGCCTCAAAAATTCAAGTTAGCGAAGAATCAACTTTTGAAGAAGATCTACAAAAAGGCGATCGTATTCGTCTACGAATCAATACTCAAAAATTAAACGTCTTTTCTGCAGATGGTTCACAAAACCTGATAAAAGGAGTCAGCCATGGAACGTAAAAAACTAAATATTTGGACAGCCTCCTCTTTCTTCATCTTTCTTTCCTACCTTGTATTTCTCGTTTATCCTATCGTTACTGTTCTCAAGCAGGCACTCATACATGAGGGACAATTCTCACTAGCTAATTTTGTAACTTTCTTTAGTAAAGCTTACTATTCTGAAACACTAGTAAACAGCTTTAAAGTTTCCATTACTGCTACTGTAACTTCCTTAGTCGTAGGAACCTTATTAGCTTATCTATTCTCTATGTATGACTTCAAGGGAAAGAAATTTCTACAAATATTGATCATCATCGCTTCCATGTCAGCTCCGTTCGTAGGAGCCTATTCCTGGATTCTCTTGCTGGGACGAAATGGAGTTATCACTAAATTTTTGACAAATTCCCTTCATCTTCCAGCTATCGATATTTATGGATTCAAAGGAATTGTACTTGTATTTACACTTCAACTATTCCCGCTCGTATTTCTATACGTTGCCGGGACAATGAAGAGTATTGATAATTCTCTACTTGAAGCTGCTGAAAGCATGGGCTCCTTCGGATTTAAGCGTATCGTAACGGTTGTTTTACCTCTCCTAGTTCCAACCTTACTAGCTGCTGCCCTGCTTGTATTTATGAGAGCATTCTCAGACTTTGGAACGCCTATGTTGATTGGTGAAGGATATCGGACTTTCCCTGTCCTGATTTATACCCAATTTATTAGCGAGGTTGGAGGAAATTCTGCTTTTGCATCTGCTTTAGCAATTATGGCGATTATCATTGCCTTGGCGATTTTCCTTATCCAAAAATACATCTCAAATCGCTACAGTTTCAGCATGAATTCGCTCCATCCAATTGAGCCTAAAAAAACTACAAAAGGAAAAATGGTTGCCATTTATGCAACAGTCTACGGAATTATCTTGTTCTCTGTTCTACCTCAAGTCTACTTGATTTATACTTCTTTCCTAAAAACATCAGGTATGGTATTTGTCAAAGGCTATTCTCTAAACAGTTACAAGGTAGCTTTCAATCGTATGGGGTCTGCTATTTTCAATACCATTCGTATCCCTTTGATTGCCTTAGTCCTAGTTGTCCTATTCGCAACATTTATCTCCTACCTAGCCGTTAGAAAACGGAATTTGTTTACAAACTTAATTGACAGCCTCAGTATGGTTCCTTATATTGTACCAGGAACCGTTCTAGGGATTGCCTTTATTTCTTCCTTCAATACCGGTCTATTTGGAAGTGGATTTCTTATGATTACAGGGACAGCTTTCATCTTAATTATGTCCCTATCTGTCAGAAGATTGCCTTATACTATTCGCTCATCTGTTGCTAGCTTACAACAAATAGCACCAAGTATTGAAGAAGCCGCTGAGAGCTTAGGAAGTAGTCGTCTCAATACCTTTGCCAAGATTACAACTCCAATGATGCTATCTGGTATCATTTCTGGAGCCATCCTATCTTGGGTCACAATGATTTCAGAACTCTCTACTTCTATCCTCCTCTACAATGTCAAAACAAGAACAATGACTGTAGCTATTTATACAGAGGTTCTCAGAGGAAATTACGGTGTAGCCGCAGCCTTATCAACTATCTTGACTATTCTAACAGTGAGTTCATTACTCTTATTCATGAAGATTTCTAAAAGCAATAGCATTACACTTTAGTTTCCCCCATCAAAAACAGCCGAAAGGGTTACCATCGGCTGTTTTTTCTTACCTTGATATTCTTATCAAATTCTTAGTTCATATCAAGCAAATCTAGACTGATTAAATAGAGGTTTCTTCCATCTTCTCCCGTCCTAGCTCTCGATAACTACGGTCACCGACAACTTCAACGCTAAACTGCCCGTCCTCATATTCAAGGATCGTCACACTACCATTATCGAGACCATGCGGGTGCATCCCATTAATAAGATAAACAATGGTTCCAATTGTCATACCGTGGCTTACCACTAAAGCGTTCCCGCCACCTTGCTCCACCATCTCTTTGGCAATCGCTTCAAAACCGTCCTTGATTCGGCTACTGAGTTTTTCCCAACCTTCAGCCCAACCAGCTGTATCAACCTCTACCAGACCTTCTGCGAGCTCTGCATAAGACAACTGATGAACATGGTCCACCTTAAAGACACGAGGAATAACTCCCATAAAGAGCTCACCATCATAAGCTCCATCAAAACTACCGAAACACCATTCTCTGATACGCTTGTCCATGCGATAAG
>CAUQVK010000003.1:0-38974 GCA_963521495.1 uncultured Streptococcus sp.
TGAGTACAATCCCTATTGAGAAAACATGGGCTCATATCAAAAAGCACCTCAAAAAAGTATTACCAACTTGCAATACTTTTTTTGAGGCTCTTTTGTCTTGTTCTTGTTTCAATTGATTATATATAGTAGATTGAAGCTAGAATAGTACGCTGTGACTGTTAAAATATTTCTAGAAATTAATTTAACTTTCCTAATCGATTTGTTCATATCCTATTTCAATACACTATATTATCCAAGGAAACCGTTCTGTGATAGACTAGATTCCAATAACATGAAAAGAGGGTTCTTATGTCAATATTTACCATCCATACAGTAGATTCAGCTCCAGCAGAAGTCAAAGAAGTTCTTGAGACTGTTCAAAAGGACAACAATGAATTTATTCCTAATCGGTCTATTGGATAATGCCCCAACGGCACTTGAAGCCTACCGTACTGTCTCAGCTATCAACCATAGAAATAGCTTAACACCAGTGTAGAGAGAAGTGGTACAAATCACAGTCACTGCAACCAATGGTTGTGTATTCTGTGTAGCTGGTCATACAGCCTTTTCTATCAAACAAATTCAGATGAATGACGACCTTTTGCAAACTCTTCGTAATCGTACTCCAATAGATTCAGATCCAAAACTGGATATCTAGCCAAGTTTACCTTAGCAGTTATCAATATCAAGGGGTGTGTAGGAGATGAAGCTCTTGCAGAATTTTAGAAGCAGGTTATAGTCAAGAAAATGCCTTAGATGATGTTGTGTTAGGTGTTAGCTTAACAAGCCTTTGCAACTATGCCAATAATCTAGCTAACACACCAATCAATCCAGAATTGCAACCTTATATATAAGTCCTATTGAGCAAAAATGAAGCCCGAAATGATTGAACTTCATTTTTTTAATCCCTCATTTTCATCAAATTTATGCTATACTGATACTAACATGTTTATAGGAGGTTATGATGAAAAAACTCCCCTTGGTATTTTCTGGTTGTTTGCTAGGTTTGGCAGGAGCTGGAAATCTTATCTTAGATATTTGGCCACTTTTGTCACATGTCTTTAGTGTGGCAGGTTTGGTTTTGTGGATTTACTTTCTTATTCTTCATCTGAGTAATTGGTCAGAAACCAAGCAGGAATTAAGCAAACCACCTCTTTTATCAGGCATGGCTACTTTTCCCATGGCTGGTATGATTTTATCGACTTATGTCCTACGCTTGTTTCCTCATCTTCCATTGGTGGCGCAAGGACTCTGGTGGTTTTCTTTTCTTTTAGATGTGACGCTGATTCTTTACTTTACAGTCAACTATGCCCGTCCAGGTCGTCGGGTCAATGCGACACCAAGTTGGACTGTTCTCTATGTGGGCATAGCAGTAGCAACTTTGACTTATCTAGTTGTAGGTCTTGTAGAAATTGCTTATGGCGCCTTGATCTTTGGCTTTCTCTTGACTTTTTGTCTCTATCCCCTTATCTATAGGGATTTACAAAAAAATCCTCTCCCTATAGCACTCTTGGGACAAGAGGGAATCTATTGTGCTCCTTTTTCTCTCCTCTTAGCTTCCTTGGTTCGAGTTGGAGGAGCTACTCTTCCTGCTTGGTCTCTACTAGTGATGATGATAGCTTCTCAAGCCTTTTATTTCTTTGTATTGAGTCGAATACCAAAGATTATAAAAGGAGGCTTTCAACCAGCTTTTGCAGCCTTAACTTTCCCAACCATTATCACAGCAACATCCCTTAAGATGGCTCAGGGGATTTTAAAACTTCCATTTTTGGATTTTCTAGTATTTGCTGAAACATTGGTATGTTTAACAATTTTGATTTTTGTTTTAGCTTTATATTTGATTTGGTTACAAAAAAGGTCTAGCTATTGTTAGCTAGGCCTTATTTTTTATGGCTTAATAACTTCAGCACCACCCATGTATGGACGAAGAACTTCTGGGATGGTCACAGAACCATCTGCATTTTGGTAGTTTTCAAGAATAGCAGCCACTGTACGTCCAACTGCAAGTCCAGAACCGTTCAAAGTGTGAAGAAGTTTAACTTTACCATCAGCCTCGTCACGGTAACGGATTTGAGCACGACGAGCTTGGAAATCTTCCGTATTTGAACAGCTTGAGATTTCACGGTAAGTATTTTGCGCTGGAATCCAAACTTCCAAGTCGTAAGTCTTAGCTGCTGAGAAGCCCATATCTCCAGTAGAGAGGGCAACGACACGGTATGGAAGGTTGAGTTTTTGAAGAATATTTTCAGCGTTGGCTGTCATTTTTTCCAATTCTTCGTAAGATTCTTCTGGTTTTGCAAACTTAACCATTTCAACCTTGTGGAATTGATGTAGACGAATTAAACCACGTGTGTCACGTCCAGCAGAACCCGCTTCAGAACGGAATGATGGACTCATAGCAGTGAAGTAGATTGGTAGATCTTTGCCATCTAAAATTTCATCGCGATAGTAGTTTGTAAGAGGCACTTCAGCAGTTGGAATCAAGACAAAGTTGGTATCGCTAAGTTCAAAAGTATCTTCCTTGAATTTTGGATATTGACCTGTACCAAACATAGAATCATGATTGACAATGTACGGGGTAATGACTTCAGTGTAGCCTTCTTTTCCATGTTCATCCAACATAAAATTGTAGATAGCACGTTCTAGGCGAGCTCCAAGACCTTTATAGAAGAGGAAACGAGCCCCAGTCACTTTACCACCGCGTTCCCAGTCAAGAATATCAAGGTCCTCACCAAGGTCCCAGTGAGCTTTAGGCTCGAAGTCGAACTCGCGTGGAGTACCCCAACGGCGAACTTCCACATTGTCATCTTCATCAGCTCCGACAGGAACGCTGTCAGCAGGGATATTTGGAAGAGTCGTTGTAAATTCTGTCAATTTAGTATCGATGTCTGCCAATTCAGCGTCCAAAGCTTTGACTTCCGCAGATAAGGTTTGCATAGCAACAATCTTGTCATCTGCATTTTCCTTGTTGCGCTTAGCTTGGGCAATTTCAGCAGAAACTGTGTTACGTTCTGCCTTGAGGGTTTCAACCTTGACCAAAATGTCACGACGTTTAGCGTCGATTTCTTTCATCTCGTTCAAGATGGCAGCATCTACACCACGTGTAGCTAATTTTTCAGCGACAGCATCAAAGTCTGTACGAATACGTTTGATATCTAACATATGAACTCCTTTTTATGAAAAAAGCACACCTGATAAAGTGTTGGAGTGGCAGGGCCACGGTTCCATCCAACTTCACAGGTGTGCACTTGATTGTGTATGTAATTGTTACCAACGGTAGAATTTCACCTATCCCTCCTATCTGCTCGCAGCACCCGCAGACTTTCTGAAAGAAGAAGATAACCTACTTATCCGTTGCTATGATTATACTAAAGTTTCTACTTTTTTGCAAATAGATTTTTAAATTTTTGATGGATAGTTTGGATCAATGTTGGTAGTTTCACAACTTTGTCATTTCCCAACTTTTCACGAGCAATTTTGAGAATGGCTCCTGAGTCTTTTGATGCAAAGAGAAATTTCCCTTTATCCGTATAGACTTCAAAGTGTCTGCTGATTTTTCTTCCTGAAACGTTAGCGCCAATCTTGTTGATATGGTTCCAAGGGATTTGGATAAATTGTTCTACATTGACATCTGGGTAAAACTCTAAAGCCTGATCCCCGACAAGAAATTTCCCAACTTTTCCAGCTATAGAGAGGTAGGAAGTTCCAGTTGTATTAAGAATCACGGTTTTATTAAGGGATTGCGCCATTTTTAGTCTTCCTTATCTTGACCGAAAAAGGCATTATAGAGAGCCTTGATTGCCGACTTTTCTTGCTCTTTGTTGACCACAAACATGATAGAAACTTCACTAGAACCCTGAGACATCATCTGGATGTTAATCTTGTTTTCAGACAGAGCACGTGTAGCAGTAGCTGTTACACCGATATGGCTCTTCATTTTTTCACCAACAATCATAATGATTGAGAGGTCATGTTCAATTTCAGCATGGTCAACTTCAGCCTTTTGAACTAGTTGACGAAGAATCTCTTCCTCTTTAATAGGAGTTAATTCACGAGAACGAAGAATGATAGATAAATCATCGATTCCTGTTGGCATGTGCTCCCAACTGATATTGAGATCTTCAAGGATTTGCAGAATCTTTCTACCAAAACCAATTTCGCGGTTCATTAGGTATTTAGAAATGTTAATGCTTACAAAGCCAGAGTCAGCAGCAATTCCGACTACTGGGAATTTATCGTTAGTATGTTTAAGAAGGATGCGAGTACCTGGGTGTTCAGGATTATTGGTATTTTTGATAACAAGAGGAATTTTCCCACGATAGGCAGGAAGTAGGGCTTCGTCATGAAGGACGGAGAATCCTGCGTAGGCCAATTCACGCATTTCACGATAGGTTAATTCTGGAATAGAGTGTGGTTGGTGGATGATACCAGGATGAGCTGCAAAGATACCATCAACATCTGTAAAGTTTTCATAGAGATCGGCCTTGACACCTGCAGCAATGATAGATCCAGTTATGTCCGACCCCCCACGTGAGAAGGTACAGATTTGATTTTCTTTAGTTACACCAAAGAAACCAGGAATGACAAGGACTTCAGTACTATTTGTTAATTCTTCAATCTTATCATAGCTTGATGGAATAATACGAGCATGTCCTGGTTCACTCGTTACGACAATACCAGCTTCTCTTGGGTGAACATAACGCGCATCTAGGCCATTTTGGTTAAAGTAGGCAGCAATGAGTTTGGCATTGTTGTTTTCTCCAGCTGCAAGGAAAGTATCATAGAGAAATGCATTCTCTTCAATAGGTAGTGTTGCTAAGGTACGAATGCTTTTTGAAATTTTTTCTAAAATAGCTGGTTTTAATCCTAGTTCACTAACCATAGCAGCATAGCGTTCGATGATCCAGTTCTGGCTTTTACTAATATCGTTTCCAGCTACATAATCACGATAATATTTGATTAAGGCATCGGTAACTTTTGTATCCTCTGCATTGCGTTTTCCGGGTGCAGAAACAACCACAAAGCGACGATCTGAGTCACTTTTAACGATGTTTAAAACTTTTTCTAATTGGCTAGCAGAGGCGAGAGAACTTCCACCAAATTTTACAACCTTCATAAGAACTCCTAAAGTAAGTATTTTATACGATTATAACAGAAAGAAACCCTTTTTTCAATGCAGAAAATGCTAAGATTTATAGGGAGGATCTTCCTTTTCGGCTGAGACATATTAGGTCGTATTTTTTCTTGCTTTCTCTATCTAAAAAAGATATACTTTGAATATAAAATTATTTCAGATTCATATAAAAATAAAAGGAGAGCTGATGGAGTATATTATTTATCAAGTTGAAGATGATGTTGCGGTAATTACTTTAAATCGTCCTCAAGTATTAAATGGTTTTCATATTCCAATGTGTGAAGAGATTCTAGAAGCCCTATCCTTGGCAGAGGAGGATCCGGCTGTACATTTTATATTGATCAATGCTAATGGAAAAGTTTTTTCAGTTGGTGGTGACTTGGTTGAAATGAAACGTGCAGTGGATGAGGATGATATCCCTTCATTAACGAGAATTGCGGAATTGGTTAATACGATTTCTTATAAAATGAAACAAATATCTAAACCAGTTTTGATGGAGGTAGATGGTGCAGTTGCTGGAGCAGCTGCCAATATGGCTGTTGCGGCTGACTTTTGTTTGGCTACAGATAAGGCAAAATTCATTCAAGCCTTTGTCGGAGTAGGGTTAGCTCCGGATGCTGGTGGCATTTACTTATTGAGTCGCAGTATCGGTGTCACTCGTGCTGCCCAGCTCGCGATGACAGGCGAAGCTTTGACAGCTGAAAAAGCAATGGATTGGGGCCTTGTTTATAAGGTTTGTGAAGCTGCTACATTGGAAAAGACTAGAGATCAAGTTCTAAAAAAATTAAGACGTGGGTCAGCTAATTCTTATGCAGCCATTAAGAAGTTGGTTTGGGAGAGTCAATTTAAAGACTGGCAGGATTATGCAACTTTGGAACTGCATCTTCAGGAGTCTTTAGCGAAGACAGAGGATTTTAAAGAAGGAGTTCGAGCACATTCGGAAAGAAGACGACCTAAATTTAGTGGAAAATGAAAAAAATACTTGCAGTATTCTTTGTAGTTTGATATAATTCTAAAGTCAAATGTTTTGATGATAAAAGTTTTTTTGATTAAGGAGGGAGAAGAAAATTGGACTACCAACGAATTAATGAATATTTAACATCTATTTTTAACAATGTCCTTGTTATTGAGGAAGTTAGCTTGAGAGGTAGTCGTTTCAAGGATATCTCTATCAAAGAAATGCATACGATTGATGTAATCGGGAAGTTTCCGGATGTAACACCTAGTAAGGTTTCTAAAGAATTGATGGTAACCTTAGGGACGGTTACAACAAGTTTGAATAACCTAGAAAGAAAAGGTTATATTGAGCGCATTCGTTCCGATCATGATCGTCGTGTTGTTTATCTACATTTGACTAAAAAGGGGCGCTTGGTTCATAGACTCCATAAACGTTTCCACAAGGCCATGGTTGAAAAAATCATTGATGGGATGACCCCTGAGGAGATGGAAGTTATGAGCAAGGGCTTGACCAATCTTTATCAATTTTTGGAGGAATTGAGATAATGGCTTTTGCAAAAATAAGCCAGGTGGCTCATTATGTACCAGAGCAGGCTGTCACAAATGATGACTTGGCTCAGATTATGGATACCAATGATGAGTGGATTTCAAGTCGAACAGGAATTAAACAAAGGCATATTTCAAGGACAGAGTCTACTAGCGATTTAGCTACAGAAGTTGCTAAGAAACTGTTAAAACAAGCTGGAATCAAAGGAGAGGATCTGGATTTTATTATCGTAGCTACCATTACTCCTGATTCGATGATGCCATCTACAGCTGCGCGTGTTCAAGCCAATATCGGGGCTAAAAAAGCATTTGCTTTTGATCTTACAGCTGCTTGTAGTGGATTTGTTTTTGCCTTATCGACTGCTGAAAAGTTCATCTCTTCTGGTCGCTTTCAAAAAGGTTTAGTGATTGGTAGTGAAACCCTCTCTAAAGCAGTCGATTGGTCAGATCGATCAACCGCTGTTTTATTTGGAGATGGTGCTGGTGGTGTTTTGTTAGAAGCTAGCAATAAATTACATTTCTTGGCTGAAAATCTCAAAAGTGACGGAAGTCGAAGTGAGTGCCTGACTTACGGGCGTTCGGGTTTGAATTCTCCATTTTCAGATCAAGAAAATGCAGATTCATTTTTGAAGATGGATGGTCGTGCGGTCTTTGATTTTGCTATTCGAGATGTTGCCAAGTCTATCAAAGAGACAATAGAAGTTTCACCTATCGAGACAAAAGACTTAGATTATCTCCTACTGCATCAAGCCAATAGCCGTATCTTGGATAAAATGGCTAAAAAAATTGGTGTAGACCGAGAAAAACTTCCAGCTAATATGATGGAGTATGGAAATACGAGCGCTGCAAGTATCCCGATTCTACTTTCTGAGTGTGTGGAAAAAGATATGATCCATTTGGATGGGAGCCAAACGATTCTGTTATCTGGCTTCGGTGGGGGTCTGACTTGGGGCACACTCATTCTTACAATTTAGGTAACAATGTGGTAAACACATTTTTATAAAAAACTATTTATTTTAAAGGAGTCTATCATGGCAGTATTTGAAAAAGTACAAGAAATTATTGTTGAAGAACTTGGGAAAGATGCATCAGAAGTAACACTTGAATCTACTTTTGATGACTTAGATGCAGATTCATTGGACTTGTTCCAAGTGATCTCTGAAATTGAAGATGCTTTTGATATCCAAATCGAAGCAGAAGATAACTTGAAAACAGTAGGTGACCTAGTTGCCTATGTTGAAGAGCAAACAAAATAAACAGAATATGACTAGAAGGAGTAGGGAAACCCGCTCCCTCTTGTTTAGGCAATAGTTTGATTTTCAAATTATGACAACATCAAACTATTACGTAAGCAAGTCAGATGGAGGCACTATGAAAACACGTATTACAGAATTATTAAATATTGATTATCCTATTTTCCAAGGTGGAATGGCTTGGGTTGCAGATGGCGATTTAGCTGGGGCTGTTTCTAAGGCAGGCGGCTTAGGAATTATTGGTGGAGGAAATGCTCCTAAAGAAGTGGTAAAAGCCAATATTGATAAAATAAAATCCTTAACAGATAGACCTTTTGGTGTCAACATCATGCTCTTGTCTCCCTTTGTAGATGATATTGTAGATTTGGTTATTGAAGAAGGCGTAAAAGTTGTTACAACTGGGGCAGGAAATCCAAGTAAATATATGGATCGTTTTCATGAAGCTGGTATTACAGTTATTCCAGTTGTACCTAGTGTTGCCCTAGCTAAACGCATGGAAAAAATTGGTGCAGATGCAGTTATTGCTGAAGGTATGGAAGCTGGTGGTCATATTGGGAAATTAACGACCATGACCTTAGTTCGCCAAGTAGCTGAAGCTGTTTCTATTCCTGTCATTGCAGCTGGAGGAATTGCAGATGGTGAAGGTGCAGCTGCAGGCTTTATGCTAGGTGCTGAAGCAGTACAAGTAGGGACACGTTTTGTAGTCGCAAAAGAGTCCAATGCCCATCCAAATTATAAGGCTAAAATTTTAAAAGCTAGAGATATTGATACTACAATTTCAGCTCAACACTTTGGGCATGCTGTTCGTGCTATTAAAAATCAGTTGACTCGTGATTTTGAGCAGGCTGAGAAAAATGCCTTTAAACAGGAAAATCCTGATCTCGAAATTTTTGAACAAATGGGTGCAGGAGCCTTGGCAAAAGCAGTTGTACACGGAGATGTGGACGGTGGTTCTGTTATGGCTGGTCAAATTGCAGGTCTTGTCTCTAAAGAAGAAACGGTTGAGGAAATTTTAAAAGATATCTATTATGGAGCAGCTAGAAAAATCCAAGAAGAAGCCTCTCGTTGGGCAGGAGTTGTAAGAAATGACTAAAACAGCCTTTTTATTTGCTGGGCAAGGAGCCCAATATCTAGGTATGGCTCGAAATCTTTATGATCACTATCCTATCGTTAAAGATACAATTGACCAAGCAAGTCAGCTACTAGGATATGATTTGCGGTTACTCATTGATACAGATGCAGAAAAGCTCAATCAAACCCGTTATACGCAACCAGCCATTTTAGCGACTTCTGTTGCTATCTATCGCTTGCTCTTAGAAAAGGGACATAAGCCTGATATGGTAGCTGGTTTGTCTCTTGGAGAATACTCTGCCCTGGTGGCTAGTGGAGCCTTGGATTTTGAAGATGCGGTTGCCTTGGTAGCCAAGCGAGGAGCTTATATGGAGGAGGCTGCCCCAGCTGGCTCTGGTAAGATGGTAGCTGTTCTCAATACTCCTGTAGAATTGATTGAAGAAGCTTGTAAAAAAGCATCTAAGCTTGGAATTGTGACACCCGCTAACTACAACACGCCCACACAAATTGTTATAGGTGGAGAGGTTGTCGCAGTTGATCATGCTGTTGAACTTTTGCAAGAAGCAGGTGCCAAGCGCTTGATTCCCCTAAATGTTTCTGGTCCCTTCCATACAGCCCTTCTTGAGTCAGCCAGCCATAAATTAGCTGAAGCCTTATCTCAAGTAAACTTTTCAGACTTTACATGTCCCTTAGTCGGAAATACAGAAGCCAGAGTCATGAAAAAAGAAGAGATTGTCCCCCTTTTGACTCGTCAGGTCAAGGAACCTGTTCGCTTCTATGAAAGTATCGGAGTTATGCAGGAGGCCGGCGTGACCAACTTTATAGAAATTGGTCCGGGTAAAGTCTTATCAGGTTTTGTTAAAAAAATCGATAAAACAGCTAAAATTGCCAATGTTGAAGATCAAGCTAGTATGGAAGCCTTGCTAGTAAATGACTAATCGATTCTACCATCACTAAAAGAGTAAAGAGGAAACAAAAAAGTATGCAACTAAAAAATAAAAATGTATTTGTTACTGGCTCTAGCCGAGGCATTGGATTAGCCGTCGCCCACAAGTTTGCTCAAGCAGGAGCTAATATCATCCTAAACAGTCGTGAGTCAATCTCTGAGGATTTGTTAGAAGAATTTAGAGACTATGGGGTAAAGGTTGTTATCATATCTGGGGATGTGTCAGATTTCGCAGAAGCCAAAGGAATGGTTGAGCTAGCTATTGAAAAACTTGGCTCGGTAGATGTTTTGATCAACAATGCAGGAATTACTAAAGATACCCTTATGCTCAAGATGACTGAGGAAGATTTTGAAAAGGTTCTTAAGGTTAACTTAACAGGTGCCTTTAATATGACACAGGCTGTCTTGAAACAGATGATGAAGGCCAGAGAAGGAGCAATCATCAACATGTCTAGTGTTGTTGGTTTGATGGGAAATATCGGTCAAGCTAACTATGCAGCGTCAAAGGCTGGTTTGATTGGTTTTACCAAGTCTGTGGCGCGTGAGGTTGCTAATCGCAATGTCAGGGTCAATGCAATTGCGCCTGGGATGATCCAGTCAGACATGACAGCTGTTTTATCAGACAAGGTAAAAGAGGCTATGCTAGCGCAAATTCCAATGAAAGAATTTGGACAAGTAGAGCAGGTTGCAGATTTAACTGTATTTTTAGCAGGCCAAGATTATCTAACTGGTCAAGTGGTTGCCATTGATGGCGGCTTAAGTATGTAGCAAAAGCTAGAGGTGAAAAGATGAAACTAAATCGCGTAGTAGTAACAGGTTATGGAGTAACATCTCCAATTGGAAATACTCCAGAAGAGTTTTGGAATAGTTTGGCAACTGGGAAAATTGGAATCGGTGAAATTACTAAATTTGATCATAGTGACTTTGATGTCCACATTGCTGCAGAGATTCAAGATTTTCCTTTTGATAAATACTTTGTAAAAAAAGATACCAATCGTTTTGATCATTACTCTTTGTATGCTTTGTATGCCGCTCAAGAAGCAGTAAATCATGCCAATCTTGATGTAGAGGATCTTGATAAGGATCGTTTTGGTGTTATCGTGGCCTCTGGTATTGGTGGAATTAAGGAAATTGAAGATCAAGTGCTTCGCCTCCATGATAAAGGACCAAAACGTGTGAAACCATTGACCCTTCCAAAAGCCTTACCAAATATGGCTTCAGGAAATGTTGCTATGCGTTTTGGAGCAAATGGTATTTGTAAGTCCATCAATACTGCCTGTGCTTCATCAAATGATGCGATTGGGGATGCTTTCCGCTCCATCAAGTTTGGTTTCCAAGATGTGATGTTGGTAGGGGGTTCAGAGGCTTCTATCACACCTTTTGCGATCGCTGGTTTCCAAGCTCTGACAGCTCTCTCTACTACAGAGAATCCAACCCGTGCTTCTATCCCATTTGATAAGGATCGTAATGGGTTTGTCATGGGGGAAGGTTCAGGAATGTTGGTTCTTGAAAGCCTTGAACATGCTGAAAAACGTGGGGCTACTATCCTTGCAGAAGTGGTTGGTTACGGAAATACTTGTGATGCCTACCACATGACTTCACCACATCCAGAAGGTCAGGGAGCTATCAAGGCCATCAAACTAGCCTTGGAAGAAGCTGAGATTTCTCCAGAGCAAGTAGCCTATGTCAATGCTCACGGAACGTCAACTCCTGCTAATGAAAAAGGAGAAAGTGGTGCGATCGTGGCTGTTCTTGGTAAGGAAGTACCTGTATCATCAACCAAGTCTTTCACAGGACATTTACTGGGGGCTGCAGGTGCAGTAGAAGCTATCGTCACAATCGAAGCTATGCGTCATAACTTTGTACCAATGACAGCTGGAACAAGTGAAGTATCAGATTATATCGAAGCCAATGTCGTTTATGGACAAGGCTTGGAGCAAGAAATTCCATACGCTATTTCAAATACTTTTGGTTTTGGTGGCCACAATGCAGTTCTTGCTTTCAAACGTTGGGAGAATAAATAAGTATGAATTTAAACGATATTAAAGACTTGATGGCTCAATTTGACCAGTCAAGTTTGAGAGAATTTTCTTATAAAAATGGGACGGATGAGTTGCAGTTTAGCAAGAATGAAGCGAGACTGGTGTCTGAAGTTGCATCTCAAGTCGCTCCAGCGCCCGTTCTAGCAACACCAAGTCCAGTAGCGCCTTCATCTGCTCCAGCAGAAACTGTAGTGGAAGAAACTTCGGCTCCAGCTAAAACAAGTGTGGCTGTTGAGGGAGATGTTGTAGAGAGTCCACTTGTTGGGGTTGCTTACTTGGCTGCTGGACCAGATAAACCTACCTTTGTTTCAGTTGGTGATAGTGTTAAAAAAGGTCAAACATTGGTAATCATCGAAGCCATGAAAGTCATGAATGAAATTCCAGCACCTAAGGATGGTGTAGTAACGGAAATTCTCGTTTCTAACGAAGAAATGGTTGAGTTTGGTAAAGGATTGGTACGTATCAAATGATCGATATTCAAGGAATCAAAGAAGCACTACCTCACCGTTATCCTATGCTCCTAGTGGACCGTGTCTTGGAAGTGAGCGAGGACACCATTGTTGCTATCAAAAATGTGACCATCAACGAGCCCTTCTTTAACGGTCATTTCCCTCAATATCCAGTTATGCCAGGTGTTCTGATTATGGAAGCTTTGGCGCAAACAGCTGGTGTTTTGGAGTTGTCAAAGCCTGAAAACAAAGGGAAACTGGTCTTTTATGCTGGTATGGACAAGGTTAGATTCAAGAAGCAAGTTGTACCTGGCGACCAATTGGTTATGACGGCAACGTTTGTAAAACGTCGTGGCACAATCGCTGTGGTTGAAGCAAAGGCTGAAGTGGATGGCAAGCTTGCAGCCAGTGGTACTCTTACCTTTGCAATAGGGAACTAAGGAGGTTCTCCATGTTTCGAAAAATTTTAATTGCCAATCGTGGTGAAATTGCGGTTCGTATTATCCGTGCGGCGCGTGAATTGGGGATCGCAACGGTGGCGGTTTATTCAACTGCTGATAAGGAAGCCCTTCATACGCTTTTGGCAGATGAAGCAGTTTGTATCGGTCCTGGTAAGCCAACAGAGTCTTATCTCAATATTAATGCGGTTCTATCAGCTGCAGTCTTGACTGAGGCAGAAGCCATTCACCCAGGTTTTGGATTTCTCAGTGAAAATTCCAAATTTGCAACCATGTGTGAAGAAGTGGGTATCAAGTTTATCGGTCCATCTGGTCATGTCATGGATATGATGGGGGATAAGATCAATGCGCGTGCTCAGATGATCAAAGCGGGTGTTCCAGTCATTCCAGGTTCGGATGGAGAAGTGCATAACTCTGAGGAAGCTTTGATTGTTGCTGAAAAAATTGGCTATCCTGTTATGCTCAAGGCTTCAGCAGGTGGAGGTGGTAAAGGGATTCGTAAGGTTGAAAAACCAGAAGACCTCGTTTCAGCCTTTGAAACAGCCTCTAGTGAAGCCAAGGCCAATTATGGCAATGGTGCCATGTACATAGAACGGGTCATCTATCCAGCTCGTCACATTGAAGTTCAAATTCTAGGAGATGAGCACGGAAATGTGATTCATTTAGGTGAACGGGATTGTTCTCTTCAGAGAAATAACCAAAAGGTTTTGGAAGAAAGTCCTTCAATTGCAATTGGCAAAACGCTACGCAATGAAATTGGTTCTGCTGCTGTTCGAGCGGCAGAGTCTGTTGGTTATGAAAATGCAGGGACCATTGAGTTTCTTCTTGATGAAGCAAGTAGCAATTTCTACTTCATGGAGATGAATACTCGTGTACAAGTAGAACATCCAGTAACAGAATTTGTTTCAGGTGTGGATATCGTTAAGGAACAAATTCGCATTGCGGCAGGTCAACCTCTGTCTGTTAAGCAAGAAGATATTGTCCTACGCGGTCATGCCATCGAGTGTCGTATCAATGCAGAAAATCCAGCCTTTAACTTTGCTCCAAGTCCAGGTAAGATTACCAATCTCTATCTGCCAAGTGGAGGTGTTGGCTTACGTGTAGATTCAGCAGTTTATCCAGGCTACACCATTCCTCCTTACTATGATAGTATGATAGCCAAAGTCATTGTTCATGGGGAAAATCGTTTTGATGCTTTGATGAAGATGCAACGTGCCCTCTATGAATTAGAGATTGAAGGGGTACAGACCAATGCAGATTTCCAGCTTAACCTCATTTCAGATTGCAATGTTATTGCTGGAGATTACGATACATCCTTCTTGATGGAAACATTCTTGCCAAAATACCAAGAAAAAGAATAATATGATTTCAAGAGTTTAAACCAAAAAGGGGAATCAATGGCTCTATTTAGTAAAAAAGATAAGTATATTCGAATCAATCCCAATCGTTCGGTTAGGGAAAAACCTCAAGCCAAGCCAGAGGTTCCAGATGAATTATTTTCCCAGTGTCCAGGCTGTAAGCATACCATTTATCAGAAGGATCTGGGAAGTGAGCGTATCTGTCCACACTGTAGCTATACCTTTCGTATTTCTGCCCAAGAACGCTTGGCTTTGACGATTGATACGGGAACCTTTAAGGAATTGTTTACAGGGATTGAAAGCAAGGATCCCTTGCATTTCCCTGGTTATCAAAAGAAACTAGCAGCTATGCGTGAAAAGACAGGTCTTGATGAAGCTGTCGTAACAGGAACTGCAGTCATCAAAGGACAAACAGTGGCTCTTGGGATTATGGATTCTAACTTTATCATGGCTTCAATGGGAACAGTTGTAGGTGAGAAAATTACTCGCTTGTTTGAATATGCGACCCTTGAAAAGTTACCTGTAGTTCTTTTTGCAGCTTCTGGTGGAGCTCGTATGCAGGAGGGAATCATGAGTCTCATGCAAATGGCTAAGATCTCTGCAGCAGTTAAATGCCATTCAAATGCCGGTCTCTTTTACCTGACGATTTTGACAGATCCAACGACAGGCGGTGTGACAGCTTCTTTCGCTATGGAAGGTGATATCATTTTGGCAGAACCACAGAGTTTGGTTGGCTTTGCTGGGCGCAGGGTTATTGAAAATACGGTTCGTGAAACCTTGCCAGATGATTTCCAAAAAGCAGAATTTCTGCTTGAACATGGCTTTGTAGATGCCATTGTCAAAAGAAGAGACTTGCCAGATAAGATTGCTAGCCTAGTCAGATTGCACGGAAGGAGTCCAAGATGAATATTGCGAAAATAGTCAGAGAAGCGCGTGAGCAGAGTCGCTTGACAACCTTGGATTTTGCGACAGGCATTTTTGATGAATTTATTGAATTACATGGCGATAGATCTTTTCGAGATGATGGTGCGGTTGTAGGCGGTATCGGTTGGCTTGGCGAGCAAGCAGTAACCGTGGTAGGTATTCAAAAAGGTAAGAGTCTACAGGATAACCTCAAACGAAATTTTGGGCAACCTCATCCTGAAGGCTATCGTAAAGCCTTACGTTTGATGAAACAGGCTGAAAAATTTGGCCGTCCAGTTGTGACCTTTATCAATACTGCAGGTGCCTATCCAGGTGTGGGAGCTGAAGAACGTGGGCAAGGGGAAGCTATCGCTCGCAATCTTATGGAAATGAGTGACCTGAAAGTTCCTATTATTGCTATTATTATCGGTGAAGGTGGTTCAGGTGGCGCTCTGGCTCTAGCAGTCGCAGACCGTGTCTGGATGTTGGAAAACTCTATTTATGCCATTCTCAGTCCAGAAGGTTTCGCATCTATCCTATGGAAAGATGGCAGTCGAGCTATGGAAGCGGCAGAATTGATGAAAATCACTTCTCATGAATTGCTAGAAATGGAAATTGTTGACAGGGTAATTGCTGAAACAGGCCTTTCTAGTAAAGAACTGATTCAAAAGGTTAAAGGAGAGCTTCAAACAGAATTGATTAGATTAGCTCAGTTACCCTTGGAACAATTACTAGAAGATCGATACCAACGATTTAGAAAATATTAAGTCTTCAAAAGAATACATAAAAACTAGAGCTGATGATCTACTCTGGTTTTTATGTATTCTTATTGAGTGTCAAAAACAAAAGGTGCTTGGCAAAGACCAAACACCTTTTAGATTATTCATTTTCTTCTGTTACAAACTGGCTAAGCAGTCCATTGATAAAACGGGCAGACTTTTGATCTGAGAAGTTTTTTGCAAGCTCAATGGCCTCATTTACAGCGACTAGTTGAGGAGTATCAAATGAAGTGATTTCAAAGATTCCCAAACGCAGTAAATTCTTTTCGACCAGGGTTAAGCGTTCAACAGTCCAGCCAGACTTAAGATGCTGATTGATTTGTTGATCTAACTCGTCTTTTTGAGTTTGGACACCAGAAACCAAGTCTGTTAGAAAGGCAGGGACTTGAACATCTGCATCTTCACGATCATGTGTGTAGGCGAAGTGACAAGCTGTTTCGACATCAGTGCCGAATTCAAGACTCATAAGTGCTTGAAAAGCACATTTACGAAGTTCACGTCTAGATTCTAATAGTGGACTAGTCATTGAGGAAGTCCTCGTTAAATAAGTCTTTCAACTCAGGTTTGGGTGTTTTATCTGGAACGATTCCTGTAACATGGATGTTGATAGCAGTAAGCTCTACATCAGCCATATCACGAACCGCATCTTTGACTGCTTTTTGGATTGCAACAGCGACTTTAGGGACTTTAACACCGTACTCAAGGTAGAGATAGATGTCAGCTGTTAACTCCTCATCACTGCTTTTAAGGTAAACCCCACGGCCGAGTGAAAGTTTTGAGAGGGTATCAGATACGGATTTGTTTGAAAATGAATGGACACCTTCTACCTTAGCAGTAGCGATAGCAATAATTTTTTCGAGTACACGTGGAGCGATAACGATTTCGCCAAATTGTTCTTCAATTCCCATAGAATGACCTCTTTCTAGAGATTAGGCACGAGAAACGTAAGTTCCTTCTGCAGTGTTGATGATCAATTTTTGTCCAGCTTCGATGAAGTCTGGAACGTTGACAACAAGTCCAGTTTCCATAGTTGCTGGTTTACCAGAACCTGTAACAGTAGCACCTTTGATAGATGGTTGTGTTTCAGCAACTGTCAACTCAACAGTAGTTGGTACAGTTACACCGATTACTTCAGTTCCGTAGAATTGGATTTTTACATCAGAGTTTTCAAGGATGTAAAGCAATTCATTTTCAACATTTACGACTGGGATTTCGTATTGGTCGTAAGTTTCAGTATTCATGAAGTAGGCAGTTTCATCCATTTTGTACAAGTATTGAGCTGGAACAGTTTCGATAATAGCTTGTTCGAATTTTTCTTCTGGACGGTAGCTTGTGTCAAATGTAGAACCAGTACGGACATCACGCAATTTCATACGCATGATTGTGTTTCCTTTACCTGGTTTGTGGTGGCTAGCTTCCAAAACGCGGATCAATTTTCCGTCTGCAGTTTCAAACGTCATACCAGCTTTCAATTTGCTTGCTTCAATCATATTTTTACCTCTTTAATAAATATTATTACTCTTCATTTTACCATAAAATGAGTTAAAAAGAAAGATACAGGTAGAATAATGAAGATATTTGCAAAATTCAATCGAAAATTCCAGTTGAGTCAGTTTAATCGGTGGAGGTGAAAGAAACTGAAGCTAAACGCGAATTGCCTAATACTGGTACAAAAAATCACATCAACATTGTAACATTTGAATTTCTTGGAGTCTTGAGTGGATTCGGATTGATTGCTTTAAAAAAGTAAGAAGACTAATTTTTATCAATGCTGTTCATGGTTTTAAATTTTTTATGGAATTATAATCATTTTTTTGTTGAAATAGTTTTGAAAAAACTTTGAAAGAATTTTCGAAAAAATTTAAAAAATTCTGAAATATTCTTGACAGCTGATAAAAAAGGTGGTAAGATAAGAAACATCAAAAAAGAAAGCAGAAAAAGAATGATTAAAAGACAAGCTGTAACGATGAATCAAAACTTTTACTTTAGCTACTTTAGATAGTGTTTGTAGACATGTCACCATGGATGCAAACAGTTCAAGCAATTTGTTTGTATCTATGTGGCTAAGATTTTTGATTGTGGTCCATATAGATGAATATCTAAATGGACTAGCTAAGTTGTAACTTGTTAGATTATTTCAAGCATCCGTTTAGATAGTATCTAGGCGGTTTTTTGTTTTATCTTTTCTGAGAAGGAGTTTCATTATGAAAGTTGTTCGAAAATTACTAGCACCCCTCTTGGTAGTGGGGATTCTCTTGACCTCTCTGATCAGTTTGCATCAGTTGAAGGCAGATAAGAAAAAAGATGTATTTCGTATCGGTATTTCACAATTTATTACCCACCAGTCTCTAGACGCTACTAGAGAAGGTTTTGTGGATGAGCTGGTCAAGCAAGGTTATATTGAAGGGAAAAATATCGAGATTGATTTGCAAAATGCACAGGGAGAACAAAGAAATCTAAAAACCATTTCCCAGCAGCTAGCAGAATCCAGTGATGTCGTTCTAGCCATCGCAACGCCTTCTGCTCAGAGCTTGGCTAATACGACGCAAACAACACCGGTTATCTTTTCAGCTGTAACAGATCCTGTCAGTGCCAAGTTGGTTGAGTCAAGAGAACATCCTGGAGGCAATGTAACTGGAACAAGTGACCAGTCATCAGATGCTATTTCAACACAAATTAATTTGATAAAGAAAGTTCTACCAAGGGCTAAAACGATAGGTGTTCTCTATACTCAGAGTGAACCCAATTCGGTTGTCCAAAAGGATGAAGCTAAGCGACTTCTAGAAGAAAAAGGCTTTAGCGTTGTTGAAAAAACAATCTTGGATAGTAATAACGTCAAAGCTGCGGCAGAGAGCTTGATGGCAGAGGTGGATATGGTTTTTGTACCAACGGATAATATCATTTCTTCAACTATGGAAACGGTCAAACAGGTTTCTATTAAACACAAGGTTCCGGTATTTGGGGGTTCAACCGAAATGGTTGCTGTTGGTGGCTTGTATAACTACGGAACCAATTATAAAGAATTAGGACGCCAGACAGCACGCATGTTGATTCGTGTCTTAAAAGGTGAGAAGCCAGAAAATATAGCAGTTGAGTTGCCTGAAAAACTGGAATTGCATACCAATCAAGAAATGGCAGATGCATTAGGAATTGATATTAGTAAGTTAGAAGGCAAGGAATAAGGAGGTTTAAGATGAATTTTGTATTATCTAGTTTATCAGAAGGTTTGCTATGGTCGATTATGGCGATTGGGGTCTACTTGACTTTCCGTATTTTGGATATTGCGGATATGACTGCTGAGGGAGCCTTTCCTCTGGGGGCGGCTGTCGTCGTATCACAGATACAGGCAGGGACAAATCCTTGGATTGCGACCTTACTTGCTTTGCTGGCAGGTATGGTAGCAGGTCTTGTATCAGGAATGCTCCACACCAAGATGAAAATCCCAGCTCTCTTGACAGGGATTGTGACCTTGACAGGGCTTTATTCCATCAATATTAAAATCATGGGAAGTGTACCCAATCTTTCCTTGGGAGATTCTTCAACTGTCTTTAAACAGTTGGCGAGCTTGGGTCTGACAACTGAAGAAGCTGTTTTCTCATTCAGTTTGGCCTGTCTCTTACTTGTTTGTTTGGTCTTGACTCTTTTGATGAAAACAGAGATTGGCTTGGTCTTGCGTTCGACTGGGGACAATATTCCGATGAGTGAGGCCAATGGGGTCAATGTAGACACGATGAAGATTGTTGGTTACATGATTTCAAACGGCTTGATTGCCCTATGTGGTTCCTTGTTTGCCCAAAATGATGGATTTTCAGATGTGACTTCTGGGACAGGAACCATCGTTGTTGGTTTGAGTGCAGTGATTATTGCGGAAGTCTTGATACACGACTTGACCATTGGAGGCCGCTTGTTATCTATCGGAATCGGTGCTATTGTTTACCGTTTGATTATTTTAAATATCTATGAAATTCCAAATCTAGATCAAAACTTGGTTCGTCTCTTTAATGCAATCTTGCTCGCCTTAGTTTTATTTGCACCAGAATTGCAAAAGAGATTAAAGATTCGTGGTCTGAAATTGAGAAATGAATAGGAGGAGAAAGTTATGGTAAGTTTGTTAACACTTGAAAATATTCACAAAACATTTGAAGCAGGGACGGTCAATGAGAACCATGTCCTCAAAGGATTAGATTTAGAAGTTGAAGAGGGAGATTTTATCTCTGTGATTGGTGGAAATGGAGCAGGGAAATCCACTTTGATGAATATCTTGGCTGGCAATCTATCGGTGGACGAAGGGGACCTTTTATTGGCAGGCAAATCCATTAAAAATCTGAGTGTCAGAAAGAGAGCCAAGGATATTGCCCGTGTTTTTCAAGATCCGAAGATGGGAACAGCTTCTCGTTTGACGATTGAGGAGAATATGGCTATTGCCTTGAGACGTGGACAAAAAAGAGGACTTGGCTGGGGCGTGAAGGAGAAGGATAGAATCCAGTTCCAAGAGGCCTTGAAGGAGTTGAATATTGGTCTTGAAAACCGCTTGAAAGTAGATACTCAATATCTCTCAGGAGGACAAAGACAGGCCTTGACCCTAGTCATGGCAGCTCTGGTGAAACCCAAACTTTTGCTTTTGGATGAACATACTGCGGCACTTGACCCGAAAACGAGTCAAATGGTGATGGATTTGACGCAAAAGATTGTGGAACACCATCAGTTGACGACTTTGATGATTACCCACGATATGAACCATGCGATTGAGTACGGAAATCGTCTCATTATGCTCTATCAAGGCAAGATAGTGGTGGATGTCAAGGGAGAGGAGAAAAAGCATCTGACGGTTGAAGATCTCATGCATCTCTTCCAGAAAAATAGTGGCCAAAGTCTAGTCAGTGATGAATTAGTTTTGGGATAAAGAAAAAGGCTGAGATCTAGTGTCTCAGTCTTTTATTAGGTATGACGGGCATCTGAGGTGTAAGTCCTCCGTGGGCACCCGCTGCCGGTAAACCCAATAGCGACTCTCAAGCCTGACGCTGGAAATAATAATCGTCAGAGGAAAGGATAGAAAAATCGTGCCTATACGAACAGAAGTGTGATAGTAAGGGGTATATAGTGTATAAGGTGGTTCAGAAATCTAAAGTATTTGAACTTTTTCGTAGTAGTGGTGAAGATTATCAAAACTAGAAAGGATAAGATCTGAATCAGACCTTATCTTTTTTGTTATATAGTGGGTTGGAATAAAACATGAGCAAATCGATTAGGAAAGGAATATTAATTTATAGAAACATTTTAGCAGTTATGTTGTACTGTTTTAGTTTCAATTCACTATATCTAAAGGTGTTTCAACAAAAAATTATATTTTTTTATAAAAAAAATATAATTTTTTGTTGAAAACGGATTCTTTTTGTTGTATAATGAAATTGTAAATGAGTTATAAAATTTTATAATAAAATAAAAAATATTTTCAAAAGGAGGTCTATCTTATGGTAAATAAGATGCCGATAGTTGGAATCTCAGGTAGTGTTATGATTGATCAGGGAGGAATGTTTCCTGGTTATCATAGAAGCTATGTAAATGAAGATTATGTTAATTCTGTAATCCAAAATGGTGGGATACCAGTTATTATACCTGTATCAGATGTCACTGAAGTTTTAGATAGTTATATTGATAAAATTGATGCATTGATCTTATCTGGTGGTCACGATGTCTGTTCTATGAATTATAACGAAGAGCCTTGTCCTAAGATGGGAGATATATTCCCAGAAAGAGATAAGTTCGATTTTGCCTTGTTAGAACGTGCAGAAAAAAAACGTATCCCAATTCTTGGTATTTGTCGTGGAGCACAGGTTATTAATGTTTATCATGGCGGGTCTCTTTATCAAGATGTCTCAATGTGTGATACAGCAGCTGTAAAACATTGGCAAGGCCACTTCCCAGAACAAGTTACTCATTCAGTAGATATCGTTGATGATTCACTGTTGCATAGGATTGTAAAAGTAAACAGAGTGATGGTTAACTCATTTCATCATCAAATTATGAAAAATGTAGCATCTGATTTTAATGTTGTGGCTAGAGCAGCGGATGGTGTTGTAGAAGCAATTGAACATAAGGATTACCCAATGTTAATTGGGGTACAATGGCATCCTGAAATGATGCATAAGAAATCAATGCAAATGAACTTGTTATTTAGTGCATTGATTAATAATGCACGTAAAGATTGTCAAATGTGTGAAATTTAATAGGAGAAAAATAATGAAAAAAAAGCTAGGATTTTATTCGATTGTCCTTCTGACAATTAACTCTATTATTGGTACGGGAATTTTCCTTTCTCCTGGTGGGGTTGTAGCCAAAGCAGGAGATAAGGCGCTTATCATTTATATTATGGCAGCGGTATTTGCATCTGTTTTAGCAGTAACGTTCGCATCAGCGGCTAAGTATGTTTCCAAAGGTGGAGCTTCTTATGCTTATTCTAAAGCTGCATTTGGAGACAACATCGGCTTCTATGTAGGGATTACTCGCTACATTGCAGCAAGTATTGCTTGGGGTGTAATGGGAACTGCGGTAGTTAAAACAGTTCTTAATATGTTTGGGTTTGATAATGGAAACTTGACCTACGTTACAATTGGGTTCGTTATTCTAATGGGAATTCTTCTTGTAATCAATCTATTGGGAACACGTTTGTTTGAGCTTATCAATAACTTGTCTACTATTGGTAAAGTAGGAGCTCTTGTTACAACCATTCTCGTAGGATTAGCAATTGTGTTATTTACTGGTGTCAATGAATTTGATGCAATTAAAAATCTGACTGATAGCACTGGGGCTAAGTTGGGCGAAAATATGGATATTTCAGCCTATGTAATGGCAGTTATTGCAGCATTTTATGCCTTCACTGGTTTTGAAAGTGTAGCCTGTGGTGCTCAAGATATGGAAGAACCAGAGAAAAATCTTCCAAAGGCAATTCCGTTGGCAATTGGGATAATAGCTGTCATCTATCTAGGTATTGTTGGGACAGCTATGATGATTAATCCATCTGCTATTGTGACGACAAAAGAAGTAGTAGCACTTGCAGCAGTATTCTCAAATCCAATTATTCGTACAATCATTCTTGTAGGTGCTTTGGTTTCTATGTTTGGTATAAACGTAGCTGCATCATTCCACACTCCACGTATCTTGGAAGCAATGGCAATGCAAAATCAAGTTCCAGAATGGTTTAAAGTTAGAACTAGCAAAGATTTTCCGCTTCGTGCATTTTTAGTGACGATTGGAGCAGCAATCTTACTTCCTATGGCATTCCAATATAATATGACTAGTATTATTGTTCTAAGTTCAATTTCACGTTTTATCCAATTTATCATAGTTCCTCTGGCTGTTATGGTATTCTACTTTGGAAAACAAAAAGAAGAAATTGTTGCAACTGCTAAGAAGAGCTTTGTATTTGATGTTATCGTTCCATTCTTTGGATGTATCTTAACAGTAATTTTATTATACAAATTTAACTGGGCATCACAATTTACAATCGTAAGTAAATCAGGAGATGTATCATTGAATACATTTGCTATCGTAGCAATGATTATTGGTTACCTTGTTTTACCAGTAGGATTGATGATTTGGAGAAATGTAAAAGAAAGAAAAGAGGCATAAAATGAAACGATTAAGTAGTGAAAAAATTCCAGCAGCAGTAGGTAGTTATTCCCCAGCAACACTTGTAGGTAATCTTATTTTTACATCAGGTCAACTACCAATTAACCGTTCAACGGGGAAAATCGATGAAGATACTATTGAATGGCAAGTAAGTCAGTCTCTTAACAATATCAAATCGATTTTAGAAGATAATCATTCCTCTATGGATAAGATTGTCAAAACAACTGTTTATTTGAGTAATATTACTGATTTTAAAGCGTTCAATGAGGTTTATCAAGGTTTCTTTAACGGAGATTATCCAGCACGTACAGCATTCCAAGTTGGAGCTCTTCCAATGGGGGCTTTGGTAGAAATTGAAGCAATTGCGGAGGTAGATGAATGAGAGAAAATACCAAGCTATTACATGGCTATAAAGTATTAGATACTTATACTGGTGCTGCCTCTATTCCTATCTATCAAACATCAACTTTTCATAACAAACATCTCTATGACGATAGTCAAGAATACTTGTACACTCGTTTTTCAAATCCAACAGTAGACGCACTTGAAGATGGGTTTAGAAGTCTAGAGGATTCAAAATATGCCCTTAGTTTTTCATCAGGTATGGCTGCGATCTCCAATGTATTAATGTTACTTAATGCTGGAGAGCATGTTATCTTACCTAAAGAAGTATACGGGGGTACATGTCAGTTTGTAAATAATCTCCTGCCAAAATACAAGATTGAATACACTTTTGTAGATATGGCTGACATAGAGTCAGTAGAAAAAGCCATATGTGAGAATACTCGTATGATATATCTTGAAACTCCATCAAACCCACTTTTAAAAGTTTGCGATATTAAAAAGATTGTGGCATTAGCTAAGGAGTATGATTTGGTTACTGTGGCTGATAATACCTTTATGACATCTTTAGCGCAAGAACCTCTAAAACTCGGAGTTGATATAGTAGTTGAAAGTGTTACTAAATTTATAAATGGACATAGTGATGTCATTGCAGGTCTTGTTGCTACTAATTGTGAAACATACTATCAAGAATTAAAATTGTTCCAAAAGAACTTTGGGGGAATCCTTGGAGTTGAAGATGCTTGGTTAATCATGCGTGGTATGAAAACAATGGGAATACGTATGGACCATGCAGTTAAGAATGCCCAAAAATTGGCTGAATTCTTGCAAAATCATCCAAGGGTGAAACATGTTTACTATCCTGGATTAAAGGATCATCCGAATCATGAAGTACATATGGGTCAATCAAAAAATGGTGGAGCAGTACTATCGTTTGAATTGTCTTCAAAAGAAGAATTGATTGCTTTTACTGAAAAAATTCGTATTCCTATCTTGGCAGTTAGCCTTGGTGGAGTTGAATCTATTCTTTCTCATCCAGCAACAATGTCTCATGCCTGCCTTAGTCCAGAAGAAAGATTGGAGCAAGGTGTAGTGGATGGCTTATTAAGACTCTCTTGTGGTATTGAAAATATCGAGGATTTAATCGAAGATTTCAAACAAGCATTGGAAAGCTAAAGATCTAACACAAAATTTTACAATATCATTTGGATTGAATCTGTAAAATTTTGTGTTTTTCTTTTAATTATGGAGGTATAAAGATGGAAACTATTAATTGGAAAAATGTAGTGGAAGATAGAAAAGAAGATCTTCTAAATGATATTGAACGCTTGCTTCGTATCAATTCGGTAAAAGGTGATCCGGTTGATGGTGCCCCACTTGGAGAAGGACCCAAACAAGCGATTGATGAAATCAAAAAAATGGGTTCTGAAGCCGGTTTTAAGGTAAATGATTACGGACCACTTGTTACTCGTATTGACTGGGGAGAAACTGGGGAGTCTTTTGGAGTTTTAGGTCATGTAGATGTGGTTCCTGTCGGAACTGGTTGGGATAGTAATCCATTTGAACCTACCTATAAGGACGGTAAATTAATTGCTCGAGGTAGTTTGGATGATAAAGGCCCTCTAGTTTGTGCTTTTTTTGCTATGAAGTTGTTGAAGGAACGTGGTTATCTTCCCAAAAGGAAACTACAACTGATTGTAGGCAGTGATGAGGAAACAAATTGGGAATGTTTGAATTATTATAAAACTATTGAAAAACTTCCAAGGGAAGGTTTCGTTCCAGATGCTTATTTTCCAGTGGTTAATGGAGAAAAAGGTATAATTCACTTTACGATAGAAGAGGGGAAAGATGACTCTCAAACTGGGACTTATTTTTTAGTAGAATTTAAGAGTGGCACTAAAGAAAATATGGTTCCAGGTCTAGCGGAAGCCCGTCTAAAAGGGGGATCTAAATCAGATATTACCGATAGCTTCCAAAGATTTTTAGTAGAGCACCCAAATGTATCTGGGCAAGTAGATCAGAATGATGAAGAGCTAAAGATTACTCTATATGGTAAATCTGCTCATGGTTCAACGCCAAGTAAAGGTGTAAATGCTGCGACTTATTTAGCTAAGTTTTTAAGTCAGCATCCTGTTAAAAATGGAAAGTCTTTTTTAAATCATATGGGAGAATCTTTTCACGAAACAACTGATGGTAAAAATTTAGGTATTAATCATCAATCAGAAATAGGTGAACTGACTTTTAACGTAGGAATTGCAAATTATGATTGTAGTTCAGGAGGGAGAATAGTTTCTGACATCCGCTTTCCATTCAGTCAGTCATCTAGTGAAATTAAATCGCATTTAGAAGAGTATTTTGAAGGTGAAGATTTGCATATTGTCGTCAAGAAAGATCCACATTTTGTATCTCCAGATACTAAGTTAGTGAAAACTCTTTTAAAAATTTATGAAGATCAAACTGGTGATAAAGGATATACAAAGGTTATAGGTGGATCAACGTATGCAAGTTTGTTGTCAGAAGGAGTTGCATTCGGAGCATTATTTCCTAGCACAGAAGATACCATGCATCAAGCTAATGAGTTTATTCCGGTTAATGATTTAGTATTGATTACAGCTATCTATGCTCAAGCATTATTCGAACTAATTTGTAAAGCTGAATAAGCGTTTCAAATATTTGTAAAATTAATTCTAATATGATAGACTTTACGAAAAATGCATTAGATAGAGATAGGAAATAAAATGAATAAGGACCTAAAAATATATATCCCTTTAATCAATTTTTTGGCAACTGTTCTAGGAAATGATACAGAAGTTGTTCTACAAGATTTTACGAATGGTTTTGATCATTCTTTAGTCTATATTAAAAATAATTTATCAAATAGGGAAATAGGGTCACCTGCAACAGATTTTGTTTTAGATATTGTCAGAAATAAAATGTATATTGAGAACGATTATTTAGTAAATTATCGGAGTAGAACTCATTCAGGTAAAAATCTATATTCTTCAAGCTATTTTATTAAAGATGAACTCAATGAATTAGTTGGGATGATTTGTATAAATAGTGATAAATCTAAAATGATATCTTTAAAAAAATTGTTTGAATCAGGAATATCTATCATTGATGAAAATCTACTCGGTGATAATGATAAAATATCGGTAGATGACACTATAATAGAAAACTTTAATCACTCAGTTGATTCGTTGATAGATGATTTGATTTTTAAAGAAACAAATGGGAAAGACTTATCGCAATATAAATTAAGTAAATCTGAAAAAATTTCGATAGTTCAAGTACTAGATACAAAAGGTTTTTTTGAATTTAAAGATTCTATTTCAAAAGTTGCTTCTATATTTCAAATGTCAGAAGTTAGTATATATAAATACCTTCAAGAAGTCAGAAAGGGTGAATAAAATAATTGAGGAGTAAAAATGGACTTTGACCTATTCCTTTTAGTATGTAATTATATTGGAACGATTGCATTTGCAGCATCAGGTGCTATAAAAGGTTTTGATAAACATCTGGATATTTTTGGGATTAGTTTGTTGGCTATTGTCACAGCTGTCGGAGGTGGTATTTTACGTGATTCGATAATAAGTAGATTTCCTTCGGCACTTTTTGATCCCAGTTCGATTTATCTTGCGATATTTGTTGCGATTATAATGTATATTTTTGTTGTTTTAAATCGTTCAAATTATGGCTATAATTCAGAAACTTATAGATGGTTACGCGAAGCCTACTTAATCTTCGATGCGATTGGTTTAATTATATTTTCTTTAATTGGACCTACAGTTTTAATCGAAACTAAACTCAATTTAATGTCAGCTGGATTATTAGCATGTTTGACTGGGGCTGGTGGGGGTATAATAAGAGATTTATTAATCAATGAGGTTCCTAGTGTCTTGAAAGAGGATATCTATGCATTATTATCTTTTGCTGTAGGGATTTCGTACTATGGTTTGACCCATTTTATAGGTTTTTCTAGAATTTCGACGTTTATAATAATCTTCATTTTAGGTTTCATTATTAGGATGATTATTATTCGATTTAGATTATCTTTACCAAATATGGGGAATAGAGGATAAAGTTAAGTACCCAAGTGCTCTTTTGTGTAGTGTTTATTATGTTTGACCTTCTTTAGTATTAATTGTTGTTTTATTAGACTTGTTCGATAACTATTTGAAGCAAGATTAGCTGGTTAGAAATTGAATTTTTAATATTCCAACTAGCCATTAGTTTTTAGTTTCTGCATATTTAAATTAGTTGAAATAATTCATAATAACACCTATAGATTGTAGTTGAAAAGATTCAACAAGATACCAAACAAGTCTATTCTAGTTGACTTAATTTGATTAATGAATTTTAAACACCTATAATTATCAGTGTTATTTATCATTTATGTAATTGCAATGGATAATAAGTTTTCTTATTCTAAACGAAAGTTTAATGACTTAGGTGTCATCCGATGAAATAATTTTCTTCTCTTTTGTTTTATCGTTCCTATATTAATTTTATAGAACGCACTTATTTGATTTTAAATAACAAGACAAGAGAAGTGTCTGAAAAAATTTTACTCAAACCTTATCAAACACTAGCTATTTATGTGAGTTAAACTTAGAAAGGAGCCCTCTTTTTAAACAATTGAGGAGCTCTTTTTGATAGTTAATCCATACTTGAAAGCGTAAATCAAACTAGTCAGTTTGTCTTCTTTGTGTTATAATAGTATAGACTTAAAAAGAAACAGGAGAAATATTATGAATCTTATTTTAGCAATTGTATTGATTGTTTTAGCAGCCTTAGGGGGCGCTCTTGGAGGTATGTACTTGGTTCGTAAGCAAATTGAAAAAGAATTTGCTGATAACCCACGTTTGAATGCAGAAGCAGTTCGTACTCTATTAAGTGCAAATGGTCAAAAACCAAGCGAAGCAAAAGTACAACAGGTTTACCACCAAATCATCCGTCAACAAAAAGCAGCTCTTGCTAACAATAAAAAGAAATAAATAGGAAAAGTCTGGGATGAAAGTTCCAGACTTCTCACTATGTTCAATAGTTCTCAAGGATGACCCTTTTTCCTTGCATTCTATTGATATTTGATTATGATTAAGAGGGAGTAGTTGCTTCATTCGCTCTGTCAGTAGTTCCCTAGGTGATGTTAATCATAATGAACTATCAATTAGAAAAAGAAGACTAGAAAGAAGACTGTATGGATAATAGACCAATTGGTTTTTTGGATTCAGGTGTCGGAGGCTTAACCGTTGTACGTGAGCTCATGCGCCAACTTCCCCATGAAGAAATCGTCTATATTGGAGATTCGGCACGGGCGCCCTATGGTCCTCGTTCGGATGAACAAATTCGTGAATATACTTGGCAGTTGGTTAACTTTCTCTTGACCAAGGATGTCAAAATGATTGTCCTTGCTTGTAACACTGCAACAGCAGTCGTTTGGGAAGAAGTTAAGGCCAAGCTAGATATTCCTGTACTTGGAGTCATTTTGCCAGGTGCTTCAGCTGCTATCAAATCCAGTCAAGGTAAGAAAATAGGTGTGATTGGAACGCCTATGACTGTACAATCTGACATTTATCGTAAAAAAATTCAAGATTTGGATCCAGACCTACAAGTAGAAAGTTTGGCATGCCCTAAGTTTGTACCCTTGGTTGAGTCAGGGGCCTTATCAACTAGTGTGACTAAAAAGGTTGTTTATGAAACCCTGAGACCCTTAGTGGGTAAGGTGGATAGTTTAATCTTAGGCTGTACCCACTATCCGCTTCTCAGGCCTATTATTCAAAATGTTATGGGACCGAATGTCAAACTCATCGATAGTGGAGCGGAATGTGTGCGAGATATCTCCGTCTTACTCAATTATTTTGAAATCAATCGTGGTCGCGATGCTGGACCACTCCATCACCGTTTTTACACAACAGCCAGCAGCCAAAGTTTTGCACAAATTGGTGAAGAATGGCTGGAAAAAGAGATTCATGTGGAGCATGTAGAATTATGACAAATAAAATTTATGAATACAAGGATGACCAGGACTGGTATGTTGGAAACTATAGTATTTTTGGTGGTGTCCGGACTTTGACTGGTGATGACTTGGATTTTCCTCTATTTGAGTTTGCCCAAAGATTTCGAGATGAGGAACAAGGTTTTCCTATTTCTGTGATTGTTTTACGCTATGGTTCCCTCTACCGTTTATTGTCTTTTGTGGTAGATATCCTCAACCAAGAAGCAGGACGTAACTTGGAAGTCATTCAACGTCAGGGAGCCCTGCTCCTGGTTGAAAATGGGCAACTCCTGCATGTAGAATTGCCCAAAGAAGGTGTTGATGTAGAAGCTTTCTTTGAGACAAACAAGGTCAGAGAAACCTTATTGATTGCGACTCGAAACGAAGGCAAGACCAAGGAATTCCGAGCTATCTTTGACAAGCTAGGCTACGATGTGGAAAATCTTAATGACTATCCTGACTTGCCTGAAGTAGCAGAAACAGGCATGACCTTCGAAGAAAATGCCCGCCTTAAGGCAGAAACCATTTCCCAATTAACTGGCAAGATGGTCTTGGCAGATGACTCTGGTCTAAAAGTAGATATCCTCGGAGGTCTTCCAGGGGTCTGGTCAGCCCGTTTTGCAGGCGTCGGAGCTACAGATAATGAAAACAATGCCAAACTCTTACACGAATTGGCCATGGTTTTTGAACTCAAGGACCGCTCGGCTCAATTCCATACAACCCTAGTCGTAGCCAGTCCCAACAAGGAAAGCTTGGTTGTTGAAGCAGACTGGCCTGGCTACATTAACTTTGAACCTAAGGGTGAAAATGGCTTTGGCTATGACCCTCTTTTCCTTGTAGGAGAAACAGGCAAGTCCTCAGCTGAATTAACCCTTGAAGAAAAAAATAGCCAATCTCACCGTGCCTTAGCCGTTAAGAAACTTTTGGAGGTATTTCCATCATGGCAAAGCAAACCATCATTGTAATGAGCGATTCCCATGGCGATAGCTTGATTGTGGAAGAAATCCGTGATCGCTATGTGGGCAAAGTTGATGCCGTTTTTCATAACGGCGATTCTGAACTGCGTCCTGATTCTCCCCTTTGGGAAGGCATCCGTGTTGTTAAAGGGAACATGGACTTCTATGCAGGTTACCCAGAACGTTTGGTGACTCAGTTGGGACCAACTAAAATCATTCAGACCCATGGTCACTTGTTTGACATCAATTTCAACTTTCAAAAGTTGGACTACTGGGCTCAGGAAGAAGAGGCCGATATCTGCCTTTATGGGCACTTGCATGTTCCAAATGCTTGGATTGAAGGAAAAACTCTCTTTTTAAATCCAGGTTCTATTAGTCAACCGCGTGGAAACATTAGAGAATGCCTCTATGCCCGTGTGGAAATTGACGATAGTTATTTTAAAGTGGACTTTTTAACCCGAGAACATGAGGTCTACCCAGGCTTGTCCAAGGAGTTTAGTAGATGATTGCTAAGGAGTTTGAAGATTTCTTGTTAGGACAAGAGGAAACTTTTTTGACTCCTGCTGAAAATCTGGCCGTGTTGATTGACACTCACAATGCAGATCACGCGACCCTTTTGCTCAGTCAGATAACCTATGCCCGTGTTCCCGTTGTGACAGATGAAAAACAGTTTGTTGGGACGATTGGGCTCAGAGATATTATGGCTTATCAGATGGAGCATGACTTGAGTCAAGAAATCATGGCAGATACGGATATTGTTCATATGACGAGAACGGACGTAGCGGTCGTCTCGCCTGATTTTACCATTACGGAGGTCTTGCACAAGCTGGTAGATGAGTCCTTCTTGCCGGTTGTGGATGCGTCTGGTATTTTCCAAGGAATTATCACGCGCAAGTCTATCCTCAAGGCAGTCAATGCCCTCTTGCATGACTTTAGTAAGGAATATGAGATTCGATGCAAATGAGAGATAGGATTTCAGCCTTTTTAGAGGAAAAGCAGGGCTTATCTGCCAATTCCAAGCAGTCTTATAAGTATGATTTGGAACAGTTTGTAGATTTAGTAGGCGAGCGGATTTCTGAGACTAGTCTCAAGATTTACCAAGCCCAGCTAGCCAATCTAAAAATCAGCGCCCAGAAGCGAAAGATTTCGGCCTGTAACCAATTTCTCTACTTTCTCTATCAAAGAGGAGAAGTGGATAGCTTTTACCGCTTGGAATTAGCTAAACAAGCTGAAAAGAAGACCGCAAAGCCAGAACTGTTAAACCTAGACTCTTTTTGGCAGGAAAGCGACGTTCCAGAGGGTCGCTTGCTAGCGCTCTTAATCCTAGAAATGGGACTCTTGCCGAGTGAGATTTTAGCTCTAAAGGTTGCGGATATCAATCTGGATTTTCAGGTGTTGCGAATCAAGAAGGCTTCCCAACAGAGGATTGTCACCATTCCCACAACCTTGCTTTCAGAATTAGAACCCTTGATGGGGCAGACCTACCTCTTTGAAAGGGCAGGGAAAGCCTATTCTCGTCAGTGGGCCTTCCGTCAGCTAGAAGCTTTTGTCAAGGAGAAAGGTTTTCCAGCACTATCAGCCCAAGCCCTACGGGAACAGTTCATTCTACGACAAATTGAAAACAAGGTCGATTTGTACGAAATTGCAAAAAAATTAGGATTAAAAACAGTCCTGACCTTAGAAAAATATAGATAATGGATATTAAATTAAAAGATTTTGAAGGGCCCCTGGACTTGCTCTTACACTTGGTTTCTAAATATCAAGTGGATATTTATGATGTACCGATTACTGAGGTTATTGAGCAGTACTTAGCTTACGTTTCTACCTTGCAAGCCATGCGACTTGAAGTAGCAGGTGAGTATATGGTTATGGCTAGTCAGCTTATGTTGATTAAGAGTCGAAAGCTTTTACCTAAGGTTGCAGAAGTGATAGATTCCGAGGATGATTTGGAACATGATCTCCTTTCTCAAATCGAAGAATACCGCAAATTCAAGCTCTTAGGGGAGCACTTGGAAGCCAAGCACCAAGATCGGGCCCAGTATTATTCCAAAGCGCCGACAGAGTTGATTTACGAAGATGCGGAGCTTGTGCATGACAAGACGACCATTGACCTCTTTTTGGCTTTTTCAAATATCCTAGCCAAGAAAAAAGAGGAGTTTGCACAGAATCACACGACTATCTTGCGGGATGAGTATAAGATTGAGGACATGATGGTTATCGTGAAAGAGTCCTTGATTGGACGAGATCAATTGCGCTTGCAGGATTTGTTTAAGGAAGCCCAGAATGTCCAAGAGGTCATTACCCTATTTTTGGCGACCTTAGAGTTAATCAAAACCCAGGAACTGATCCTCGTTCAAGAGGAGAGTTTCGGAGATATCTATCTTATGGAAAAGAAGGAAGAAAATCAAGAGGCACAAAGCTAGACTTGATAGAGAGGAAAGATGAGTACTTTAGCAAAAATAGAAGCGCTCTTGTTTGTAGCGGGTGAAGATGGGATTAGAGTCCGCCAGTTAGCTGAACTCCTCTCTCTGCCACCGACAGGCATCCAACAGAGTTTAGAAAAATTAGCCCAGAAGTATGAAAAGGACCCAGATTCCAGTTTGGCTCTGATTGAGACAGGTGGTGCTTATAGATTGGTGACCAAGCCTCAATTTGCAGAGATTTTGAAGGAATACTCTAAGGCACCTATCAACCAGAGTTTATCTCGGGCTGCCCTTGAGACCTTGTCCATCATTGCCTACAAGCAACCCATCACACGGATAGAGATTGATGCCATCCGTGGGGTCAACTCGAGTGGGGTCTTGGCAAAGTTGCAGGCCTTTGACTTGATACGAGAAGACGGGAAAAAAGAAGTGTTGGGTCGCCCCAACCTCTATGTGACTACAGATTATTTCCTAGATTACATGGGGATAAACCATTTAGAAGAATTACCAGTGATTGATGAGCTTGAGATTCAAGCCCAAGAAAGCCAATTATTTGGTGAAAGGATAGAAGAAGATGAGAATCAATAAGTATATTGCCCACGCAGGTGTGGCCAGTAGGAGAAAAGCAGAAGAGCTGATCAAGCAAGGTTTGGTGACGGTTAACGGCCAGGTGGTACGTGAACTAGCAACGACCATCAAGTCAGGCGACAAGGTCGAAGTTGAAGGTCAACCTATCTACAACGAAGAAAAGGTCTATTATCTGCTTAACAAACCACGCGGTGTCATTTCCAGTGTGACAGATGACAAGGGCCGCAAGACTGTTGTCGACCTCTTGCCCAACGTGAAAGAGCGCATCTACCCTGTAGGTCGTTTGGACTGGGATACATCAGGAGTCTTGATTTTGACCAATGATGGGGATTTTACGGATGAGATGATTCACCCTCGTAATGAGATTGACAAGGTTTATGTCGCGCGTGTTAAAGGTGTGGCCAATAAGGACAATCTCCGCCCCTTGACCCGTGGACTTGAGATTGATGGTAAGAAAACCAAACCAGCTGTCTATGAGATTCTCAAAGTTGATCCAGTCAAAAACCGCTCTGTGGTGCAGTTGACTATCCATGAAGGGCGTAACCACCAGGTTAAAAAGATGTTTGAAGCTGTTGGTCTCCAAGTGGACAAGTTGTCACGGACCCGTTTTGGACATCTAGACTTGACAGGACTCCGTCCAGGAGAATCCCGTCGTCTTAATAAAAAAGAAATCAGCCAACTACACACCATGGCTGTAACCAAGAAATAATGAAACGAATTTTAATAGCGCCTGTGCGCTTTTACCAACGTTTTATCTCGCCAGCCTTTCCACCCTCTTGTCGCTTTGAGCCGACTTGTTCAAACTACATGATTCAGGCTATTGAAAAACATGGCTTCAAGGGTGTTTGGATGGGCTTAGCTCGGATTTTTCGTTGTCATCCCTGGTCGAAAACTGGTAAGGACCCCGTCCCAGACCACTTTTCCCTCAAACGGAATCAAGAAGAAAAATAGGTTGGGTAAAAGATTTTACAGTAGATTGAAGCTAGAATAGTACACTGTGACTGTTAAAATATTTCTAGAAATTAATTTAACTTCCCTAATCGATTTGTTCATATCCTATTTCAATATGCTATAATAAAATGATAAAAACGCATCCTATCAGGTTTGAGTGAGCTTGATAGGATGCGTTTTATCATGGAATACTCTTCGAAAATCTCTTCAAACCACGTCAGCTTCCATCTGCAACCTCAAAACAGTGTTTTGAGCAACCTGCAGCTAGCTTCCTAGTTTACTCTTTGATTTTCATTGAGTATAAAGATGTTAGTTGAGTTTGAAGCAGCTTATTTCAAGGCTTTTTGTGCGTCTTCAATCATGAGTTTGGTTGATTCAAGTCCGCCTCCGCTTAGATACCAGAGGTCTGGTGTTAGTTGGATAATTTTACCATTTTTAGCTGCAGGTGTTTCAGCAATGAGGGCATTTTCTAGGACGCCATCGTTGCTTGAGTTGTCACCACCGATGGCAAGGGTACGGTTGATGACAAAGAGGATGTCAGGATTGATTTCTTTGACACTTTCAAAGCTGACTTCTTGTCCGTGGCGAGAATCTTCAAATTGAGTATCAGTTGGCTTGAATTTCAAGGTTTGATACAAGAAAGAGAAACGAGATTGGGCACCAAAGGCAGCCATTTTTCCTTCGTTGAGGAGGATAGCAAGGGCTTTTTTGTCAGAACTTTCGTTTTTAGTAGCGACTTCTTGGATGCTCTTGTCTAGCTTGGCCAATTCTTCCTTGGCTTTCTGTGTACCAGTTTCGCCGAAGGCACTTGCTAAGGACTCAATGTTAGCCTTAGTTGAAGTCCAGTAGTCGTCCTTGCTTGCTTGGAAGAGAACTGTTGGAGCAATTTCTTTGAATTTGTCTACGAACTTTTGGGTACGTGGTGAAGCGATAATCAAATCTGGTTCAAGGGCAGCAATGGCTTCTAGGTCTGGCTCAACCATAGAACCAACATTTTTAACTTTTCCAGCTAGGTCTTTGAGATAGGTTGGTACTGTTTTTGTAGGCATTCCGACGATATTCTTTTCAAAACCTAAAGCGCGAATAGTATCCGCAGCACCGAGGTCAAAGGTCACAATCTTTTCAGGAACCTTTGAAAGTTTGACTTCGTCCAGTGAGCTTTTAATGGTCACTTCTGTTGGAGCAGAGCTACTTGTCTCCGTTTGGCTGGGACTTGAGTTTGTACTACATGCACCAATTAGGAGCAAGAAACTGGCTATTAGGGCAGTGAGGCAAAGTTTAAGGGATGTTTTCATAATTTCTCCTTTTTAAAATGTGATAACGATTTATGGAGTCTCTTGGTATTATTGACTAAGAGACAGAGTTTTTTCTAACATGAATTCTGAATGGCTAGCTATAGATACAGATCTTTTTGCCATTGATATCAGCCAGCGTGATAGGAATTTCATAAAGCTGACTGAGTAGGCCAGCTTGCATGATTTGATCTGTCGTTCCCTTGCTAAAGACCTGACCGTCCTTGAAGGCGACAATTTCATCTGCATACTGACTGGCCATGTTGATATCGTGAAGGACAATGATAATGGTCTTTCTGAGTTCCTCCACCAGTCGCTTGAGAATCTGCATCATGCTGACGCTTTGCTTGATATCGAGATTGTTGAGCGGTTCGTCCAGCAAGATAAAGTCTGTATCCTGGGTCAGTACCATGGCGATAAAGACACGCTGGAGTTGACCCCCAGACAGGCTATCAATGTAGCGGTCTTTTAGGTTTGTCAGTTCAAGATAGTTCAGGGTTTCTCGGATTGTTTCCCAATCTTCTGCCCTCAGTCGACCTTGACTGTAGGGAAAACGACCAAAGCTGACCAGTTCTTCAACCGTCAATTTGGCTTGGTAATTGATTTTCTGCTTTAGGATGGTGAGTTCTTGAGCAAGTTCTTGCGAATTCCAGCTCTCTATTTCACGTCCTTTAATACTAAGAATCCCCTGATCTTTCTTGGTCAATCTGCTCATGATGGAGAGGAGAGTTGATTTTCCAGCACCATTTGGACCAATGAAGGCTGTCAGTTTCTGAGGACTGACTTCAAGCGAAATGCCTTGCAAAATATCCTGTTTTTGAATGGATTTGTCAATGTTTTTCAGTTTCACCGACGCGCCCTCCTGTAGAGTAAAATAAAGAATAAGAAGCCACCCACGCTCTCGATGATCATGCTGATGCGAATTTCTAGTGCAAAGACTCGTTCAATCAAGGCTTGCCCCAAGGTTAAGCTAATAAATCCAACCAGAATGGCTACGATAAAGAGCAACTTGTGCCGATAGTCTTTGACAATCAGGTAGGTGAGGTTAGCCAGCATAAAGCCGAAGAAGGCCATAGGTCCTACCAGGGCAGTGGCCGTTGAAGTTAAAAGCACGATGCCCCAGAGGAGTTCTTTCTGTTCTTTTTCAACATCGAGTCCCAATATCTGAGCCGTTTCTCTTTGCAGATGCAAGACATCCAGAATGACTGCTTTCCGAAAGAAAAAGATGGTCAAAGCAAGGATAATCAGAGAGCCGATGGCTAGGATGGAAGTGTTGAGATGCTGAAAGGAAGCAAAGAGACTGTTCTGCAGTTTATCGTATTCATTTGGATCCATCAGGACTTGGAGGAAGGTACTGATATTTCGAAAGAGACTTCCGAGGGCTAGACAGATCAGCAGGATGAAGACCAGGTCTTGTTTCATCAGTGTCTTCAAGTAGCCTTGTAAGGCAAGAAAGAAGAGGGATTGAAGCAGAAGCAAAACTAGGAATTCTAAGATAGGAGACTTGCCAAGTTGAAGAAACTTACTTTCAAAAACCAGTAGCAGAGTTTGCAGTAGGACGTAGAAGGATTCGATTCCCAAAATGCTTGGCGTCAGGAAGCGATTTTCCGTCAGTGTTTGAAAACTAATGGTCGAAATCCCTGTCGCGATAGCTACCAAGAGATAAACGATGATCTTTTGGGAACGCAGCTTCCAAGCGAAGGATGACAAGTGAGTGATGGGCCAAAAGTAGAGAAGACAAGCTCCGATGGCCAGAATAATGAGAAGCCAGAAGAGCTTGGTATGTTTGCTTTTAGACTGCATCTTTTCGTCCCCCTCTCCAGAGAAGTAGGATAAAGACGAGGCTACCAATGATTCCTAGTAGAAGACTGACAGACAGTTCATAGGGCCGAATTAGAACTCGGGATAGGATATCGCAGGCCAGAACTAAATTGGCACCGACCAGAGCGACGATGAGTTTGGTCTGACTTAGATTATCTCCATAGTGCTTGCGAACAAGATTGGGAACAATAACTCCGAGAAAAGGTAAGCCACCCACGGTAATCATGGTGACACTAGTCGTTAGCGCCACCAGAAAGAGGGCCATTTTTTCAAGTAGAGAGTAAGAAATCCCCAAACTTTCACTGGTTTCTTTTCCTAGATTCATGATGGTAAAAGTTTGGGATAATTTCCAAACGGCTATCAGGATAATGAGGCCTAAGAAGAGCCACTCATACTGATGGGTCTGAATCATGGAGAAGGAGCCCTGGGTCCAGGCAGTCATACTCTGAACCAGATTGAAACGATAGGCGATAACTTCTGTCACAGAACCGATAATTCCGCTATAGATGATCCCAATCAGAGGCAACATCCACCTTTCCTTTACAGTAAAAATGGTCATAAAGGCTAGGAAGAAGAGAGTAAATACGATGGATGAAACAAAAGCAAAGAGCATCTTTTGAGTCAGACTAGCCGACGGAAAGACAAAGAGGCTCAATACCATTCCCAGTTTGGCAGCTTCAGTGGTTCCAACTGTACTCGGAGCAGCAAACTGATTTTGAGTAATAGTCTGCATGAGGAGTCCTGCCATACTCATACTAGAGGCGGTCAGGAGAATGCTGATAGTCCTTGGAAGACGGGACTCTTGAAAGAGAAGCCAGGTCTGCTGATCGAAAGCAAAGAGCTTTCCCCATGAAAAATCACTGGTCCCAATGCTAATAGAGAGAAAGACTAGGAGTAGAAGTAAGCCAATTAAATAATGAGAAAGTTTCATACCCCATCCTTTCATGTAGATTTGGTACCGAAAGATACCTGCGAATATTACTGTAACATGATTTCTTTAATCTGTCAATGAATTTTCTGACAATTTAATAATTAATAGTCAATCATTTTCAAAAAGCAACCTTGTCCATTGTCTGCTGACAGTGGACTTTACAACGCT
>CAUQVK010000004.1:0-38386 GCA_963521495.1 uncultured Streptococcus sp.
GATAATAGCCATCTGTAATACCTCTTTTTCTTTCTATATGAAAATGATAACGCAAACATTCACTTTTTTCAAGTTTTTTGCTTATAGATAAGGAAATCACTGACATACTTTCTAATAAAACAAGCAAATATGTAAGAAACCCACGACAAGCTCATCCTGACGCGGGTTGTAGTTTCAAAAATAATTTCAATTTACCTGACTAGCAATCTGTAGGAGTGCCTTTTCAAAAAGGAAACCTTTTTCATAAAGACCTGTTTTAATCTGATAGTCTGTCTCAATCAGATAAGAAATAGCTTGCTTCAAAAAGCTCAAGGAAAGTCCTCGCGAATCCCTCAGCGCAAACTTGATTTGATAGGGATTTGGGTTACGCCCTAGATAATTAGCTAAACTACTTGCAATCTGAGATTCTGTTTGCCCAGACTCCGCCAAAATTTTCACCTGAGTAAAATTCCGAAATTGTCCTAGCATGACTGCAATCAGTTTGATTTCATCTTCACCTTGCAAGGTCAAGTCTCTAACCAAATCGCGCGCCTGGTCCATCTTTTTAGTCAGAATAAACTGAGTTAAATCAAAAATATTGTCCTGCAAGGTCTTGGGAATTGCGTTAACAATATCCTCTTCCTCAATCATCCCATCTGACTTATAGGACTGTAAAAAGATCAGGTTCTTCTGAATTTCACTAAATTGAAAACCCGACTTGACGAGAAGATTTTCAAAAGAATGATTGGTAAACTGCAAGCCTTGTTTCTGACTCCACTTTTGAAAATACTGGCGCAGTTCTTGTTCTTTGGCTTCTACTGTATCAAAGACCTTGGCATCACGCTTAAGTAATTTGACCAACCGTCTTTTGCTATCCAGTTTTCCTTCCGCAAAGATCAACAACTTGGTTGTTGGTGAAGGATTGTCAAGGTATTCCTCAAATGACTTGAGCTCATCATCTGTCAAAAAGCGCTTTTTAGCAGTCGTGACATCGACAAAATGGTCTAATATCACGATTTTTTCATCCGCAAAGAAAGGAAGACTGACCAACTCCAGTTCCACATCCTTGTAAACTACTTCTTTCATATCAAAGTAGGCAAAGTTGAGGTCTGCAGAATCATAACCAATCTGTTTCAGCACTTGACTCTTCATCACTTCAAACTGACCCTGATCTGTTCCTGTAAATAGGCTCAGACTAGGTAAATTTGATAAAGTCAACTTCTGACTTTCTTCAATGACTAGCATCTTCTCTCCTTTCTTCTGACTTTTTTAGTTCATTTAATCGATATAGCGCAATTTCCCACGAAAATCTTCTAGGCTCTCGTACCCTTTTTCCGCCATGATTGCTTTTAGTTCATTGGTAATGCGTTCAAAAGCACCTACGCCTTCTTTGTGAAGGGTGGTTCCCACCTGCACCATACTCGCTCCACAGAGGATATGTTCAAAGGCATCATGACCAGTCAAAACGCCACCTGTTCCGATGATTTGGATTTGAGGATTGAGGCGTTGATAGAAGGCATGGACATTTGCAAGAGCAGTCGGTTTGATATACTCTCCACCAATACCACCAAAACCATTTTTAGGTCGAATGACGACAGACTCATCTTCAATGTATAGTCCATTTCCAATAGAGTTAACACAGTTAACAAACTTAAGAGGATACTTGTTGAAAATAGCTGCCACTTGGTCAAAGTGGACGATATCAAAATATGGTGGAAGTTTAATTCCTAGAGATTTCGTAAAATAATCAAAAACTTCTGACAAGATACGATCTGTTGTTTCAAAATCATACGCAATCTGAGGTTTACCTGGAACATTTGGACAGGAGAGGTTTAACTCAGTCAGACCACGAAACTCACTCTCTTGGACTTTTTTCAAGATAGTATGGGTTTCCTCTGGAGACATGCCGACTAGAGATAGGAAGAAAGTTCGGTTCGGCTCTTTTTCCTGCAAATCCAAAAGATAGTCCAAATAATAGTCTAAGCCATTATTTGGCAAGCCCATAGAGTTGATGGAACCAAGTGGAACATCTTGATAGCGTGGCTCAGGATTCCCCTGACGGAAGTCCAAGGTCGCTGTCTTAGTGACAAAGGTTCCTGCCGCTGAGTTTTTAACACCTTCTAACTCTGCTATCGTCATACAAGCCACACCTGCTGCATTCATCAAACAATTTTCAAACTCAAAACCAGCAATTTGTGTTTTCGTTGATACCATGATTCTGATCCTCCAGATTCCTTTTATTGCTAATATTATACCATACTTTCACGTTTTCTCTTTTAGAAAGATATTTCCAAGAAAAAGGTTCGTTTTTTATCTATTTTCAAAAAGTCTCAAAACTAAATTGATAGAATTTTTAGAAAATTTTTGTTTTTTCTCTTTACAGTTAAAAAAAATTCTGCTATAATGACACACATAATTAAATTAGAATTTAAGGAGAACGATATGACATCTGCTAAAGAATATATCCAAAGCGTGTTTGAAACTGTAAAAGCTCGTAACGGGCACGAGGCTGAATTCCTCCAAGCTGTTGAAGAATTTTTCAACACTTTGGAACCTGTATTTGAAAAACACCCTGAGTATATCGAAGAAAATATCTTGGCACGTATTACTGAACCAGAGCGCGTGATTTCTTTCCGTGTTCCTTGGGTTGACCGTGATGGAAACATTCAAGTAAACCGTGGTTACCGTGTTCAATTCAACTCAGCTGTTGGACCATACAAAGGCGGACTTCGTTTCCACCCAACTGTAAATCAAGGGATTTTGAAATTCCTCGGATTTGAACAAATCTTCAAAAACGTCTTGACTGGACTTCCAATCGGTGGAGGTAAAGGTGGATCAGACTTCGATCCTAAAGGTAAAACAGATGCTGAAGTGATGCGCTTCTGCCAAAGCTTCATGACTGAATTGCAAAAACACATCGGACCATCACTTGACGTACCTGCTGGTGATATCGGTGTTGGTGGACGTGAGATTGGTTACCTTTACGGACAGTACAAACGCCTTAACCAATTTGATGCTGGTGTCTTGACTGGTAAGCCTCTTGGATTTGGTGGTAGCTTGATTCGTCCAGAAGCAACTGGTTATGGTTTGGTTTACTACACTGAAGAAATGCTTAAAGCAAACGGCAACAGCTTTGCTGGTAAGAAAGTTGTTATTTCAGGTTCAGGTAACGTAGCCCAATACGCTCTTCAAAAAGCGACCGAACTTGGTGCAACAGTTATCTCTGTTTCTGACTCAAATGGTTATGTCATCGATGAAAATGGTATCGACTTTGATCTCTTGGTAGATGTTAAAGAAAAACGTCGCGCACGTTTGACAGAGTATGCAGCTGAGAAAGCTACTGCTAGTTACCACGAAGGTTCTGTATGGACATATACTGGAAGCTATGATATCGCTCTTCCATGTGCTACTCAAAATGAAATCAACGGTGAAGCTGCAAAACGCTTGGTTGCTCAAGGTATTATCTGTGTCTCTGAAGGTGCTAACATGCCAAGCGACCTTGATGCCATCAAAGTTTACAAAGAAAATGGTATCTTCTACGGACCTGCAAAAGCTGCCAACGCTGGTGGTGTAGCCGTTTCAGCTCTTGAAATGAGCCAAAATAGCCTTCGCCTCTCATGGACTCGTGAAGAAGTTGATGGACGTCTCAAAGATATCATGACAAACATCTTCAACACAGCTAAAACAACTTCAGAAACATACGGTCTTGATAAAGACTACCTTGCAGGAGCTAACATTGCAGCCTTTGAAAACGTAGCAAACGCTATGATTGCACAAGGTATTGTCTAAAATAAAAAAGTTTTAAAATCATTTAAAAAGGGCTCTATACTATTTGTAGTGGGTAAATCCCCTATGGATATTATGGAGCCTATTTTGGTGTAGAAAAAAAGTCCCATATGACCTATAATGAAAAGCAACCAAACCATCATTAGAAAGAATCATATGGAACAATTACATTTTATCACAAAACTACTCGACATCAAAGACCCTAATATCCAAATTATAGATGTCGTTAATAGGGATTCACACAAGGAAATCATCGCTAGACTGGAATACGATGCCCCATCTTGTCCTGATTGCAGAAGTCAAATAAAGAAATATGATTTTCAAAAACCGTCTAAGATTCCTTACCTTGAAACGACTGGCATGCCTACTAGAATTCTTCTTAGAAAGCACCGTTTTAAGTGCTATCAGTGCTCAAAAATAGCGGTCGCTGAGACTTCCCTCGTCAAGAAGAATCACCAAATTCCTCGTATTATCAACCAAAAGAGGCTCTTTGTCAACCCACTACAGTTGACAAAGAGCCTTAAAAAGCAACAACTAACCCAGTTGTTGCTTTTCATATTCTACTAAAAATGAATTGTTTCACGTGTTTTCTCATATGAGGTAACAAAACGTTTGGTAACACCAGGTTCTGCAACTTCCAAAGCTTCCGAAATTTTATCAAATGAAGTATGATAATCAAAATCTTTTTCAAAAATAGCTAGAGCTTCGTTAAATGCTTCTTGAATTCGTTCATCAAATGAGCGGTAACGATTAGAATATTGTAACAATTGTTCTGTCAAAGTAGCATACTGCACAATATCATATGTTTCACTTTCCAGAGCTTCCATATCATTTGTTGCAATTTCAAGAAGACGGTTAACAGATTCTATATCGACTAATTTTTTATCTAATTCAGACATTAATTCTTCTGTGTTTTTACTTGCAGTAAAGAACAATTTCAAGAATTTCTGTGGAATGCCTGGTAGATTACGTTTTTCCATATATCTCTTGATTGTATGAAGACGATTTACATATACTGTTGTTTTTTGACGTGCATTTAAATCATCTTTTTCAATTCGAGCAAGTCGTTCACTAACTGAAATTTGTTCATCTTCAATATTCTTAAGATTTTCTTGCAGCGATTCAAGATTTTCTTCAATCGTTGAATAAGCTTGAGTTGGCTCATCTTGATTTGAAGTTGCCTCAGCTATGGCTACCTCAAAACTTTCTAATTCTGCCTGTAAACGACGAACATGAGTTTCATCGACTTCAGATAGTGAGTAATTTTTACTCAATCGCTCAATATCTTCAATTAATAATGCATTGTTTTTCTTCATATGTTGAAGATAAGTAGGAAGAGTTATTACTAATCCTTCCGCTACTTTTTGTGCAGCTATTTCTCTTGTAAAGATATCATATAGTGAATTAATCTCTTCTTGAACTTGAGTATTTTCATACTCAGCATTATCTAATTCCAGTTGTGCAATATTTTCATTGTTTTTCTTCAATAATTCATAAAGCAATTGGAAACGAGCTTCGATATCAGTCTCAATAAAATGATAGTTGGCATCTAAAAGTTTACGATAACCATCTTCTAGATCTTCTAATTGATCAGGTAGCTCTTTAGACAAAGTTGCTACAATAGCTGGAGCACGATCAACAATATGACTTAAAGCCAAAATATGTTCTTCAGCCTTATCCAAAATCACAGCAGCTTCTACTGGATCTCCAGAAGAATTCAAAGTTACAAATTGAGAAAACTCTGATTGAATATTTTCCAATTGTCTTTCTATTTCAGATAAGCCTTGACCGTATTCTTCTGAATGATCAGCAACCCGATGCTGAAGTTCTTCAAATAAGTCTAAGGTATGTGGAACACGACCACTATTTTTGGACTCTTGCTTTTCTAAATCTGCCAAAGCATTACGAATTTCAGCAATGTCCTCTTCTATTAAGGTAATTTGACTTTCGATTTGATCAATTTGGTGACTTGCCTTGAAAAAGCGAAATGAGTTATTGTAACCTTCTGCTTCGAAAAGATTATTTTCAATATCCGCAAAAGAATTGAGAGAAAGGTCAACCCATTTTTGATTCCACTCACGGAAAGCCACTTGACTTTGTCCAATCAAGTGCATATTTTTTACAGCTTCAACTTCATCATTAACTGGAAGATTGTAGAGCTCTTCTTTTCTTTCTTCTAAAATTGCTAATTTAGTTACATTTCGTTTTTTCACATAAATAGCGATAGCATATAAAATTAGCAAGAAAACTGCAACTGCAATTATAAGATAAATTACTAAACTACCAGACATATTAAACTCCTTTTTTACTTGAAACAATCGTAATGATTATATCATATTTTTTAGACCAAGGGAACTACTTCACCCTACTTTTTAAATATCCAATGTACTGTAGACAGCATTTTCTTCGATAAATTCACGGCGGGGTTCAACACGGTCGCCCATTAACATATCAAAGATTTTATCTGCTTCAGCAGCATCATCTACCGAAACCCTTGCCATCAAGCGTCGTTCTGGGTCCATAGTTGTTTCCCATAATTGATGGTCATCCATTTCACCAAGACCTTTGTATCGTTGGATAGTTGGTTTGGCACGGCCTTCACTGTGACGAGCTAAAGCTTCTTGGAGTTTAATTTCTTGATCCGCTCCTGGTTGTATGTATTCTTTAATTTCACTTCCTACTTTTACACCATAAATTGGCGGTTGGGCAATATAAACATAGCCGGCTTCTAGGATAGGTTTCATATAGCGATAAATTAAAGTCAATAAGAGAGTACGAATATGGGCACCATCGACATCGGCATCTGTCATCAAAACAAGTTTTTGGTAACGAGCCTTATTCACATCAAATTCATCTCCAAATCCTGTCCCCATAGCTGTGAAAAGGCTACGAATTTCTTCGTTTGCAAGAATCTTGTCCATTGTAGCTTTTTCAACATTCAAGATTTTACCTCGAATTGGCAAGATAGCTTGAAATTCACGATTTCGTCCAGATTTTGCTGATCCACCAGCTGAATCTCCTTCGACAATAAAAAGTTCTGTTTCGGCAGGATTATTAGAAGAACAGTCTGCTAATTTACCAGGAAGATTTGAAATTTCTAAACCAGATTTTTTACGAGTGACTTCACGTGCACGCTTGGCAGCCACACGAGCCTTAGCAGCCAGAATTCCCTTTTCTACAATGCGTTTTGCAATTTGAGGATTTTCCATAAGGAAATCAGAAAAAGCATCACTGAAGAGGCGATTGGTAATCTTGACCACTTCGCTATTCCCCAGTTTAGTCTTAGTTTGTCCTTCAAACTGTGGATTTGGGTGTTTAACTGAGATAACTGCAGTTAATCCTTCGCGAACATCTTCCCCTGTCAGGTTGTCTTCATTGTCTTTTAGTAACTTATTCTTACGAGCATAATCGTTGATAACACGTGTCAAGGCTGTACGGAAACCTTGTTCATGCGTTCCACCTTCATGTGTATGAATATTATTGGCGAAACTCATGACATTTTCATGGTAACCCGTTGTGTACTGCATGGCTACTTCAACTGTGATATCATCCATCTCACCATCTGTGTAAATTGGTGTATCAAAGATTACATCCTTGTTCTCGTTGATATATTCAACGTAACTAGCAATCCCACCTTCATAGTGGTAATGCTTAGTTTGTTCCAAACCTTGGCGCTTATCTGTAATTGAAATTTGAAGACCGCGATTGAGAAAGGCTAATTCTTGAATACGTTTATTTAATTTATCAAAATCAAAGGTTGTCGTTTCAGTGAAAATTTCTGGATCCGGCGTAAAATGAACCGTTGTCCCAGTTTTAATTGTATCCCCAATGACTGCAAGGTCTGCAACTACATGGCCACGGCGGTATTCTTGGTAATGGATTTTACCGTTTTTGTGAACTTGAACATCAAGTTGAGTTGAAAGAGCATTAACAACGGATGAACCCACGCCGTGAAGCCCACCTGAAACTTTGTAGCCGCCACCGCCGAATTTTCCTCCCGCGTGAAGAACCGTAAAGACTGTTTCAACGGCAGGACGACCTGTTTTTTCTTGAATATCTACAGGAATACCACGCCCATCATCTACAACTGTAATCGAATCATCAGCCTCAATAAAGACTTGAATATGACTAGCAAACCCTGCTAAAGCCTCATCAATGGAGTTATCGACAATTTCCCAAACTAGATGGTGAAGACCTTCTTTTGAGGTAGAGCCGATATACATCCCTGGACGCATACGTACAGCCTCTAAGCCCTCTAAAACTTGTATTTGACTGGCATCATAATCTTGTGCCTGTAGATTTTTATTTTCTTCTGTCATTTTATTCCTTTTTCTTACATTTCTATTACTTGTCTTAACTTCACGATACTTTTAAACAAATGGGTGTCTAAGCCAGCAGCCTGTCCTGCTTCAATATCAATCGGTCGATCCCCAATAACAAGCCCTGAACTAATTTGATACTTTTCTCTTAAATAAATCATCGACTCAGGATCTGGCTTTCTTTTAAATCCTGAGTTAGAGGTCACTACTTCTGTAAAATAGCTAGCAATATTTGTTTTCTCTAGAATTTCAAGGACTTGATCATCACGATGAGAAACCAAAAAATGGCGTCCACCTTGCTGCGAAATATCCTCTAATAAATCAGTGACACCATCAAATAAGATAGGATGTTCCAATTCTATTGCTTCATTTGCCTTGTATTTCTCTAAAAAATTCCCTAAGTTGGGGGCAAATTTTTCTATTGCAAAATCAGTGGAAACTTTTAGAGCTTGATAAACACTATCATGATCTTGGACAATTCCAAATTCTGCCAATGTTTCTACAAAAGCAGCTGTAGATGTCTCATAATTATCTAATAAAGTTCCACCTAAATCCCATATGTAATCGTGATATTTCATAGCTTTCATTATACCATTTTTTTGCTAAAAAAGCGATGATTTCCTTGATTTTTCCATATAAAAAACGAGAGAAAAACTCCCGTTTTACTGATTTTTTTCAAAAACATCTCTATAGAGCATTCCTGTACATATATTCTCAGAATCTCCACCAAGTTGGTCTACTAACTCATAGGCAAAGGCAAGTGCTGTTGCAGGGCCTCGACTAGTTATTAAATGCTCATCGACCACTACCATTTTCTTTAAATAGTGACCATCAGTCATTTGTTTTTCTACACCATCATAGCAGGTGAACTGCTTGTCTTTTAGAACTCCTGCTTGATGAAGTGCAATCGGTGCAGCACAGATTGCTGCTATTTTCTTATCATTTTTTTCAAAATTTTGAATCTCAGAAATCAAGGCTTCATTATCTCGTAAATGAGCGGATCCTGGCATACCACCTGGTAAAACAAGCATATCATAGTCCGATAAATCACCATCAAAGACACGGTCAGCTTTTACTTGAATAGCGTGTGAACCTGTGACTTGTTCTTCAAAACCGACCATATCACATGAAATAGTTGCACGACGTAAAACGTCCACAACTGTAAGAGCTTCGATTTCTTCAAAACCCTCTGCTAGAATAACTGCAACTTTAGACATAGTAACCTCCTTATTTCAATTGTTTTAGGATAATTTTTTTTCTTCTGATTGGAATTTTTCCACTTTTTTCTTCTGCGAGATTGGTCTGATAACTCATAGATAAGAGTAATCCAACACCAATTAGATTGCTAATAATTGCCGATCCTCCTTGGGATATAAAGGGTAGTGGAATTCCTGTTAGAGGGAGCAGGCCTGTAACGGCACCTATATTTTCAAAAATATGAAAGAGTAACATCATAATAAAACCCGTTGAAATATAGGTATAGAACTGGTTATTTGATTTCAGAGTAATTTTTAACATACGATAGATAAGCATTAGATAAAGAACAATGACAAAAACCGAGCCAAGAAATCCAAAATCCTCTGCGATGACAGTAAAAATCATATCACTTTCTCTAACCGGAATAAGAAGGTTAGAAGTATTAAATCCTTGTCCAAATAGGCCACCGCTACCAATAGCAATTTGACCTTGAGCTTGCTGATAGGTAGTTGTTTGCGCAAAATCGAAAGGATTTAGCCAAGCCAATATTCGATTAATCTGATAGGTCTGCATACCAACCTGATGGAGAAAAGCTCTCCCATCCTTACTTATAAAAACTGCAAGAAATCCAATAATTCCTGTAACAGCGGTCAAAAATACCGGAATGATAATCTTCCACGAAACACCCGATATAAGGACCATACCTGCAAAAATAGCTATGAAGACTAAGGCTGTCCCCAGATCTTTCTGGAAAGCTAAAAGTACCAAAACTGGTAGTGTAAAAGCAACCATCCAAGTAATCAATAAAAAATCTAAGGGTACTGTTCGTCGCCACTCCTTATGTTTTTGAATGAACTGAACAATAATACGAGCCAATATAAGGATATACGATATCTTCATAAATTCAGAAGGTTGAAATAAAGTAATGCCATTTATTGATATCCAGTTTTTAGCACCTGTTGATGCTACTAAACTTGGATTGTAAAAAACTATAGGCAATACCATTAAACCTAAACCTAAAATATATAAAAAAGGGGTTACCTTCCAAAGAAATTCTGTGTTAAAGAGCATGACTACAAATCCAATAACAAGACCAAGAGCAATCCAAGCTACTTGCTGGCCCAAAATAGGTAAAATATTATTTGGGTAATCATGACTTACTGCTATATAAATAGCTACTACACCGATTACCAGTAGAAAAAAAACTGGTAAGAGTAAATTATAATCGACTCGGGAGTCGAGGGAATGTTTCATATAAAATAACCTTATACTTTCATACAATACTAATTATTAACGTTTCTTTAAAAAACACCGAATGGTCTCATTTATTTCTGATTTAGAAATTGCCTTAACATTAGATTCTTCTGCCAAGGAGTTGGCTATTTGTTTCCCATATCGTTTTCCAACGATTCTATTATCCAAGATAAGAGTTAGGGAACCTTGTCCTTCTCGTCTGACACTTCTTCCCATAGCTTGTTTCAGTCGAATAATCGCCATTGGCAATTGGTAATCATAAAAAGGATTTTTCCCTTCTTGACTAAGTTCCTGATTGATTTTTTTTGTTAAGGGATCCTGAGGATTTTGAAAAGGTAATCTCGGAATAACCTGTATAACAAAAGGATGAGTAGAGAAATCAACTCCTTCCCAGAAACTCGCTGCTCCAAGAAGAATTTGCTGCTCCCCTTTCTCGAAACGTTTCTTTAGCTGATGAACATCTCCGTTCTTATACTGAGCCAGATGATTTATTGGGAGTTTATTCGAGACCGTTAGCAGAAGATCCTTAGCAGTAAAAAGCACCAAAATTGGTTTCTCAAAAGATTGAACATCCAACAAAAGATCGACTACTTCATTGGCATAAACTTCTAAAGATGTTTCTGTAACCAAAGGAAAGTCTTTGATTAAAACAACTTCTTGCTCTTGTTTTTTGCTAGCAGTAATTTTAATTAATTTTGCTTGAGGATAACCTAACAAGGCGGGCAAAGAAACCCGCTTACTGATTTCCAGAGTTGCAGACACCCCCAGTAATTGGCAAGAACTCGGTAGTAAAGACGATAAATGAATGCGACCTGATTTTGTAGAAGAAATTTCAACTTTTTTTTGACTATTTTCAGAAATTTGTAACCAATAATCACGATCAGATGTGAAATATCGGATAAGGTCCGCAAAACCTTCTACTTCCAATTCTGAAAAATGCTGCTCAAGATTTGAGAGAGAATCTAAAATATAGTTCTTTGATTTTCCAGATTGAAATTGCTCCATTAAACAAAGACACTCAAAGCGTATACTTTCAAGCAAGCGTTGCTGAACTCTAGTTTGCTCTTCAAGTAAGGCTTTGTCAACTAATTCAAGGATATATTGAATATTATATGTCTGTTGAAGAAGATTTTCCAATGCTAATAGAATCTTTTGAATTTCATCAATAATCAATAAGCGATTGCTGACAAAATCTGGATCATCTTCAAGTCGAGTCACAAGATAGGCATGATTAGTAAGTAAGAGTTTACAGACTTTTGCTTTTTCTTGACTTCGTTTCCAAAAATCTTCACTTGCAAATAAACTTTTAGCAGATAAGTTGCCATCATGTCGTAAATTGGATAGAAAATGTTGGTATCGATAAAGTTGTCCAATCTCATCCAAATCACCAGTATCAGTCTCTGTTAGCCAGACTAAAAGTTGCATTTTGAAACGCGAAAAAAGTCTATTTTCATCTTTTTCTTGTAAGGATTGATAAAAAGCATCCAACTTTAAATAATTCTGAGGACCTTTTAAAGAATGGATATCCGTATGGAAGACTTCCTGAAGACGTTTACCTTCTTCTTCCATAATTTGATTCTGAAGAATTTTGGTCGGTACACTAAGAACAATTTGACGTTCCTTAATCTTAGACAAGGCTGGTAATAAATAGCCATAAGTTTTCCCAATACCTGTCGGGGCTTGAATCAAAGATACAGATTCCTCTTCCAAAAGCCTATCAACCTCTTTAGCAAAGGTTTCTTGGTCCCCTCTTATATCCAAATCCAACAAAGAAATATTTTTAGAAAAATCTTGAGAGAGTTTTCTCGGCTCCAGATTAGGTTCAGTTTTCTTAAAATAAATGCCTTGAACTTGATCAAAGTTTGAAGTTTCTATGGGCGATTGATTTTGATAAACTTCTTCAATCACAAGATAAGATTCATACAATAAAGCATCGGCCCTATCAAGCAAAGCTTCTAAAAGGCCTTTGGGAAGTTGCGACATCTTCTCTCGCAGTAAAAGAAGTAACTCTGCTGTCGCCTGGGCATCTGAAAGTGCTGTATGAGCATCCTTAAGCGGAATTTCTAATTCTTGGCACAAGACAGACAAACTATATTTTTCAAATTTAGGGAAGAATACTTGAGCTAGTTCCACCGTATCTACTCGGGGAGTTCTCAATTCATATCCTTCCAAAAAGAGATTTTCTGCTAAAAGATTAGCGTCAAACTGAACATTATGAGCAACAAAAACCCCATCTTCAACCAAATCAAAGATTTTTCTAGCTACTTGTGAAAAATCAGGAGCTTGAGCTAGACGATGGTCTGTCAATCCTGTCAACTCTTTAATATGAAAATCCAATGGTTCATGTGGATTTACATCTGTTGTATACTGATCAACGATGTCCCCATCCTCAATAACAACAATTCCCACTTGGATAATTTTAGCTTTACTACCTGTACTAGTTGCCTCTAAGTCTACAACTACATAGCGATTACCGTTCATTTTCATTATAAAAAATTATACCAAAAAAAGGCCGATTTGGCACTTGTAAAATAAGGAGAATTTACAAGTTAAAAGTTACTATTTCTCTTTACTATTCCATCAGAATGACAGGGTTTTACTATCTTTCTTTATATTTCTGTTATAGACAAGAAAAATTGAGAGAAGAAATCTACAGACTTCCTTCTCTCAATTTTCATTCTATTTTATTTCACAAGATCAGGATCAAAGTCATAAAATCCTGTGTCAAGGAAACGATTTTTAGGGTGCAATTTACGCACTTCTTCGTCTAGTAAGAACGCCTGGTCATGACTGAAGTTACCTTCTTGAATCAAACTACGAGCTTGAATAAAGAGTTTTACAATTCCAACAAAGTTTTGACCGGGTGTATAAAGACCTTCTAATTTCCAATGCGTAAAACCATGCTCCACTAATTCTGTCAATTTGGTCATCAAATCCAGGTCATTATTAGCAAAAATATGAGTTCCATGATTGTCTTCAAAAATGGAATAATGACTTCCTGGATCACTTGGTTCAGCCAAGAAAAGGTCACGCTTGCGAGACTTTTCATCATCAATATGCGTAAAATTATAGTAATTTTGAAGAAGTGGACGTTTAGAATGATGAATGACACTAGCTCCATAAACCAAAACTTCAGCAGGAATTTCTAAAATTTCAGGCATCTTAAAAAGTTCCGCAGAAGGAATTTCACGAGCCAAAACAGCCTCAGATGCGCCAGCCTTTTGTCCCCAGAAATTGATTTGACGACTGCTTGTCACCATCGTTGAAGCATCATAAATGGTTTTAAATGAATAGCCATCACGGTTGACTACATAAAAGACACCTGCATCCCCTATCGTAATATAATCTGCCTTAATGTCTTCCAAGAAATCAAGGAAAGGTTTTATGCTATCCATCATAGACTGGTGCATAAGGGCGTTTACGGCTACAACTAATTCCTTGCCAGCATCATGAACTAGCTTTGCGATAGTAGCTAATTCTTCATAACTAAAGGTGGTTGGCAGACGAAGACCAAAATCTTTCTCACCAACATAGATACGATCTACGCCAGCTTCAAGCAGTTGTTTAACTTGTTCAATACTTTCAGCAGTTGCTGTAATGATAATAATCTTTTCCATAAGGAAAATTATACCATATTTATCAAAATTCAGCCATCAACACAAGATATTTTATAAAAAGTTAGACCGGTGCTTCATCTTTTTAAAAAGCGAACTGCAACTAACACAGTTCACTTTTTTTAAATATCTACCTTCTCAACAAGTCGCCCATCATTCATGATATAAATACGGTCCACCTTATCTAGAAGACAAGTATCGTGCGTAATCATCACTACTCCTCTACCTTGCTCATGTACAATAGATACTAGCATATTTGTTACTTGAGATGCACGCTCTGTGTCAAGACTAGCTGTTGACTCATCTGCAAGTACAATGCTAGGATTATTATAAAGAGCTCTAGCAATAGCTGCACGCTGACGCTCTCCACCTGATAAAGCCTTGAAATACTGATCTTGCACCTTTTCCAAATCCAACAAATCAAATAATTCTTGTCGATTACTTTTCTAGTTTTTTATCCTTGTCTAAACGATCTATCAAATCTAACATTGCCACTAAGCAAATCACCAAACTTAAAGCAGAATAGGCAAGCCAACTCGGATAGAAAAAGAAGGTGGCTGGCAAGACTAGAATAACTCCCCAAATAGATAGCACGGCCAAGCCAATACCCATACTAGACAAAAGGAAGATTTGACAGAAGAGAGACCATACAATAGTTCCAATTTGAATCCCTTGGGCTCTCATAATTCCATAAAGTCCAAGCTTTTGAATGGTAATAATATAAATGAAAATCCCTACAATTAATCCTGTAATGACAATCATAGCAAGAATCATGCCTGAAAAAACTTTCACTTGAGGAGTATAGCCTGGAATCTTTGAATTCATTCTTTGAATGGTAATTTGTTTTAAATTATCACCACTTACATCAATATCATTCTTTAATACCAAAGCAGAGATTGAACGAGTCGACTTTATTGTCTCTTGTAAAGTACAAAAAGTTGTTAAACTAGTAAAAACAACAGGCTCTGTGAAAAATTTATTTCCTTGGGTTAAACCGACTATTTTGTAACTCGTATCATTACCATTTAACTGAATGACATCACCCATCTTTATACCATAATTTTCAAAAGACTTATCCACCACAACTTCATCATCTTCTTTAGGATAATCCCCTTCAATCAAGTCTGGTGATATAAAACTATCCCATTTTTGTCCAAAAATAGAAACATTGATTTTTTCACTAACATTAACCAAATTTGTTACAGCAAACATATAACCCAGAGGTGCTGAACCTTCTGACACTTTATTCTGATAGTCCTTTTCTAGTATGAAAGAGGCTGTCAAATTATCATTTGCATAATCAGATAAGACTACACCTGTCGCCTACCAATTATCGATAGCAGCTCGATTGTTGCGAACTAATCCTAAGGCTAAACTGGTCATAAAAAAGACCATAAAAGCAATTAGAAAGATCGTTGTTAAGATCAATCCATAACGTAGTTTGTTTTGTAATATTTCTTTAATAGCTAGATACATGCTAATCTCCTTTATCTAATCCAAGAATAGTATCAGCTTAAACTAATCTTTGAAAATCCTATGAGTAAGTGACTTAAAAATCGCTCTCAAAACTTCACTCGAATACACAAAAACTACAAAAAGTAGTATAAGCAATCTTTATCGAATTCGTTCAACTAAAAATTATATTCATAATTTTTGGTAATTATTTAAAAAATTATAAGAACATCCCCATGCTATCACTTTATAATTAGTATGTTAAAACTTATGATTTTTAAATATGAAAAGAGACTTTATTAGTTTTGTAACCGTTCTGTAATAAATCTATGCTGAAAAAATGATAAAATAGTTATGTATTGTTAAGGAGAGAATTATGCCCGTTAGAAAATTACAATCATATGAGATAGACTATCAAGAACAATTAAAGGAACAAGTTCCTCGCTACCAAGATTATGCCCCCGAATCTCAAACTGATACCAATCTAAAAGAAGTCTTGTTTTTTGTTAACATCGCTGTTTTTTGTGTATGTATTGCGATCTTTAGTTTTTTATTTTTAGCCTTAAATCTATCAACTGCATTTGCCCTTACTGCAGCCATAGTATCTAGCTTATTTGTTTTAAAGCTTCAACGATTTATCATCAAACATAAACTCAAGAAATAAATCTAAAATCTCGCCCCTTAGAGCGAGATTTTTTATTTTTTCTTTTTGGATGGTGTGTGGATAGCAATTTTTACTTCAAAAATTGTTCCTCTAGGTTTATTGTCTTTTACTGTAATAGTTCCTTTTAAAGCATCCACTATTTGCTTGGCCAAGGATAATCCTAAACCAAATCCACCTTTTTGACGAGTTCTAGCTTTATCTACCCGATAAAAACGATCAAAAATTTTCTTTTTATCTTCAGTAGAAATCCCGAGCCCATTATCTGAAACTATTAAATAAAGATTCCTATCAGTCGCTGAGATAACAAAATTTATTTCTCCATCTTCATCAGTATACTTAATAGCATTATCAAATAAAATAGTCATCAATTGTTTTAAAAGAAGCTGATCGGTGATAATCGTACGATGGATGCGATTTTCAAAACGGAAGACACGGTCATTTTCCGAAGCAATCATCTCATAGTTTGTGAAAGTCGTATTAAAAAAGCTAGTTGGAACTTCTGCAAGTTCCGGCTTAATCCCATCATCTCTCCGAGCTAAGTTCAGCAAGTTTGTCGTCAAAAAACGCATATTTCGGACTTCTTCCAAACTCGATGCAATGCTTTCACTCACATCCATAATGGTTGCTTCTGGCTTACGGAAAAGGGTCTCTAAACGATTTTGCAAAACTGCGAGTGGAGTTCGTAACTCATGACTGGCATTTTCCACAAAGGACTGTTGCTTCTGCATGCTCTCAAGCAGAGGACGAACACTGACCCTAGCTAGATAGAGACTGGCGAGCAAAGACAAAATCCAGAAACTAGCCATCACAATCACAATCAATTGCTCATGCTTTTGACTTGCTTGCTCCAACTGACTGGTATTAATCAAGACAGCTGCATACTTGATATTGGTTGAAACCGAACTGATATTGGTTTCCATCAAAATCATGCGATAGATTTCTTCCTGTCCATAGCTATTAAAAACCTGAATCTGATAGATATGTCCTAGTTCTTTCTTCTCTAACTTAATCTTATCCAAGCCCAAAAATCGATTTCCAGAAAGGAGTTGGGTAAAATTTTTATCAAAAAGAATGACTTCTGTGTTAGAACTGACATTGGGTTTTATCTCAGTCTTGCTAGTATCTGTAGCGGCATTATCTAAATCTTTAATCTCTTCTGTTGCCCTATTTACTGCCAGCTGAATAACTGCTTGAGGATTTTCACTCAGTCCATGAAGCTTATCATCCACTGAAGTGTAAAGACTGGAATGCATAACCTGTAAAATAATTAAGGTCATAGTCGAGAAAATCAAGGTAAATACGCCAAAGTTACGAATAAAATAACTAAAGTCATCTGCATACCATGTTTTTTTTAGTTTACTGAACATCTTTTAAAATATACCCAACACTGCGCAAGGTTTGCAAATTCTCTGCAAAAGTGGTTCCTTTTAATTTCTTACGGATTTTTGAAACATAGACTTCGACAACTGAAATCGTTGTGTCACTATCAAATCCCCATAGACGATCAAAAATCTGAGTCTTCGGCAAAATAACATTTTGATTTTGAAGGAAATAAACCAATAAATCGAACTCTTTCCCCAGCAATTCGACAGGAGTATCTTCAACTTTAACGGTATTGGTTGACAAATTAACTACAATATTTCCATAAGTCAAGGTGTTTTCATTAAATTTACCTGAACGTTTGAGAAGGGCTTGAATCCGCATTTTGAGTTCTTCTAGGTAGAAAGGTTTGGTCAGATAATCATCTGCTCCTAGTTCAAAACCATGTCCCTTATCATCAAGACTTTCCTTGGCAGTCATAATCAAAACTGGTGTCGTAATTCCCTTTTCACGCAATTCTTTCAAGACTTGGAAGCCATTTTTTTCAGGCAACATCAAATCGAGCAAAATCAAGTCATAGACGCCACTCTCAGCTTCGTAGAGACCTTCTTCCCCATCAAATACCTGCATGACATCCGCAAAATCGTCTAAAAAGTCAAATACTGAATTTGACAGGCCTAGGTCATCCTCAACTAATAAGATTTTTATCATGAGAAACTCCTCCTTATTAAAACCATTATACCAAATTTGCCTTAAAAAAACTCAACTCTCTGCATTTTACATGAGATAGCTGAGTTTTCTTTTTATTTTAGGCTTATTTATGCGTTTCCGTATTGAAGAACGACTGCTTCCACTGCAGCTTTTTCACGGTTAATCAAGTCAACACGCGCTGCAATGTCCTTGATTCCCATACCGATGTTACGGCTAAGAGCAAGGTCAGAAAGTTGTGGTTCAAAGAATTCCTTGTATTCCGCCAAGCGTTGCTGAGTCTTAAATACATGAGCAGGAAGGATAACAAAGCTATCAAAGCTCATATCTCCTCCAAGGGCTGCCTTAATCCAAGCCCAGTTTTCACGCGCCCAAGACCAAGCTGTTTCCTGAGTTACTTGGTGAGCTAGGAATTGGTAATACCAAGCAGACAAGTCTTGTGGTTTGACCACAAATTTGTCCTTCCAAGCAGCAATCAAGGTTTGGATATTGTCCGCATCTTTACTATAGGCAAGAGCTGCTGCCAACTGACGTTTAAAGACAGCATCTGTTGCGTGAGTATAAGTATCAAGATAAAGTGCTAACAAGTCTTTAGTCTCATGATGTTTCATCTCATTAATCAGAACTTGTGAGCGAATAGCTGCTGGAAGTCCTGCAAGCTGATCCTTGTGAGCTGCGAAGATTTGGCTAGCGACTTGACTAGCTTCTGCATCATTTGAGCGAATCATCATAGAAACAGCCAACTGACGAACCAATTCATCCTCATCTGATTCTCCATCTTTAGCTTCAAAACCAAGACGGTCATAGTTATGACGAGCCAATTTAGCAACCAAGGCTTTGAAGGCTCTTTCAGCTTCTGTTCCTTCATCGATAAAGCGCTCAAGGGCAGAAATGACTTCAGAAACAGCTGAAACGACAAGGTAAGATTCTTCCTTAGCAAGTTTATCAAGGACTGGAAGCAAGTCTGCATAAGAAATGTGCCCTGCTTCAGCAAGCAAACGACGTTCTTGAACGATTTGCAGTTTACTTGTGTTATCAAGCTCAACTAGGTCAGCAAGAATAGCATCTAGCAAGTCTCCTTGATAGTCTGTAATGTAGTGGGCTGTATTTTCAGTATTGAGGCGAAGTGCTGTTTTGTTTTCAGCAAGAAGAGCTGCGTAGCCTGGAATTTCGATGCTTTCAGTTTCAAGTGTATCAGGCAAGCCTTTCCAGTTGCTGTTTAGTGGCACAACCCAGAGACGGTTCTTGTCTTCGTTCTCACCGATAAAGAATTGTTTTTGTGAAATCTTCAAAACATCATTTTCAACTTTGACAGTAAGAACTGGGTAACCAGGTTGTTCCAACCAAGAATCCATGAAGGCTGCAACATCACGGCCTGATGCTTGACCAAGAGCATTCCAAAGGTCGCGACCAATTGTATTGCTGTATTGGTGTTTTTCAAAGTAGGCGTGCAAACCTTTAGCGAAATCAGCATCTCCTAGCCAACGACGAAGCATGTGCATGAGGCGGCTTCCTTTGGCATAGACGATAGCTCCGTCAAAGAGCGTATTGATTTCATCTGGATGTTTGACTTCTACGTGAACAGACTGTACGCCATCCGTCGCATCACGTTCAAGAGCGTGAGGTACTCCACCTGTTTGGAAATCTTCAAAGATATTCCAGCTTGGCTCGATAGCATCCACACAGACGTATTCCATCATGTTCGCAAAGCTTTCATTGAGCCAAAGGTCATCCCACCATTTCATAGTTACGAGGTTACCAAACCATTGGTGAGCCAATTCATGGGCCACAACAAGGGCAACTTGTTGACGGCTGGCAAAGGTAGAGTTCTCATCCACAACCAAGTAAACTTCACGGTAGGTCACAAGACCCCAGTTTTCCATAGCACCAGCTGAGAAGTCAGGAAGGGCGATATGGAGAGATTGAGGGATTGGATATTTGACTCCGTAGTAATCTTCGTAAAACTCGATTGAGCGAACAGCAATATCTAACGAGAAATCAAGGTTAGATAGTGGGTGGGCTTTGGTTGAATAAACACCTACGAGGGTACCGTTTTTAGTTTTAGCCGTCACACCTTGCAAATCACCCGCAACAAAGGCTAACAAGTAAGAAGACATGCGAGGTGTTGTCTCAAACTTCCAGATACCTGTTTCCTTACGTTTTTCAACATCGATTTCTGGCATGTTAGACAAGGCCAATTCACCTTCTGCTTGGTCAAAACGTAGAGAGAGATCAAAAGTTGCTTTGGCTTCTGGCTCATCCACACATGGGAAGGCTTCGCGCGCAAAATGGCTCTCGAACTGAGTAGACAAGACTTCCTTCTTGACTCCATCAACTGTGTAATAAGAAGGGTAAATCCCTGTCATGTTGTCTGTAATTTTTCCTGAGAAAGCGATAACCACTTCAACTTGACCTGCTTCCGCAAGTTCAATATGAAGGGCTTCATTGTCATGGTCAACTGTAAATGGACGTGCTTGACCTGCAACTTCTACAGAAGCGATCTCCAAGTCTTTTTGGTGGAGGGAAATACGGTCACTCTGTGCTTGACCCGTGATGGTCACCTTCCCAGAAAACGTCTTGGTCTCACGACTCAAGTCTAAAAATAAATCATAATGTTCAGGAACAAATTGCGTAATAAAATGTTCAACTGCTTGCATAGTTTTCTCCTATTCTAAGTTTAAGAGCTAGAGCTCTTCTTCAAACAAACTTATTATATCATGTTTTGCTGGAGAAAAAAGGATTGGACGGCGATTTCCAAAACTTTCTTCCTTCTAATAGCCTACAGTGGGTAGACCTTGCGAAATTCTTCTAAAACAACCTTGCTTTCAGGTGTAAAAGTCAGTCCTGCTTCACCCAAACAGTCTGTGAAAAAGTCCTCATGAACCTGACGCCAATAGGCTAGGGATTTGTCACCTTCCCCTTCCTTAAAGGCATGTTGAGCAGAAACTTGATTGAAGGGCTGGACAGAAACCTTTGTAATTTCAACAATACAGACAGCCTGATTTTGACTATCTAAAATGACATCAAAAGTTCCTTCTTTAGGAAGAGACTCGGCTTCTAGTGCATAGAGGTCGTAGGCTGATGCTGTTGCAGTCTTTTCGCCTCTTAAAACCAAATCTGCTAAAAGGTCTGGTTCCACTCCAAAAGCCCAAGCACCGATTTCATCTCCTATAGAGGGGTTAATTTTCTTGTATGCATTCCACATTTTTTGCGGTGTCATGGGCGCTCCTTTGTAATTTTTGACTTTCTTCTTTTATGTGTTTAAGATGATCTGCATGGTCAATCTCTAAATCAAAAATCTCCGGAATAGAGCTGTAATGGAGAATGCATTCGATACCTATCTGATTCATTTTTTGTATGAAAGAAGTATTCAGATAGCCTGCTACAGCAAAGTCAATCTTTTTCATCCTTGCTTTATCCTGCATCTGTCTCAGCATATCTAACATTATTGGACTTTCCATATCATGCCATTGACTGTTTCTCACAGTCGCAAAAACAAAAGAAGTCAAATCATTCATTCCAACTACAATCTTTGAAATGCCCGTTTCCAGTATCCTGTCCAAGTCAAAATAAGCTGACGGTAATTCAACCATTGTGCCGATTTTCCCAGTAAAATCCTGCTGACGCAATACTGTAATAGCTTGCTTTAACTGCTCAGAATCATTGACAAAAGGAAAGATAACAGATAGATTGGGATTGGTTTGATAAACTTCTGTAACGACATGTGCTTCAGCCTGAAATTCATCCGGACACGCCAGCAAACGCCTAGTTCCTCTATATCCAAATAAGGGATGATTTTCATCAAAATACTCTTTAGTCCCCTTTAGACAATTAGCTTCTGTATTCGTTAATTCAGAAAAACGATACCAAACTTCTTCATCTGAGTACAGGGAGCAGATAGTCTCTAGATAATCTTTTACAAATTGCTGACAACTTGCTAATATGATGTTTTGATTAAGCTCTCTCAACAAATATTCCCCACGAATCATGCCAACATGATGAAATAGTTGTGGGTAAACTTTTTCATCAAGTTTTTCGCCACTAAGAGCAAGTTGGTTTTTCATCATTCACCTTCCAATTCATGCAAGAAGTCTTGTCCAGTTCTGAAAATCCTAATAATTATGCTTTGACCTTCAAGACTAGTGACGGTGCATTTTCTTTGGAATAACTTCTAACAGTAAATCCCGTCTCTTCCAAAACTTCTCTAATCAGCGTTTTCATCAGTCCTTCACCAAGTTTCTGACTGCCTCCAGGTAGATCATACCGATGTTGATACGGGCCTCTCATTTTTTCAATGCAGAGTAACTTCCCATTTTCAAAGCAAACAGCGTAGACTCCAAGGTGTCTTTTGATTTCCATCAGATCCTCCTACTTCAAAGACCAGCCACCATCTATTGTCAGAATTTGTCCCTGCATGGCAGATGCCTTTCCACTGGCCAAAAAGAGACTGACTTCTGCCACTTCTTCTGGTTCAATCCAGCGCTTGATTGGTGTTTCACTAGCCACCCAGTCAGCCAATCCACCTGGCTCAAAGTCGGTAGCGGTCATACCCGTCTTGACGGCACCTGGAGCGATACCAAAGACCTGAATCCCAGCTTCTCCATAGTCTAGAGCCAGCTGCTTGGTGAAGCCAGCCAAGGCATGCTTAGAGGAAGTATAGGCGTGACCACCTCCACCTGCTAGGCTCGAAGCGATGGAGCACATATTGATAATGGAGCCTTTTTTATTCTCCAACATTTGTGTCAAATAATAGCGAGTCAACTCAACAGGGGTAACGTAGTTGATTTCAAAAATCTCTTGAATTTCCTGCGCTGATTGTTCCAATAGGGTTTTATAAGCATCCAACACTCCAGCAGTATTGCACAAAATATCTACCTGAGGACACCAATCAAAAATAGGCTCTAAGCCCAAGGTCAAATCTCTCTGTAGAAAGTGGAAATCACCCTCTAAGAGGGGATTTTTACCTTGGTCAACTCCATAAACTTGATAGCCCTTCTCTAAAAAGAGGCGAGCTTGAGCTAGACCAATCCCTGAACTTACTCCCGTAATCAATACACGTCTAGTCATACACTTCTACCCAATCCGTCGCCAAAACATCACAAGGTGTCGGACTCCACATGGAAAAACCTTCTCCTTCTCCAGATACGTTGATTAGGAAATAAGGTGTCACTTCAAGTGCAACCCCGTTTTGTTCAATGGTGTCAAAAAGTTGGACATAGTTTTCAGCACCTCCCCAACCAGTTCGTACATATTTTTTCTTAGCCTTTAACCCAGGTAGAATTTCTTCAAATGTCATGTTTTTCTCCTTTAATATCAATAATTCTCCCCTTCATTATAACAAAAAAACCGCTTTGCAACGGCTTTTTGACTGTGATTTATTTACATCTGCTTCTACTTACGGCAAATTATTCCCTGCTGCAAGATAAATTTCATACCATTCTTTTCTTGTTAAGCTAAAGTTTGCCGCTTGGCTAACTTCTCTCAAGTGCTTAGGATTTGTGGTACCTACAACTGCCTGCATTTTTGCTGGATAACGCAATATCCAAGAAATGGCAATAGTTGAAGGGGTTACTCCATATTTAAAAGCTAAACGATCAAGTACTTGATTTAAAGCTTGAAATTTCTCATTTCCAACAAAATTCCCTTTAAAATACCCGAATTGTAAGACAGACCATGCTTGAATGACCACATCGTGTAATTTGCAATATTCAAAAATGCTGCCATCTCGCATAGCTGCTTGACTATCTTCCATATTAACATGAAAACCTGATTCGAATCCTGGAGTAAAAGCCGCACTCAATTGTAGCTGATTAACAGCTAACGGCTGCTTGACATCTTTTTTAAGTAACTCCATCATCATAGGATTTTGATTAGAAACTCCAAAATTTCGAACCTTACCTTGTTTATAAAGGAGATCAAAGGCTTCTGCTACTTGGTCAGATTCCATCAAAGCATCTGGTCGATGAAGAAGCAAGCTATCTAAATAATCAACCTGCAATCTTTCTAAAATCCCATCAACTGATTGTAATATATACTCTTTTGAAAAATCAAAATAGGTAAATTCTTCTATGCGAATGCCACATTTGGACTGAATCCACATCTTTTCTCTTAAATCTGGACGATTTTTTAGGACAAGACCTAACAGTTCTTCACAACGACCACGACCATATATATCAGCCAAGTCAAAAGCATTGATTCCAACAGAAAGTGCTGTTTCTACAAGCTCTTCAACTTCTTTTACAGACTTATCTTTTATTCTCATCATTCCGAGAACAATTTCTGATAATTCTTTGTCATCTTGACCAAGAGTTATGTATCTCATCAAATTTTTCTCCTTAAATTTCTAACATTCTTCCCTTCATTATAACAAAAAACCGCTTTACAACGGCTTTTTGACTACATTTCACTCCATTTTATCTTTTTAAACCCACGGAAAAAGAGAAAGATACCAATAAAGAGAACAGCTAAAGGAATGAATTTTGTAAGGAAAACATTTGAAATGCCCATCCACTCATAGTAACGAAGCAGAGAACCTACCACAAGATGGGCAACAATCATACTGTTAAAGGGACGAAAAAAATCTTCTTTCCAATTCCAAATACTGATGACCAGGGAAATCGTAAAGACAGATAAACTATCCCATGGAGCAGGAAGATAAAATGCCCCTTCTTGTACAAAACTTCCTATTCCTACATATCCCAGAACAACTAGCAGAACAAGAATCCCAACGACAATATAGGTGCCAATTTTCATTTTAGGAGAATCTTGGACTAAGCCCCAACGTAAGATTGTGGCCACAAGTCCAAATCCAATCAGAAAAAGAAGAAGTTGCCCTAAAAATGTGAGCAAATTGACTGTTAAGAGAGGACCTTTAGAAAAATCACTTAGTAGTTGATAATAACGTAATACCGCTAGGACCAGAATTGGTGTCAAAAGGGACTCCTTGATAGAACTGCGAGGCGCTTCCTTGAGCATCTCTTTCATTATTTTTTTAGGATTCTTACCTAAATAATCCTCTGCACTCATGCCATCTCGTTCTGCTTCTGAGAAATCTAACATCATCAAATAAATCTGCTCTCTGAGATAGTCCTCATCATAGAGAAATCCAGCAAGATTAAAACTATCCCACAGTTCCTCAAAATACTGCTGATTCTCCTCAGAAAACTCATGCAGCAAAGCGCTTGTTTCTTCATAATACTTCATTTTCTTCATGGTTTAACCCCCATTCTTAATTCCTTCTACTTTTTGACTCAAATCGTCCCATTGTTGCCAAAAGACTGAGACACGCTCTTCTCCTTCTTTAGTTAACGAAAAATACTTCCGATCTGGACCATCTGGCGACGGTCGCATGTCGCCTCTTATCCATTGATTTTTTTCTAACTTTTGCAACAAAGGATAAATAGTTCCTGGAACGATAGTATCAAATCCAGCCTCTCGCAAAGTCTGAACCAACTCATAACCATACCGCTCTTTTTGACCAATCATATCCAAGACACAACCTTCAAGAACACCTTTTAATAGCTGAGTTTCTTTCATCCCTTCTCCCTTCTAACCTATTTTGTAATACCTACTAGTAGTTTCACCTATAGTATACTACTTTCATACTAGTTTGTAAAGCATAATAGCTAATACTCTTCGAAAATCTCTTCAAACCACGTCAGCGTCGCCTTAGGGTATATATGTGACTGACTTCGTCAGTCTTATCTACAACCTCAAAACAGTGTTTTGAGCTGACTTCATCAGTTTCATCTACAACCTCAAAACAGTGTTTTGAGCTGACTTCGTCAGTCTTATCTACTACCTCAAAACAGTGTTTTGAGCAACCTGCAGCTAGCTTCCTAGTTTGCTCTTTGATTTTCATTGAGTATAAATAAAAAACAGAACTAGCATAAACTAGTCCTGTCTATTGTTACCCAATCACACTTCCGTTTGGTACAGCTGGATCAACTGTGAGAAGGGTTAATTGTCCATCATGTTCAGCTGAGAGGATCATCCCTTGGCTGACATATTTCTTCATCATCTTACGAGGTTTTAGGTTGGCAACGATTTGAACTTTCTTGCCGACCAATTCTTGTTCGTTTGGATAGTATTTGGCAATTCCTGAAAGGATTTGACGATCTTCACCATCACCAGCATCCAAGCGGAATTGAAGCAACTTGTCAGAACCTTCCACTTTAGAAACTTCTTTGACTTCTGCAACACGGATTTCGACCTTATCAAAGTCTTCAAACTTGATTTCTTCCTTATTGAGTTTGAGTTCGACTTCGTCTGGATTCCATTCTTTTTCGACAGCTGGCTTATTGCCTTCCATTTGTTCCTTGATATAGGCGATTTCTTCTTCCATATCCAGACGTGGGAAGATTGGAGTTCCTTTAGCTACAACAGTCAAGCCTGATGGCAAATCAGATAGGTTCAAGTTCTCAAGGCTTGCTACTTCTTCCAAGCCAAGTTGAGTCAAGACTGCGCGACTGGTTTCCATCATAAACGGTTCAATTAAGTGAGCAACGACACGAAGGCTGGCTGCCAAGTGGCTCATGACACTTGCTAATTGGTCACGAAGTGCTTCATCCTTAGCCAAGACCCATGGAGCTGTCTCGTCGATGTATTTGTTAGTACGAGAGATAAGAGTCCAGACTGCTTCAAGAGCACGTGGATAGTCAACTGCTTCCATGTGTGTATGGTAGTCAGCGATTGATTGCTCTGCTACTTGAGCAAGAGCATTGTCAAATTCAGTCACGCCCTCTACATAGGCTGGAATTTGTCCATCAAAGTACTTGTTAATCATAGAAACCGTACGGTTGAGGAGGTTTCCAAGGTCATTGGCCAATTCATAGTTGATACGGCCGACGTAGTCTTCAGGAGTGAAGGTTCCGTCTGAACCAACTGGAAGGCTACGCATGAGGTAGTAACGAAGTGGATCTAGTCCATAACGCTCTACCAACATTTCAGGGTAAACGACATTCCCTTTAGACTTAGACATTTTGCCGTCTTTCATGACAAACCAACCGTGGGCAATCAAACGATCTGGCAATTTGATATCTAACATCATAAGAAGGATTGGCCAGTAGATTGAGTGGAAACGAAGGATGTCTTTTCCTACCATGTGGAAGACTGTGCCATTCCAGAATTTGTCAAAATTACCATGTTCATCTTGACCGTAGCCAAGAGCTGTCGCATAGTTAAGAAGAGCATCAATCCAAACGTAGACAACGTGTTTAGGATTGGATGGTACCGGAACACCCCATGTAAAGGTTGTACGAGAAACTGCCAAATCCTCTAAACCTGGCTCGATGAAGTTGCGAAGCATTTCATTCAGACGACCATCTGGAGTGATAAATTCAGGATGAGCTTTGAAAAATTCTACTAGACGGTCTTGGTACTTGCTAAGACGAAGGAAATAAGACTCTTCAGATACCCATTCCACTTCGTGACCTGATGGAGCGATACCTCCAGTTACATTTCCAGCTTCATCACGGAATACTTCTGCAAGCTGGCTTTCTGTAAAGAATTCCTCATCTGATACTGAGTACCAACCAGAGTATTCACCCAAATAGATATCATCTTGAGCAAGCAAGCGCTCAAAGACCTGTGCGACAACTTTTTCATGGTAGTCATCTGTTGTACGGATAAATTTATCGTATGAGATATCTAGTAATTGCCAGAGTTCTTTAACTCCAACTGCCATCCCATCAACATAGGCTTGAGGTGTAATGCCAGCTTCTTCTGCTTTTTGTTGAATCTTTTGGCCATGCTCATCAAGACCAGTCAGATAAAAGACATCGTAGCCCATCAGGCGTTTGTAACGAGCTAGGACATCACAGGCGATGGTTGTGTAGGCAGAACCGATATGCAGTTTACCAGATGGATAGTAAATCGGCGTTGTAATATAAAAATTCTTTTCAGACATAATTTTTCCTTTCCAGGCAAATGAAACCTGTTTTTCTAACACTTCATTATATCACATTTTTAAGGATTTTCGATAGGGAAATCTATACAAAAACAAGATAGACAAGTGTCCATCTTGTTGATCTTATTCATAACGAAGGGCTTCAATTGGATCAAGTTTCGATGCCTTGTTGGCTGGCAAGACCCCAAAAATCATACCCACACTAGCCGAAACCGCAAGACTAAATAGAGCAACTGGGATTGATACTCCCACTTCTATACCCGCAATCAATCCTTGCAAGAGTATGCCAGCTATAGCGGTTAAGCCTGTCGCAATGGTTAAACCAATGACCCCACCAAGCAAGGTCAAAATCATGGATTCAATCAAAAACTGGATTAAAATATTGGCACGTGTTGCACCCAAAGCCTTACGAAGACCAATCTCACGAGTACGCTCCGTTACCGAAACCAGCATGATGTTCATAACACCAGTCCCTCCAACAAAGAGAGAAATTCCTGCGATGGCACTGATAACCGTCGTCATAAATCCAAAAAGTTGTTGTACTTCTTGGAAGGCTTCAGTCGCATCTGACACCTGATACTCCCCTTGCTGAAGACCAGCAATTTCGGTCAATTTTCTAGCTAATTCTGGTCCCACAGTCGGTGTCAAACTGGTATCATTGACACGGAAGACAATATCAGAAATTTCATCCATATTGAAGTTATTGGCAAGAGAAATATTAGTCGTAATTGGAAGTCCACCAATACCAAAAGTCTTAGCAGCCTTGGCCTCATCGCTAGTATAGACACCAATGACACGATAACTAAAACCACCAACATCTATAATCTGATTAACAGCTTCTTGAGCTGACCCAAACAGACTATTGGCAAGTTCCTGGTCTAGTAAAATGACACTGGCCACCTCTTTATAATCCTGAGCTATCAGACTTCGACCTGCAACAATTTCATTTTCAACTGCCTTCATGTAGGTAATATTCCCACCTGTCAAGTTAGCGCGCTCCACTTTTTTATCTTTATAAGACAAGGTAGTATGTGTTGAGTTGGTTACATAGTAACTATCTACACCCTTCAGTTTGGCCGCCTCCCTGACCCAGGATTCTTGTGGTTTTGGTGGTTCAACAGGAACATTCTCTTCTTTCCCAGAGACTGTCAAAGCTGATTGTTTTTGGGTAAAAGAACCGTCTTTACTTTTAATAGGCGAGAAAAAGACACGGATATTCTTCTGTGACTTGGTCATGTTTTTATTAACCTGACGAGACATAGAATCCCCCAGGGCCATAATCACAACAACCGATGACACACCAATGATAATCCCAATCATAGTGAGAAAAGAGCGCATCTTGTGAGCCATGATAGATGAAAAGGCAAATTTCAGATTCTGCATCTTAGTTTTCCTCCTTTTCTAACTGAGCACTATCAGATGAAATAACTCCATCTCGAATGACAATCTGGCGTTTAGCATAAGCAGCGATTTCAGGCTCATGCGTTACCATGATAATGGTTTTTCCTTCTTTATTTAGTTCAACCAATAATTGCATGATTTGGTTACCTGTTTTGGTATCCAAGGCTCCTGTCGGTTCGTCCGCTAGAATGATAGAAGGATTGTTTACCAAGGCACGCGCAATAGCTACACGTTGCTTTTGACCACCAGATAATTCCGAAGGCAAATGATGACTACGTTCTGTCAAGTCAACCTTATCTAGATATTCCTCAGCTAACTTGCGCCGTTTTGAAGCCGAAACTCCTGCGTAAATCAAGGGCAATTCTACATTTTGTAAAGCATTGAGTTTGGATAGAAGAAAGAACTGCTGAAAGACAAATCCGATTTGTTGGTTACGGACCTTGGCTAGTTGTTTTTCACCCAGTCCAGCCACTTCTTGGCCTTCAAGATAATATTCTCCACTGGTTGGTGTATCCAACATGCCAATGGTATTCATCAGAGTAGACTTACCAGAACCAGATGGTCCCATGATGGCAACGAATTCACCCTCGTTCACTTCAAGGTTGATATTTTTAAGTACCTGCAGTTCTTGATCACCATTACGGTAACTTCTGCAGATATTTTTTAGACTAATTAGTTGCTTCATCAGCCTTCACCTCTTTTCCTTCCTCTAGAGAAGACGTTGGGTTACTGATGACCTTGACTCCATTTGTCAGACCTGAAGTGATTTCTTGGTTATCTGCATCAGCATTACCCAAACCAACTTCCACTTTCTTAGCCTTGTTCTGCTTGTCAAGTACCCAGACATAGTTTTTATTATTTTCAGTCACAACACTTGTTAAAGGAACCAGAATGGCTTTACTCTTATTCTTCACCTCAACACTCACTGAGAATCCTTGTTTCAAATCACCGATTTCACTCGTAACTTCGATGGTATATGGATATTTAGAACCAGAATTACCAGCTGCTGCGGCAGTCGTTGCACTTGCTGCTTCGCCACTGTTTTTAGGGTAGTCTGAGATATAACTAATTTTACCAGTCCAGCTCTTATCTTGATAAACTTTAGAAGTAAAGGTTACTTCTTGGCCAACAGATAGGTTGGCAAGGTTATATTCAGATAATTCACCCTTAACTTGCAAGTTTTCATTACTTACGATATGAACTACCACCTGGCTAGCTCCTGTTGGAGATTTTGAAACATTGCGATTGACTTCGACCACAGTTCCCTCTAGGGTACTGAGAACAGTCGTTGCATCCAACTGACTTTGAGCCTTGCTTAATTGCGCTGCTGCATCTGCACGGGCATCACGAGCATCACCTAGTTGTGCATCAATAGATGAAACTGAATTTCCTGCTGCTGGAGCTGGAGTTTGCGTTACTGCACCTTCACCTCCTGCTGGCGCAGGTAACTGTGGAGCCGGAGCTGAAGCGGCTTCATTTCGTGCTCGATTGAGTTCGTTGATATGACGATCTGCCTTAGCTACTGCTCGACTCGCTGAATCATAGGCCGCCTGGGCTTCTGAACTACTGTACTTGACTAAAGCCTGCCCTTCGCTGACCTTATCACCCACAGAAACAAGGATTTCATCTAAATCTCCCTTACTAGCATCAAAATAAACATATTGTTCATTTTTTGCCGTTACTGTCCCTGATAATAAAACAGAGGATGCCACGCTTCCTTCCTTAGCAACAACAAGATGAGTAGCCTCATCTTTTACAGCAGTCTGAGAAGGTTGTCTAAAGAGCAAAATCCCCCCGGCGCCCAATACAACTACACTCGCAGCACCAACTGCTGCATACAATTGCCACTTTTTCGCTTTACCATTCTTCTTCATAATGAAACTCCTTTTTAATTCAAAGTCCTTAACAATATTATATAAAAATTACCAAATACAAACAATAACAATTCAGAACGAAAACATATCATTTCAAGATTCAATTATTGTTCGTAATTTATTCCAATCATTATTGTACTAGATATATAATACACTTTATTTTTCTTTTTAGCAAGTCTTTTCTTTAAATTTTTTGAACGTAGCAGATTTTTGCATTCAAATTAAAAAAAAGATAGAATATGACTATCAAAAAATGACACTCTAGTATTAAACTAGGATTTAACAGGGTATAAAGGAGTTTTCTATGAGAGAATATGATATTATCGCTATCGGTGGAGGTAGCGGAGGTATTGCTACTATGAACCGTGCCGGTGAACATGGGGCAAAAGCTGCAGTTATTGAGGAAAAAAATTTAGGAGGAACTTGCGTTAACCTTGGTTGTGTTCCAAAGAAAATCATGTGGTATGGAGCTCAAATCGCTGAAGCATACCATCAATTCGGACCTGACTATGGTTTTACCAATAAAGATCTTAACTTTGATTTTACAACCTTAAGACGCAATCGTGAGGCCTATATTGATCGAGCTCGTTCATCTTATGATGGCAGTTTTAAACGCAATGGTGTTGATTTGATTGAAGGACGTGCAGAATTTGTAGATTCGCATACAGTTCGTGTAAATGATGAACTCATTCGTGCAAAACATATTGTTATTGCAACTGGTGCCCATCCAAGAATTCCCAATATTCCTGGTGCAGAATTCGGAGGAAATTCTGATGATGTCTTTGCTTGGGAAGAACTTCCAGAATCAGTTGCCATTCTTGGAGCAGGCTATATTGCTGTTGAATTAGCTGGAGTACTTCATAGTTTAGGTGTTAAAACTGATCTCTTTGTTCGCCGTGATCGTCCTTTACGTGGTTTTGATTCTTATATTGTTGAGGGCTTGGTTAAGGAAATGGAAAGAACCAACCTGCCACTTCATACTCACAAGGTTCCTGTTCGCTTAGAAAAAACAACCCAAGGTATTAGCATCCAGTTTGAAGATGGTACTAGTCATACTGCTAGCCAAGTTATCTGGGCTACTGGTCGCCGTCCAAATGTTCAAGGTTTGCAACTGGAAAAAGCTGGAGTTACCCTTAACGAACGTGGCTTTATCAAAGTTGATGAATTCCAAAATACAGTAGTTGAGGGAATCTACGCTCTAGGTGATGTAACAGGCGAAAAAGAACTAACTCCAGTTGCTATCAAGGCTGGACGAACTTTATCAGAACGCCTCTTTAACGGAAAAACTGAAGCTAAGATGGACTATTCTACGATCCCAACTGTTGTTTTCTCTCACCCAGCCATTGGAACTGTTGGTTTAACGGAAGAAGAAGCTATTAAAGAGTACGGTAAGGACAAGATTAAAGTCTACAAATCAAGCTTTGCATCTATGTACTCTGCCGTTACTAGTAATAGACAAGAATCCCGTTTCAAACTCATTACAGCTGGTCCAGAAGAGAAAGTCGTCGGACTTCATGGTATTGGATACGGAGTCGATGAAATGATTCAAGGATTTGCTGTCGCAATCAAGATGGGTGCAACAAAAGCAGACTTTGATGCCACAGTCGCAATTCATCCAACCGCGTCTGAGGAATTTGTAACTATGCGTTAATCTAAACAAGAGAAGCTGATACAAATGTGTCTGCTTCTTTTTTGATGTTTTCGAATCAACAAAACAATTACCCACCTTAACCAGTAAGCAAAATCGGCTGTTACAGTTTTTGTTACCTTGTTTTAAAAAAATGGTTGACAATAATTACTCTACGAGTATAATAGTTACTATACATCAGAAAAGAGGTTAACTATTTTGAAAAAAGCTCACGTTTATGCTATCCCTGCTATTGGGGCTGCTCTAATTGCTGTTTTGGCCCAAATCAGTCTTCCAATCGGAGCTGTTCCCTTCACTCTGCAAAACTTTGCAATTGGTTTGATTGCAACCGTCTTTAAACCTAGGGAAGCTATTCTTTCTGTAGGACTCTATCTTCTTCTAGGTGCCATCGGTCTTCCTGTCTTTGCGGGAGGTGGAGCTGGATTTCATGCCTTAGTTGGTCCGACTGCAGGTTATCTTTGGTTTTATCTTCTATATTCAGGACTTACTTCCTATTTAACTAACAGTAATAGTAGTGTCATTCGCATTTTCCTTGCAAACCTTTTGGGAGATTCTCTTGTCTTTATTGGAGGGATTCTTGGTTTACATTTCCTTGCTGGATTGCCTTTAGAAAAAGCCTTAATTGTTGGTGTTTTTCCTTTCATACTTCCTGATCTTGCTAAATTACTTGCAATTAGTCTTATTAGTCGACCACTACTACGACGTCTTAAGAATCAATTTTACTTTACAAACTAAGAAAAAGGATAGTCAGTTTATCACAACTCACTATCCTTTTCTCTACTTTTTAGAATCAGTTTCCTTTAAATGCATCTACCATTGCTTGAAATTCTTCATTTGATAGGGTAATTCCTTTCCCCATTTTAGTATGGTCTGGACTCCAAGAACGGATATCAAACTTTGCAGGGGCACCATTAAAGCTGACTCGATTGAGCTCTTTAGTCCAACCTTTTTCATTTTCTGAAAGAGTTAACAAGTGTTCTTCAATTTCAAAAGTAAATTCTGCCATCATTCTCTCCTTTTTTAGCTTTCATTAGATCATTCGTAAAATCTTGTAGATTTTAGAAAAATTTTATATAATATTGATATAAAAAAAGGGAGGGCCATATGATATATAAATTCCGGCAAATCATAAATAAAATTCATAACTTTATAGATGGACGAGAAGAAACAGACCATACTGAAAACAACTCCCTAACCACTACTATTGAAGAGGCCATCCAGAAACAAACTGCTGTTCACCTTATCTTGTCAGAGACGAGTTTTACAGGTGATATTATTAAATACGATAGACAACGCAAGCAAATTATCGTGAAAAATTTTACAAAAAATGTCAGTCGTATTATCCGTATCAGTGATATTCAGCGAATTCGATTTGTCCCTTCAACTGTACAGACAGCCCAAAAAAATAGATTTAAGAAAGAGTGAGATGTAGTTACTTCATCTCACTCTTTTTTCTTAGCGGATTTGTTCAAAATGTAAATGAACAGCGATATGATCTCCATATCCACTTCTTTCAAGGTCACGTTGCAAGCGATAGGAAATATAATGCTCTGCAATGGTAATATATCCTGCACCCAATAGGCGGTGTTCAACCATAGACTGAATCATGCTAATCGTCGCACGTTCCACCTTGGCTTCTTCCAAGTCTAGAACTACTTTCTTAGTAACTTGGGCAAGGTTTTGACGCAAGTCATCTGTCAAAACATAAACTGTCTGTGCTGCCTTTAGAATAGCTTGGTAAATCTTATCTGGATTAAAATCAGCAATTTCACCATTCCGTTTAATTACTTGCATAGGGGTTCTCCTTTATTCTTTGTTTTCTTTAATTTCTGCCAGCATTTTTTCTTCTTCTGCTGTCAGTTGGTAATCTTCCAGCAAATCAGGTCTGCGTTTATAGGTTTTCTTTAGACTTTCATAAAGTCGCCACTGGCGAATTTTTTCATGATGCCCACTCATGAGTACGTCTGGCACGACCATCCCTCGATAGTCGTAAGGGCGTGTATACTGAGGATATTCGAGAAGCCCTGATGAAAAGCTATCATCTTGGTGACTCAATTCCTTACCGATTACTTCTGGAATCAAGCGAACAGTCGCATCGATCATGGTCATAGCTGCTAGTTCTCCACCAGTCAAGACATAGTCACCGAGGGAAATCTCGTCCGTCACCAGTGTCTTGATCCTCTCATCATAGCCCTCATAGTGACCGCAGATGAAAATTAGCTCTTCTTCCTGAGCTAAATCTTCTGCATAGGCTTGATCAAACTGCTTCCCAGCTGGATCTAAAAGAATCACACGAGGATTTTTCTTTTCAATGGCATCAAAGGCATCAAAAATAGGTTGGGCTCGGAGCAGCATCCCCTGACCGCCTCCGTATGGTTCGTCATCAACATGACGGGCCTTTTCAGCGTTTTCTCGAAAATTATGATAATAGATATCCAACAAGCCCTTTTCACGAGCTTTTCCGACAATTGAGTGTTCGAGTGGTGAAAACATCTCAGGAAAGAGGGTTAAAATATCAATCTTCATCGTCTAACCCTTCTAAGATTTCGACATCAACTCGCTTATTGGGGATATCAACATTTAGAACTACTGGTGGAATATAAGGCAAGAGCAAATCACGTTTGCCTTTTCTCTTGACCACCCAGACATCGTTAGCGCCCGGCTGCAGAATTTCCTTAATGGTTCCAATCAAGTTATCACCCTCATAGACTTCCAAGCCGATAATCTCATGATAGTAAAACTCACCATCATCAAGGTCATTAAGGTCTTCTTCAGCAACCTTCAAACTAAAGCCCTTGAATTTTTCAACAACGTTGATATGGTACATATCTTTGAATTTAATAATGTCAAAGTTCTTCTGTTTACGGTGGCTAGCGATAATCACTGTTTGAACAAACTGATTTTTTTCATCAAACAAGGCCAGCTCAGCCCCTTTTTTAAACCGTTCTTCTGCAAAATCTGTCACAGACAAGACTCGCATCTCACCCTGCAACCCCTGCGTATTGACGATTTTCCCAACATTAAAGTAGTTCATCTTGTCTCCTGTACTCTCCTTCTTTCCATCTTATTCTGACAACTCTCGAATAATAGCCGCAATTTTTTCGGTTTCAGACCATTGTAAATAATGGTGATTCCCTCCTAAAATGAGTCTAGTATTGGAAGTCCAATATTCTGATTCTCTATACTCTTTTTCTCTATAAGCCTGACAAAAAATAAATACAGGGATACAAGCTTCTATCGACAAATTCTCAAAATCTTCCTCAGTAATCTCTCCAGATATCTGAAATCCTGAATCTTGATTTTCCAACTCTGAGCCTTTTTCTTGCATTATTTCCCAGATTTCTTTATTGATTTCAGGGCTAAATGTGGCTTGAGTTAAGTTCTTAAAATAAAGTTCAGGACCACACTCGTCAATCAGCTTCATCTGCTCTTCCATTTCTGGATAAGGATTTTCTGAAAAATCAGCAAACATGACTTTTTTAGTTGTCGGTTCCATTGCTACTAAAGCCTGACACTTAATTGGTTTCTTAAGCAATTTGCAAGCTAAAATTCCACTCAAACTATGTGCACAAAGTATATATTCAGAAATCGCCAACTCTTTAAGTACTTCATAAACCGCATCTGCAAGATTATCTAGATTTTTTCCAGCTTGGTCATGAATCGGACTTCTACCTGTGTTCGGAAAATCAATTGTCAAATAACCAATTGTAGGAGGAAGTTTTTCAAGTATAAGTGAAAAATTTTCATAACTTGGTAGCAAACCTGCGCCACTTAAACAAACTAGCATTTTCTTTTGCTTTTGATAAGTAACAGAGAGACTACCAATTTCTGTAGATACTTCAAACCTCTTCATAAAGAAATCCACTCATTCTATATAATGAATTATTAAAAATCCTTATCCTTTATTTTAACACGTTCCAAGGATTTTCTCAAGTTGGAGAAAGAAGACATCAACTTTCCTTCCCTTTCAAAAAGCCTTCCAAATCTCGTTCATGCTGATATTTGATAACCGCCTTTTTGTCTTTTTCAAAAATGGTTTTGGTTAGATCTATGTCGTTGATGGCCGCAATTGCGACAGTGTAGTGAATAATATCAGCCAGTTCTTTTGCCAATTCCTCATTTGAATTCTGAACTCCTTCTTTTCGACCAGAGCGTCCATTTAAAACCTCAGCAACTTCTCCGACTTCCTCCACTAGCTTCATAAAAAGACCTTCCTCAGTCCGAGACTGCTGGTAATGTTCCAGTAGGTAGTCTTGTAATTGTCTAAACGTTAAATCCTTCATATCCTGCTCATCACAAAAAAGCGAGACACCTGTCCCGCTCTTCTTATTTTTCGTCTTTTTCGTCGATAACGATTCTTACTTTTTTGTCTTCAGTTGGGACAGAGTAGACAATCGTTCTTATCGCAGAAATAGTGCGACCCTTACGACCGATTACACGACCCACATCGCTTTGATCAAGATCCAAATGATATTCCAAAAATTCTGGTGTATCTTCAATCTTGATAGTTAAGGCATCTGGTTGTGAAATCAAGGGTTTCACAATCGCAATAATGAGATTTTCAATCGTATCCATCTGTCAACCTACTTTAAACTTATTTTGAGAATTTAGAATCGTGGAATTTTTTCAATACGCCTTCTTTTGAAAGGATGTTGCGAACTGTATCTGAAGGTTGAGCTCCATCAGCCAACCATGCAAGAACGCGGTCTTCTTTCAAAGTTACTTGGTTTTCAGCAACAAGTGGGTTGTAAGTTCCAACTGTTTCGATGAAACGTCCGTCACGTGGTGAACGTGAATCTGCTACGTTAATACGGTAGAAAGGTTTTTTCTTAGAACCCATACGAGTCAAACGGATTTTAACTGCCATTTTTAAAGTCTCTTTTCTTATTTTTTATTTCGGTGAAATAGCTGAGCTATTTAGCACATGTTCTATTATAGCAGATTTCTGACAGGTGTCAAGAAAAAAACTTGACAGACTATAAAATTCTTAAACCATTTAGAAATTTGTTAGAAGTAGGAAATAAATGTTTGAAAGAGGCTATCAGTGAATACTATTTTAGAAACATTTTATAAAGACCATCAAGTTAAGCCCTTCATCTCTCCTGAACGAGATTTAGATGCTTGGCTTCTAAATTCCAAGCCCGTTTCCAAGCGAATATCAAGGATTTTAAGAACGATATCTACTAATTAATTTATAAAATATGAATCAATAGATTCTAAATAGGGGAATAATTTAGTTCTGTAAAAATTAACTTCTACACCT
>CAUQVK010000005.1:0-37643 GCA_963521495.1 uncultured Streptococcus sp.
AGTTGCACTGCGATCTGTTCCTGTTTGGCTAGCTTCTTCTGCTTTTTTAGCATCTCCAGTTGCACTGCGATCTGTTCCTGTTTGGCTAGCTTCTTCTGCTTTTTTAGCATCTCCAGTTGCACTGCGATCTGTTCCTGTTTGGCTAGCTTCTTCTGCTTTTTTAGCATCTGTAGAAGTTGCATCATCTTGTACTTTTTCAATACTTGTTTTATTTTTTTCAGATACATTACTTGTCGTAGAGTCAGTATTTTCGCTACGCATTGATGAATCCGATGGTACTGGCTTTTCTACGCTTGTAGTTCCTGTACTTATTCCAGCTGTTGTATGAGTTGCTGTCTCTGAAGTTGAGTTTGTAGTGGTAGCTAGGTCGTTAGAATTACCTGTTGACCCACTATCTCCCGACGAATCTCCTCCGCCACCAGCTGCCATCTGATGTAGCCCATTGGTTGCAGCTGGTGCAGTTTCTGCAGCCTGAACAGCACCATTACCAAAAAAAAGCAAGGATGCTACCGCAACACTAGCTGCACCAAAATGATATTTTCTTATAGAATAACGGTAAACTTTTTCACCATTGTCGACACGCTTTTTACCAAACATAAGTATATCCTTTCATTGTTTCAACTGATTAGCTAACACGCTTTGAAACATAGTATCTCAGAACTATATTAATACTTTTGCAATGTAAAAGCAAGCGTTTTTATAAAGAGTATCCAAAACAAAAATACTACAACAACCGTGTTTATGAGCAATTTTTGAAAATTATATATATATATATATATGCAAGCATGATTATACTTATAGTAGATTGAACTAGGATATGAACAAATCAATTAGGAAAGTTTAATTAATTTCTAGAAATAATTTAACAGTCCCATCGTACTACTCTAGATTCACACACTATACATTTTGGATATCTAAACTATAAAATTTAATATAAATAAAAAACAGATTTTACCTTTTGCTTCGGAAAAATCTGTCATTATTTTATTTTAAGATAGTAGACTGCCTAACCTAACATTTTATAGATAACGAATTGATGAAAGATTATCGCTGGGTAAAGGGTTTATTCCCAAAAAACTCCAACCACGGCTTGCGAACCTCGTCTTTGCTGGTTTCTCTGTATTTTTTCAGTTCCAAGAATGCCAGTACTTATGAAGGTATTATAATAGCACTTCAAACTCAGCGACGGTCATGCCCAACTGCTGACTGGCAACTTCAGAAGTCAGAAGACCTTGGCGGACCATATCTAGGAAGGCAAAAAGTTTCCCTTCTTCCCTTCCTTCAACTTTCCCACGTTCAAGGCCCTCTGCCCTAGCAGTTTCCAAGGCATAGTCCTGCGCTAACAATGCTTGTTCTTCACGCATACGTTGTTGACTAAACATTTTCCTGTCCTCCTCGGACCAGCTCTTATAGTCTAGCAGTTGGTCTGCTTGGCTAATAGCTCGCTCGGGTTCTTGGGTAAAGGGTTTGTTTCCGAAAAACTCCAACCACGGCTTGCGAACCTTATCTTTGCTGGTTTCTCTGTATTTTCTTAATTCTAAGAACGCCATCTTGACTAGATGGTTTTCCTGCCCATTATTGGTGATGGTTAAAACCTCACCTGTCGTGTCCTCTCGCATGCTAAAGCTATGAAAAGCCAAATCATCTGAGAAGTAATTACTGTCCACAATTGCGATTGCGTACACTGGTGCGATGTGTTTGTAACTCTGATGAGTATTGCCCTCTTGCTGACGAATTTTTTCTAGGTTTTGATTTACCTGACTGCACAGATAAGCCCACAGGCGATTGATGAAAAAATTCTGATGATGTACCTGAATTTCAATAATAACCTGTGTCCCATTGTCCAACTCCGCTAAGACGTCTATACTGGTATAGAAATCCTGGGCCGAGTACGGCATGGGAGGCAAGATATGAATATTGCTTCCCTCCAAAATGGTCACATTTTTTGCTGGTAAATCCAACATATCGCGAATAAATTGACAAGTGATCTCTGGATTGCTAAAGATTTTCTTAGCTACCAAGTCATTGGTTGGGCTAATGCCCGGATGTCTGAGAATCATCCATTTCCTCCTTCTATTATATCATAGTTTTAAATCTAATTTTGCTAGATTCGATGGTTCTATCTATTTATTCGAAAAAAGTAGAAAGAATAGAGAGAATTAGGAGAAATTTCAAACTATAGTATATTGAAGCTAGAATAGTACACTGTGACTGTCAAACCATTTCTAGAAATTAGTTTAACTTTCCTAATCGATTTGCTCATATCCTATTTCAATCTACTATATATTATTTATCTGAAAGCGAGTGAGGGCCACCATAGATATTATAAACCTGATAAAAACAAAAGAGCTAGCCTAAGCTAACTCTTATCCTATGCGGAGAGAGGGACTTGAACCCTCACGACCTAAAGCGGTCACAGGATCCTTAGTCCTGCGCGTCTGCCAATTCCGCCATCCCCGCGTCGATTACTTTACCAGTATATCAACTTTTAGGACGCTTGTCAACACTTTTTTCAGATTTTTTCATTTTTCCAGTCAAGTTACTCTGAAATTTCCTTTAGATTTTCATCTAACAGCTTAGCTCCAAGGGTATTCTTGAAATGCCCTAGGGCAAATTGATGATTTTCAGGCCAGATGGAAGCAACAGCTGGCTTAACTATTTCAATCTCATATCCAAGATTATAGGCATCAATAGCTGTATGAAGGACACAAATATCCGTCAAAACACCGGTTAAAATGACCGTATTGACTCGACGCTCTCTCAAACGAATGTCGAGATCTGTTCCTGAAAATGCTGAATAGTGACGCTTATCCATCCAAAAGACACGGCTGTCTGAAGCATGTACTTGATAAAATCTTCCTAGCTCACCATATAAATGTCGACCACTGGTCCCTATCACATTGTGAGGTGGGAAGAGTTTGGTTTCTGGATGAAAACTGTCATTTTCTTCGTGGCCATCAATGGCAAAAAAGATATAATCTCCTCTATCAAAAGCCAATTTAGTAGCCTTGCTGATATTCTCTTCAATAGCTTGTGCAGGAGCACCTGCTGTCAGCTTCCCACTATCAGCAACAAAATCTTCTGTATAATCAATCGAAATTAAAGCCTTAGTCATTAGTAATCTCTTTTCTTCACTTCTTCAAAAATATCTGAAATCAAGACCTTAAGATAGGTTCCCTTCATTCCAAGTGAGCGACTTTCAATAATCCCTGCCGACTCAAGTTTACGAAGGGCATTGACAATCACAGAACGGGTGATTCCGATACGGTCAGCAATCACTGAAGCAGTCAATTGTCCTTCGTTTCCATTTAACTCAGCTAAAATAGCTGATACAGCACGAAGTTCTGAATAAGAAAGGGTATTAACCGCCATCGTTACAGCTGTGCGACGACGAATATTTTTTTCATCTTCTTCACGTTGGAAGTTTAAGAGTTGAATACCAACAACAGTACTTGCAATCTCAACAAGAATCAAGTCCTCATCATCAAATTTTTTGTCATTACGCCAAATAATTAAAGATGCTAAGCGAATACCTGATACATGAATCGGTGCAATTGTTGTCAAACCATCCGTAAAATCTGAACGACTCTCTACTGGAAAGATACTCAAATCATGATCTACCGTAAGATTGGCCTCTGTATCATAGATCATATTAGCCCCCTGAATATAGCCCTCAGGGAAAATCTTTGTCTGAAAGAACTGTTCTACGCGATCTGTATTGGTTTTATAGCGCATAAAATATCCCAAGAGACGTCCCTTACTACTCACAATACAAGCATTACAATCAATAATGTCTGCTAATTGACGCATAATGGCATTGTACGGCAATTCATCCTTCAACTGTTCTTCAGATCGTTTCAAAATTGATGTGATTTTTCGTGTTTTTTCTAATAAATGTGCCATTTTTCACCTCGTATTTAATCGCTTCCATTATAACATAAAGACCCTGAGTTTTCAATTATTATCTGAAAATTGCTTATTTAATTGCAATTTAAAAAAACAAGAATATTTTAACTACATTTTCAACTTTTTCTATTGACAAGACCGATATTTTTTTGTATCATAATATTACAAGAAGATAATATAACTAATTTATTTATACTTCTTTCAAAAATTCGGTCTCCTTATATAAAAAAGCGATTCATAGTGAACCGCTTTTTCTTATTTATCGCCCTTGTTACGAATAACAAAGCCTGTCTTCTTCTCACTTGAAGTGTTGTGAGGTTTTTTATTGTCTTTATTACGATAACGTCTGTCTTTGTCAAAACGATCGTTACCACGTTTTCCTTTTTTAAAATCTTCACGGCGACCTCCACGACGATCTCGGTCTCGACGGTCATCTCCACGATGGACTCCACGACCTCCCTTACCGTTGCCACCAAATCCTCCTCCGGATGGTTTAAACGGTAGCGGTTTTTCACGCGCAATTTCAACCTCAGGTAGACTATCTGGATCTTGAACAGTTAGACTCAAGATATACATGGCCAACTCTTCTGGAGTAAACTCAGCAACCAATTTACGGGCATCCTTACCAAATTTCTCAAAGTTACCACGAATTTCTTCATCCGCAAAGTCACGTTCAATTTTCTTAAGGGCTACTTGTTTCTTAGCTTGAAAGGCTTCTTCTGCACTTGCAGGTTTGAGGCCTTTCATACGTTTCTTGGTCAAGTTCTCAATGATTTGGAGGTAGCCCATTTCATTTGGTGATACAAAAGTAATAGACTGGCCTGACTTGCCAGCACGGCCAGTACGGCCGATACGGTGAACATAACTTTCAGGATCTTGTGGGATATCATAATTGTAGACATGGGTTACACCTGAAATATCCAAACCTCGCGCAGCAACGTCCGTTGCTACCAAAACATCTAGATTACCATTTTTAAAATCACGAAGCACACGAAGACGTTTGTTTTGGTCTAAGTCTCCATGAATCCCTTCGGCACGGAAGCCTCGGATTTTCAGACCACGAGTCAATTCGTCTACACGACGCTTGGTACGACCAAACACGATAGCAAGCTTTGGTTGCTCTACATCCATGAGACGAGTCATTGTATCAAATTTTTCTTGCTCTTTAACTCGGATATAGTGTTGGTCAACCAATTCTGTTGTCAATTCCTTAGCAGCAATCTTGACATGCTCAGGTTCTTTCATAAACTGAACACCGATGCGTTTGATAGCATCAGGCATAGTCGCTGAAAAGAGCAAAGTCTGACGGTTCTCAGGTACACGAGAGATGATCGCTTCAATATCTTCAAGGAAGCCCATATTGAGCATTTCGTCAGCTTCATCAAGGATCAAGGTTTCAATATCTTGTAATCTCAAGGCCTTGCGTTTGATTAAGTCTAACAGACGTCCTGGTGTTCCTACAACAATATGAGCACCTGATTTAAGGGCCTTAATTTGTTTTTCAATACTAGATCCCCCATAAACTGAGCGAACTTTTACACCCTTACTACGACCAAAGCGGAAGAGTTCTTCTTGACTTTGGACAGCTAATTCACGAGTCGGAGCAATCACTAACGCTTGGATAGTTGCATCTTCTGTATGAATTTTTTCAAGAGTAGGTAAACCAAAGGCGGCAGTTTTACCTGTACCAGTCTGAGCTTGACCAATCACATCTTTACCTTCAAGAGCCAATGGAATGGTTTGCTCTTGGATAGGACTGGCTTCTACAAAACCAGCTTTTTCAATCTCTGCTAGCAAATCAGCAGACAAGTTTAATTCATTAAATTTCACGTTTTTCTTCTTTCTAAAGGTGGTGCGAAGCCACCCTATAGCGCTTTTTATACTTTTCTTTTCATGAAGTATTCTCATTTTAGATGAAATACTGTGTTGCTTCTTTTCCACGAAAGAAAAGTACTGTTTTCTTTGCAACCTATCTAGTATAACACAAGACAAGCTTAAAAGATAGCATTATCCGAAAATAAAGTCATGTAAACGATTTTTCTAAGAAAATGAGACTAAAATTTCAACTAATTCATAAACTTTTTTAAAGCGTAGCAGAATTGTGCAAAAGTTTTTTTCTTGTGCTAGAATGAAATTCGAATAGGAGGAACTCTAAATGTTAACTTATGATTTAATCGTTATCGGATTTGGTAAAGCTGGTAAAACACTAGCTGGTAAATTGGCTTCAGCTGGCAAAAAAGTTGCCCTCGTTGAACGTAGCAAAGCTATGTACGGTGGAACTTGTATCAACATCGGATGTATCCCAACTAAAACTTTGTTAGTTGCTGCTGAGAAAGACTTGTCTTTTGAAGAAGTTATTGCTACCAAAAACACTATTACTGGTCGCCTCAATGGTAAAAACTATGCGACTGTTGCAGGTACTGGCGTCGATATCTTTGATGCGGAAGCTCACTTCCTTTCAAATAAAGTCATTGAAATCCAAGCTGGTGACGACAAACAAGAACTAACTGCTGAAACAATCGTCATCAACACTGGTGCTGTTTCAAACGTCTTGCCAATCCCTGGACTTGCTACAAGTAAAAATGTCTTTGACTCAACAGGTATCCAAAACTTGGAAAAATTGCCTGAAAAGCTTGGAGTCCTTGGTGGAGGAAATATCGGTCTTGAATTTGCTGGCCTTTACAACAAACTTGGAAGCAAGGTTACAGTCCTAGATGCCTTGGATACTTTCCTACCTCGTGCAGAACCTTCCATCGCAGCTCTTGCTAAACAATATATGGAAGAAGACGGTATTGAATTGCTTCAAAATATCCGCACTACTGAAATCAAAAACGACGGTGACCAAGTGCTTGTCGTAACTGAAAACGAAACTTACCGTTTCGATGCCCTTCTCTACGCAACTGGACGCAAACCAAATGTAGAACCACTTCAACTTGAAAATACAGATATTGAACTAACTGAACGTGGTGCTATTAAAGTAGACAAACATTGTCAAACAAACGTTCCTGGTGTCTTTGCAGTTGGAGATGTCAACGGTGGCCTTCAATTTACTTACATTTCACTTGATGACTTCCGTGTTGTTTACAGCTACCTTGCTGGAGATGGCAGCTACACACTTGAAGACCGTCTCAATGTACCAAACACTATGTTCATCACACCTGCACTTTCACAAGTTGGTTTGACTGAAAGCCAAGCAGCTGATTTGAAACTTCCATACGCTGTGAAGGAAATCCCTGTTGCTGCTATGCCTCGTGGTCATGTAAATGGTGACCTTCGTGGAGCCTTCAAAGCTGTTGTCAACACTGAAACTAAAGAAATTCTAGGTGCAACTATCTTTTCAGAAGGTTCACAAGAAATCATCAACATTATTACTGTTGCTATGGACAACAAAATCCCATACACTTACTTCACAAAACAAATCTTCACTCACCCAACCTTGGCTGAGAACTTGAATGACTTGTTTGCGATTTAAGTTGAGATTTAATCGTATCGAACAGCCCTCTTTGGGCTGTTTTCATTTCTGCGAAATCTCATACTCTTCGAAAATCTCTTCAAACCACGTCAGCTTTATCTGCAACCTCAAAGCGGTGCTTTGAGCAACCTGCGGCTAGCTTCCTAGTTTGCTCTTTGATTTTCATTGAGTATCAAATCTGTCTTTTCCCTCTTTTATGATATAATAGAAACATGAATTTAAAAACGATTTTCGGGCTCCTTGCTGGGCGTTCTTCCCACTTGATCTTGAGCCGTCTTGGACGTGGAAGTACGCTCCCAGGAAAGCTAGCCCTTCAATTAGATAAAGATATTTTGCAACACTTGGCAAAGAATTATGAGATTGTCGTGGTCACTGGTACCAATGGCAAAACCTTGACAACTGCCCTCACTGTCGGCATTTTAAAAGAGGTTTATGGTCAGGTTTTGACTAACCCAAGCGGTGCCAACATGATCACAGGAATTGCGACAACCTTCTTAACAGCCAAATCTTCTAAAACTGGGAAAAATATTGCCGTCCTAGAAATTGACGAAGCCAGTCTATCTCGTATCTGTGACTATATCCAGCCAAGCTTATTTGTTATCACTAATATCTTCCGTGACCAGATGGACCGCTATGGTGAGATTTACACAACTTACAAGATGATTTTGGATGCCATTCGTAAGGTGCCTACGGCTACTATTCTCCTTAATGGAGACAGTCCACTTTTCTACAAGCCAGCTATTCCAAATCCTGTAGAGTATTTTGGTTTTGACTTAGAGAAAGGACCAGCCCAACTGGCTCACTATAATACCGAAGGGATTCTCTGCCCTGATTGCCACAGCATCCTTAAGTACGAGCATAATACCTATGCAAACTTGGGTGCCTATATCTGTGAAGGTTGCGGATGTAAACGTCCTGATCTCGACTATCGCTTGACAGAACTAGTTGAGTTGACCAACAATCGCTCTCGCTTTGTCATTGACGGACAAGAATATGGTATCCAAATCGGTGGACTCTACAATATCTACAACGCCTTAGCTGCGGTTGCCATCGCCCGTTTTCTCGGTGCAGATTCACAACTAATCAAGCAAGGATTTGATAAGAGCCGTGCAGTCTTTGGACGCCAAGAAACCTTCCATATCGGTGACAAGGAATGTACCCTCGTCTTGATTAAAAATCCAGTCGGTGCAACTCAAGCCATCGAAATGATTAAACTAGCACCTTATCCATTTAGCCTATCTGTCCTCCTTAACGCTAACTATGCAGACGGAATTGATACCAGCTGGATCTGGGATGCTGATTTTGAACAAATCACTGACATGGACATTCCCGAAATCAACGCTGGCGGTGTTCGCCATTCTGAAATCGCACGTCGTCTCCGAGTGACAGGCTATCCAGCTGATAAAATTACTGAAACAAGTAGTCTGGAGCAAGTTCTTAAGACCATTGAGAACCAAGACTGCAAGCATGCCTATATCCTAGCTACCTATACTGCTATGCTTGAATTCCGCGAACTGCTGGCTAGTCGTCAGATTGTTAGAAAGGAGATGAACTAATGGTTTATACTTCACTTTCCTCAAAAGCTGGCAATTACCCCTATCAGCTCAACATTGCCCACCTCTATGGAAACCTCATGAATACCTACGGGGACAATGGAAACATCCTCATGCTCAAGTATGTGGCTGAAAAACTGGGAGCCCATGTGACGGTTGACATCGTTTCACTCCATGATGATTTTGATGAAAATCACTACGACATCGCCTTTTTCGGTGGCGGTCAAGACTTTGAACAAAGTATTATTGCAGACGACCTACCTGCTAAAAAAGAAAACATTGACAACTACATCCAAAACGACGGTGTGGTTCTGGCTATCTGCGGTGGTTTCCAACTGTTGGGTCAATATTATGTTGAAGCTTCTGGGAAACGTATCGAAGGGCTAGGAGTCATGGGACATTATACCCTTAATCAAACCAATAATCGCTTTATCGGTGACATCAAGATTCACAATAAAGATTTCGATGAAACCTACTATGGTTTTGAAAATCATCAGGGCCGTACCTTCCTCTCAGATGACCAAAAACCGCTGGGACAGGTTGTCTATGGCAATGGAAACAACGAAGAAAAAGTCGGCGAAGGGGTTCATTACAAGAATGTCTTTGGTTCCTACTTTCACGGACCTATCCTCTCTCGCAATGCCAATCTTGCTTATCGCCTAGTCACTACTGCTCTCAAGAAGAAATACGGTCAGGACATCCAACTCCCTGCTTATGAGGACATTCTCAGCCAAGAAATCGCTGAAGAATACAGCGACGTCAAAAGCAAGGCTGAGTTTTCTTAAACAAAGTGAAACTATATCAAAGAACTCCGTTATCTTGTCGGAGTTCTTTTTGTCTGTTCTTTTACCCTTCTCCCTTGCATTTTCTCTCTTTTTTTGCCAAAATAGAGGGGTAGAAAGAAGGTAGCATATGTCTAAATTACAACAAATCGTAACATATCTTGAATCAGAAAAACTAGACGTCGCTGTCGTATCTGACCCCGTCACAATCAATTACCTCACTGGCTTTTACAGTGATCCCCATGAACGCCAAATGTTCCTTTTTGTCCTAGCAGATCAGGAACCTCTCCTCTTTGTGCCAGCCCTTGAAGTGGAGCGTGCTACTAGCACTGTTTCCTTCCCAGTTGTGGGCTATGTGGATTCTGAAAATCCATGGCAAAAAATGAAACATGCTCTTCCACAACTTGACTTCAAACGTGTCGCTGTTGAGTTTGACAATCTCATCTTGACCAAATACCATGGCTTGAAAATAGTCTTTGAAACTGCTGAGTTTGAAAACCTCACTCCTCGTATCCAACGCATGCGCCTCATCAAATCAGCTGATGAAGTGCAAAAAATGATGGTTGCAGGTCTCTATGCTGACAAGGCTGTTAAGGTTGGTTTTGATAATATTTCTCTTGATAAGACGGAGACAGATATTATCGCTCAAATCGACTTTGCCATGAAACGTGAAGGTTATGAAATGAGCTTTGATACCATGGTCTTAACTGGTGATAATGCTGCAAATCCACACGGTATTCCAGCAGCAAACAAAGTTGAAAATAACGCCCTTCTCCTCTTTGACCTTGGTGTTCTAGTCAACGGCTATGCGTCAGATATGACTCGTACAGTCGCTGTCGGCAAACCTGACCAATTCAAGAAAGACATCTACAACTTGACTCTTGAAGCCCAACAAGCTGCTCTTGACTTTATCAAACCAGGTGTGACTGCCCATGAAGTGGACCGTGCTGCCCGTGAGGTTATCGAAAAAGCTGGTTACGGTGAATACTTCAACCACCGTCTCGGTCATGGTATCGGTATGGATGTCCACGAATTCCCATCTATCATGGAAGGAAACGACTTGGTTATCGAAGAAGGCATGTGCTTCTCTGTTGAACCTGGTGTCTATATCCCTAGCAAGGTTGGTGTCCGTATCGAAGACTGCGGTGTTGTCACTAAGAATGGATTTGACCTCTTTACAAGCACCAGCAAAGACTTGCTTTATTTTGATTAATGGTATTATTTTATGTTAAATGATCTCTTTAAATTTGTAGATAATGTTACTAATGAAACTTCTAAAGTCGTAAATGATATCGTTAATGAATCTTCAAAGGTTGTAAATAATATTGCAAATGAATCCTCAAAAGTTGTAAATGATATTGCAAACGAGACTGCAAAAGCCGTGAAAGTAGTTGTAGATGAAACTTCCAAAATAACGACCAATACTGTAGATGGAGCTGTTTGTATTGCCAATAATACTATGACAGAAATTTCTAATTTTATAAGTGTACCTGGTAAAGTTGTAAATTTAATGTTTGAAATACACTCATGGAATAATCAAGAGCGTCTTGAAAAGAAACAAGATGAAGAACGTAGACAATCTTTATCCATTCAATTCCCTGAATTCTTAAATCAAGAAGAGTTTAATAGAATAATTCATGAAGAAGCTAATCAAATTTTTCGAATTAAAAAAATAGAAATTAATCAAGCTTTAATTAATTTTGAGGTGTATTCAATTAGTAGGATTTCAACTTGGTGTTTTACTTTAGATTATAATGATTATGGAAGTTTAACGGGGAAAGTTAGAATTTCAAAAGATAATACTGACTCAAGTATCCCTAAAAATATTAGTTTGCGAATTTCTGAGCGACTTAATGCTATTTTAAAAAATCAGTATATCCTTTCACCTGACGATTATGATATTTTACTTACTAAAGAACCTACAGACGTAAAAGAGATTTTTGAAAATTTTGGATTTCATAATGTAACATTACTTGAAGAAAGATATGAAAAATTACCTCATTTTATTAAGAATTACAAAATACATAGCATTACAATAGGAAATTGCAAATATTTTGATAAAGATTCCTATTTTGATAGTAATTCTTCTGTTATGATTTCCTATTATCTACAAGAAAACCAATAATAAAAACGTAAAGTTAGCAGAAAAATCTGTACTACTAACTTTACGTTTTTTAATCTTTACTTAATCTTCTTGATACTTTGACTAAGGATAAATCCTACAATCATCCCTACCATATTTTGCATGAAATTTGGTAAAATTTCTGGTAGAGCTGCAGCCCAGCCATTCATCAATGTAGAACCCAAGGCGTAACCCCCTACCATGGCAATCGTTGCTAAGATAAGGCCTAACCACTGAGTTTTTCCTTTAAATCCTGCGAAAAATCCCTGCAAGCCATGGTTGACCAAGCTAAAGAACATCCACTGAGGATAGCCTGATAAGAGATCAATCAAGAAACCTGCTAGTCCTCCGACTACAGCCCCTTCACGACTACCAAAGTAGAAGGCCGTAAAGAAGACACCCGCATCTAAAAGAGTTAGAATTCCTGTCGGTGTTGGAATTTTTAAGAAATAGCCTAGAACCACAGAAAGGGCGGTTAATAGGGATACAAGGGCGATTTTAGTTGTTTTGGTTTGCTTCATATTGTCTTACTCCATACTGATCTGCTTGTGCAATGGCACGGTAAACGAAAGCCTTAGAGCTTTCTACTGCTGGTAAAAGTTCATCACCTTTGACTAGGTGACTGGCAATGCTAGAGGCAAAGGTACAACCTGCACCAGCATTTTGCCCTTGGATGACAGGATTTTCTAGGACTGTAAAGTTTTGTCCGTCATAAAAGACATCCACAGCCTTGTCCTGACTAAGGCGATTGCCTCCCTTGATAATGACTGCTGGCGCTCCTAAGTCATGCAATTTCTGTGCTGCAGTTTTCATATCTTCAAGGGTTTTAATCTCTTGATCTGCTAGTAATTCTGCTTCAGGAAGATTAGGCGTAATCACACTGACATGAGGGAAAAAGCGAATCAACTCTTGGCAGAGTTCACTAACTGCTACGTCGTGCGTTTCCTTGCAGACCAAGACAGGATCCAGAACCACAGGCACTCCTGGGCGTTGTTTGATAAAGTCCAATGCCTTCTCAGCCACACTGACAGTAGGAAGAAGACCAATCTTAATCCCTGCAAATTCCACATCACGCAAGCTATCTAATTCATGTTGAAAAATAGTATCGTCAGTTGGAAAGACTTCAAAGCCCTTTTCTGTTAAAGCTGTCAAGCAAGTCACTGCTACAAAGCCATGCAAGCCGTTCAAGGTATAAGTAGCCAAATCAGCGGACAAACCACCACCACTAAAAATATCATTTCCTGAAAGTGCTAAAATACGATTATTCTTCATAACGAATCTCCTTTAAATACAAACCATTAGGTGCTGCAGTGGGACCAGCAAGTTGCCTGTCTTTTTTCTCCAAGATCAGGTCAATCTGCTCTACTGGCATGCGGTTATTGCCAATTTTGAGTAGCGTCCCCACCATATTGCGAATCTGCTTATATAAGAAACCATTTCCTGAAAAGGTAAAGGTCAAAAACTGACCTGTCTCATCAACTGTTAAACTAGCTTCTGTAATGGTGCGAATCTTATCCTCTACACTAGTCCCAGATGCTGTAAAGCCGGTGAAATCATGGGTTCCTTCTAGCTTTTTGATTGCAATCTGCATGCGTTCCACATCGAGTGGGTAGGGAAAGTGAGTGGCATAGTGACGGCGCATAGGATTTTTGGGACGTCCCCTATCCACGATAAACTCATAGGTCTTGCTATGTTTTGCATAACGGCAATGAAAATCATCTGCCACAAGCTCAATTGAAATCACATCTATATCTTCAGGAGATTGGGTGTCCAAGGCAAAACGGAGCTTCTCCTCATCCATCTGATAAGGTAGGTCAAAATGAATCACCTGTCCCAAAGCATGAACCCCACTATCAGTCCTACCAGCACCGTGAACAGTAATGGCTTGCCCTTTACTCAATCTAGTCAAGGTTTTTTCAATTTCTTCCTGAACACTACGCGCATGGGGCTGGCGCTGAAAACCAGCAAAGGCATAACCATCATAGGAAATAGTTGCTTTATATCTCGTCATACATTTTATTCTATCAGGAAAATGTATAGCAAACAAGTTAGAAAATTATTGAGTGTATGGGTACAATTTATCTATTTCTATAAATCCAACTAAACATTTATTAGAATCAGTTTGCAAACAATTTACTTGTATAGTAGATTGAAATAGGATATGAACAAATCGATTAGGAAAGTTAAATTAATTTCAAGAAATATTTTAACAGCCACAGAGTACTATTCTAAATTCAATCTGCTATATTTTATATTTGAGAACCACCAAGATAGAAAAAAAGCCTAGGAAAACAATCCTAAACTTTCTTTTGAAATACATACATAACTAGGATAGAGGTCACAATTAACCATCCACCTAGAAGAGCAAAAACAATCATACTATTTTGTGATATTAGACCAAACAGGGCTAAAACAATAGGTGTTGTGAAGGCCCCAAAGCTACAACCTAATACCGCAAAAGAAGTTGCCTGATTGAGTAATTTTGATGAAATACGGACAGATAATAGCTGAAAGACGGTCGTCAAAGCCACACTATATGCAAAACCAGCTACAAGACTTCCTACTACAATCATCCATAATGATGGAGATAAGGCAATCACAATTTGACCCAAGCCAAATGTTATACCAGACCAAAGAAGTAATCTTTCCTTAAAGACTGAGATAAAGAAAGAAAAACTGATACCCGCTACAATGCCAACCAGCTGCATGATACTGAGGACAAAGCTGGATAATTGAGCATCCCCAAGACCTCTCTCAACCATCAAACTTGGAATCCGAATTGTGATAGCTGTATTGGTACACACCACAACTGCTGCTTCAATAGCTAGTAGAAAAATCAAACCTTTCATTTCTGATGTTAAGCGTGTTACTTCCTTCTCTTTTTTCTTGATTTCTTTCTTTTTCTTACCATAAGGAACAAAGAGGAGATAGAGAATCAAGACTAAGAAGCCAGCACTATAGGCTAGGAAAGTAGCTGTCCAACCAAATACTATAAGTTGACCAACTGCCAATGTGATAAGAGAAGCTCCAACTACTTCTGCTGATCCTCTTAAGCCCAACATCTGAATTCGGTTTTTTCCATGATAGCGTTCGCTGATAATGGAAATAGCCTTGGCGTTAATCATTCCCACTCCAATACCAAAAAGAATCCGCATTCCAAAGACAAAAGCATAGCCTTGATACCAGAAGGGAGCTATCCCACTGAGAGATAGAATCAGTAAACCTATACTGATCTGTATCCGCTCGGAGAAGATTTTCTCAAGAAAACCATTCAATAATAGCATTATCATGATTCCAAAAGAGGGCAAACTAACTAGAAGCTCGATTTGTTCCTTGGGATATCCTTGGTAATAGTCAAACATAGCTGGTAAGGTACTCGAAATGGAAAAGGAAGTAATTAAAACGAGGGATAGGGCGAGAATACTAGCCCTTTCTAAAAATTGTTTCATGAAATCTCTTTCTATATTTCTCTTAATCTTCTACTCTTTTGAGATTTATAAAGCAAGAAAAGAAGAAGCCTCTTTGGTGTACAGACTCCTTCTTAAACTCGAAAATGAATCCCTTGTATCTTATACTCAATGAAAATCAAAGAGCAAACTAGGAAGCTAGCCGCAGGCTGTACTTGAGTACGGCAAGGCGAAACTGACGTGGTTTGAAGAGATTTTCGAAGAGTATTAAGATGATTTTCTCTTGATTTGCTTGATAAAGTAAAAGACAAATCCTGCCAACATATAAGCGACAAAGATAATGGCACACCACTTGATAACCACGTCCCATCCTTTAGCTACATTCAAAAAGAAATAAGGGAAGGGGCTGACCTTAGAATTTGGGATATCCAGTTTCAATACCAAGCCATTAAAAAGAGCAAAAATCATATAAAGCAGGGGTAAAATTGTCCACACAACTGGATCCCAAATCTTATATTGACCCTGTTTATCAAAAAAAAGAGTATCTGCTAAAAACCAAAGAGGTACGATATAATGGCAAAGGAAATTTTCTAAAGTATAAAAATTTGTGGCGATAGGTGCCAAGAGAAAATGATAAATCACACAAGTAATCATAATACTCATGGTGACACCACCCTTTAAACGCAAAAGAGTTGGACTTTGCCAGTTTTCACCATCCCGCTTCATAACCCTTAACAGATAGAGGGTAAAAATCGCTACTAAAAGGTTGGATAGAACCGTATAATAGAGAAGCATCCCAAAACCACCACGATTGACGATTTCAAGATAGACGCCAGTAAAAGCCGCTAGAAACAAGAAGATACGACTATAAAAAATAAATTTAAGCTTATTCGACATGATTAAATCTTCTTCACAAATTCTGACTTGAGTTTCATGGCACCAAACCCATCAATCTTACAGTCAATATTATGGTCGCCTTCTACAATGCGGATATTCTTGACGCGCGTACCTTGTTTCAAATCTTTTGGCGCACCTTTCACTTTCAAATCCTTAATCAAAGTTACTGTATCACCATCTGCCAATTTATTTCCATTCGCATCGATAGCAACAAGACCTTCTTCTACTTCTGATACTTCAGTAGGATGCCACTCATAAGCACACTCTGGACAGACCAAAAGAGCTCCATCTTCGTAAACATATTCTGAATTACATTCTTTACAATTTGGTAGGTTGTTCATAACATCTCCTTTTAACCTTTCATTATTCTTTGAAAATCAAATTTTCTCGAACAGCAACTATTATACCCTAAAAACAGGTTTTTGACAAATAGAGAAAAAACCGATACTCAAGAATCGGTTTCATCATTTCACATTTTCTTTTGAGCTTCTGCCTTGATTTTATCCACTACTTCTTCAATAGTTAAACCAGTTGTATCAAGGTAGACTGCATCCTCAGCTTGTTTAAGAGGTGAAGTTTCACGATGACTATCTTTATAATCACGTGCTGCAATTTCGTCTTTGAGTGTTTCAAGGTCTGTTTCAATGCCCTTGGCTATATTTTCTTTGTAACGTCGTTCTGCTCTCTCATCAACAGAAGCTACCAAAAAGATTTTTAGTTCTGCTTGGGGCAATACAACAGTTCCAATATCACGCCCGTCCATGACAATACCACCATTTTGCGCTATTTCTTGTTGCAAAGCAACCAATTTTTCACGAACAGCTGGAAGAGCTGCAAAAGTTGAAACATGATTGGTCACTTCATTTTCACGGATAGGATAAGTGATATCAACATCCCCCACAAAAACAAGCTGCTCCCCCTCTTCTGAACGCCCAAAACTAATAGGATGTTGGGCTAGAAGTTCAAGTAATTGCTCTACATTTTCAGCTTCCAACTGGTGTTTAAGGGCTATATAAGTTGCAGCCCGATACATAGCACCTGTATCTAAGTATGTATATCCAAAATCCTTAGCAATAATCTTTGCAACTGTACTTTTACCACTGGATGCTGGGCCATCAATTGCAATTTGAATTGTTTTCATTACTGACTCCTATCTAGTCTTAACAACATCACCAGGATCAGCATACCAAGATCCTGTCGACATGTGTGAAGGATTCAACGTTTCTAATTGGGCTATCGAAATACCAGCGCGAGCCGCTATGGCAGCTTCTCCTTCTCCTGGTAAAACTTTTGTAGTCCCTTCTTGTTTTTCAGAATTAGATGATGATTCTTCTTTTTGTTCTGTAGCAGAAGCTTCTTGTTCAGTACTTGCAGCAGATGATACTTGTTCTATATTTGCATCAGACTCATGAAAATCTTTTAATGCTTCTGTACGATTACTCCCCCCAGATGACAGGTAGATTAGAACAACAATCATTACCAAAACAATTACAAAGAAAATACTAGCTAAAATAGTTAAAACACGATCAGCTGTTATTTCTCCGTGAGTCATTTTACGACGTTCTGATCTTGATTCTTCTTGATTTTCATAAATATCTTCTTCCCACGGTTCTTTTCCCATTACTTACTCCTTGTTTTTTTTTTACTTTCTTATTACAATATAAATATGAAAATTAAACTTATACCTGAACGCTGCATTGCCTGTGGATTATGCCAAACTTACTCTGATTTATTTGATTATCACGACAATGGAATCGTGCGCTTTTACGATGATGCTAATCAACTAGAGAAAGACATTCTGCCTAGTCAAGACATATTAGAAGCTGTCAAAAATTGTCCTACACGTGCCTTGACTAAAGACTAGTCTTAAAATGTAATTTTAAAATAATGATGACTTTCATCACTTCTAGTTTAGCACATTTTCAAGTAAAATTATAGTCTTTTCACTTTATTTTTTTCTGTAAAATCAGGAAGGTCGCTTTTTTCTTTGATGAGATAAAGTGGTCTTTTTTTAGTCTCTAGATAGATCTTACTAATATACTTGCCGAGAATCCCAATGGTCAAAAGTTGAATACCTCCAAGAAAGAGAATGACAGCCATCAGAGACGTCCACCCAGATGTCGGATTTCCTAAGATCAGGGTTCGAACCACGACAAAAAAAGTCATCAGTAGAGAAATAAAACATGATAGGAGACCAGCCACAAAGGCTATAATCAAGGGAAAATCTGAAAAATTAACAATCCCTTCAAGGGAATAGAAAAAAAGCTGTCTAAGACTCCAACTTGTTTTGCCAGCCTGCCGTTCTACATTAGGGTAGTCTAGGTAGTGGGTTTTAAAACCGATCCAGGCAAAAAGACCTTTGGAAAAACGATTGAATTCGGATAAAGACAAAATAGCATCTACTACAGACCTTCTCATCATCCGAAAATCTCGAACACCTGACGGCAGGGCCACTGGACTAATTTTTTGCATAATACGATAAAAGAGATTGGCGGAGAAACTACGAAGAAAAGGTTCTCCCTCACGACTAATTCTACGTGTTCCCACGCAATCCAAGTCCTCACGCTGATTTAGTAATTCTTTCATCTCTAGTAACATACTTGGTGGATCCTGAAGGTCTGCATCCATGATCACCACTAAATCACCATGCGCATATTTCAAACCTGCGTACAGGGCTGCTTCTTTCCCAAAATTTCTTGAAAAAGAAAGATAATGTACCTCAGGATTTTGCTCCCTTAGTGACTTTAACAGATCCAAGGTTCCATCAGTGGAGCCATCATCCACAAAAATATATTCAATTTCTGCTTTCAAGTCAGGCAGCAGAGATTGTACAGACTGATAAAAAAGAGGAAGTACTTCCTCTTCGTTTAAACAAGGTATAACGATTGAAATCATCATCTTATTCTTCAAATCCATTTGGATGCTTGCTTTGCCAACGCCATGCGTCTTCACACATTTGAGTAATATCAAATTCTGCTTCCCAGCCAAGTTCTGCTTTGGCTTTTGCAGGATCTGAATAACAGGCTGCGATATCACCTGGGCGACGGTCTACAATACGATAAGGAATGGGACGCCCCACTGCTTTTTCCATATTTTTGATAATTTCAAGAACAGAGTATCCTTTTCCTGTTCCAAGATTGTAGATGTTAAGTCCTGATCCTTTTTGAATCTTTTTAAGGGCTGCAACGTGTCCTTTTGCTAGGTCTACTACATGAATGTAATCACGAACTCCCGTTCCATCTTCAGTGTCGTAATCATCTCCAAAAACTTGAACTTGTTCTAATTCTCCAACAGCTACTTGAGTCACATATGGCAAGAGATTGTTTGGAATACCGTTTGGATTTTCTCCCAAATCACCACTTTCATGCGCTCCGATTGGGTTGAAGTAACGAAGTAAGACCACATTCCACTCTGAGTCGGCCTTGTAAATATCTGTCAAGATTTCTTCCAACATGAGTTTAGTACGACCATAAGGATTGGTTACTGAAAGTGGGAAGTCTTCCAAAATTGGAACAGTATGGGGATCACCATAAACAGTTGCAGAAGAACTGAAGATGATATTCTTGCAGTTATTTTCTTCCATAGCTTTCAATAGACTGACAGTACCAGCAATATTATTGTCATAGTAGGCAAGAGGGATACGTGTAGATTCACCGACAGCCTTCAAGCCAGCAAAGTGAATGACCCCTGTTGGTTCTTCTTGTTTGAAAATATCACGAAGAGTATCTGTATCACGGATATCTGCCTCATAGAAAGGCACTTCAACTCCTATGATTCTTTCAACAACTTCTAAACTTTTGCGATTGCTGTTGACAAGGTTATCCACCACAACAACCTGATGACCTGCTTGGATTAACTCAATAACAGTGTGGGTTCCAATAAATCCTGCTCCACCTGTTACCAAAATCTTTTCTTGCATCTTCTTTCCTCAATTCTCAGATTTTTTCTTATTTTACCATTTTTGATATGGAATGTCATTTGCTATACTAAAGCCTTTAGTTAAATTTTAGTAAAACCAAGCTATCTTTCTATAACCTTAACATAGTTTTCAATCGGATAAGCTTTTGGATCAAGTATTAAAGAATTACCTTTGACTAATTGAGCCAAATGGTAGCCAATAATGGGGCCTGTTGTAAGCCCTGAAGATCCTAATCCACTAGCCGCATAAACACCCTCTAATCCTGGAATTGGACCAAAAAAAGGCGAGAAATCAGGGGTATAGGCACGAATTCCCACGCGTTCACCAACTACAGTAGCTTCTTTTAAGCTTGTATAATAGGGCAGAGCAGCATCTTCCATTTGCTTAAGAAGATTCTCATCCACTGTAAGATCAAAACCTTGTTCATTTTCATGTGTTGCACCCAAAGATAGTTTTCCTGCAGAAAAAGGAATCAAATCCCATTCCCCTTCAGGCATGACAACAGGATAGTCAGACATATCTTGAGCAACTTGATAATCTCTTAACTGTCCCTTTTGCGGCCGAACATCTACTTCATATCCTAAGGGCTCTAAAATGTGTTCCAACCATGCTCCCGTCGCTAGAACAACCTGATCAAAAACGCGGTCTCCAATCTGGTAGCCTGCTGATAAAGGTGTCAGACTTACCTTTTCTCTCACCACTTCAACCTGACTAGCTTCTAGCAAACGAGTGACTAAAAGCTGACCATCTACTCTCGCTCCACCAGAAGCATAGAGCAAGTGGTCAAATCCCTGCAATCCAGGGAATAATTCATTTGCTGATGCTGGGTCCAGAATGGCTAATTGTCCAATCAAGGGAGATTCTTCTCTGCGCTGGAGGGCTAGTTCATAGAGTTCTTCCAACTTGGATTCATTTTTTTTCAAGAGAAAGACTCCCGAACGTTGGTAAAAGTCGATTTCTTGCCCTGACTTCTCTAAATCAGCCAACAAATCCACATAAAAGTCAGCCCCCAAGCGCGCCATCTTGTACCAGACCTTATTGCGGCGTTTGGAAAACCAAGGGCTGATAATTCCTGCTGCGGCCTTGGTAGCCTGACCTTGTCCATGGTCAAAGACGGTCACCTCTAGGTCACTTTCTTTAGAAAGGTAGTAGGTAGCTGTTGCACCTACAATCCCTGCTCCGATAATGGCAACTTTTTTCATTGTTTTCACTTTCTAACTAGATATGGTGGAAAGGATTGGTCGATGCTTGACTAGGTACAATATCGATTGTCCAGCCTTTTTCCTCTTTCCACTGATTCAGTAATTCTGCAATTTTTTCCACAAAAAGCACTTCAATATAGTGACCTGGATCCAATGCCAACAAGCCATCAGACAGCATATCCTGGGCAGTATGGTAGTAGATGTCCCCAGTTATATAAACATCTGCCCCCTTTGCCAAAGTATCCTTATAGAATGATTGTCCACTTCCACCGCAGATAGCCACTCTTGAAATAGACTTCTGCAAATCAGTCTCTTGATAATGTATCATTCGAAGACTATCTAGACCAAAGACTTGCTTGACATGCTGGGCCAATTCCCCAAATGTCTGAGGCTGAACATTACCAATACGTCCAATTCCACGTTCTGGACCTGTCTCCTGTAGATAAGTCGTTTCCTCAATACCTAACATCTGACAGAACCAGTCATTGAGGCCATTTTCAACGATATCAATATTGGTATGGCTGACATAAACTGCGATGTCATGCTTGATAAGGTCGATGTAAATCTGATTTTGTGGACGGCTAGCTACCAAATCCTTGATCGGACGGAAAATCAGCGCGTGCTTGACGATAATCAAATCCACACCCTTTTCAATGGCTTCAGCCACCGTCTCTTCACGAATATCCAGAGCAACCATGACCCTTTGGATATCCTTGTCCAAAGTGCCAATTTGCAGGCCACGACTGTCTCCCTCCATTGAAAATTCCTGAGGGCAAAAGGCTTCATATGCGTTAATTACTTCACTTGCTAGCATGGAGCACCTCCTTGATGGCTTGAATCTTATCTACTAGAACTTGACGTTCTTCCAGATTTTTCTCTGGGATTTGTCCGAGGGCGAACTCTAGCTTAGCAGCTTCTTTTTGCCATTTTTGGACAAATACTGGACTGACTTCTTTGGACAAGAACGGTCCAAAGCGAACATCACTGGCTGATAGCTTCATTTGTCCTGCTTCCACCACCAAAATCTCGTAAAACTTGCCAGCTTCTTCTAAGATGCTTTCTGCTACAATCTGAAATCCGTTCTCTTGTAGCCAGATACGCAAGTCGTCTTCACGATTATTGGGCTGGAGGATCAATCGTTCTACATTAGCTAACTTGTCCAAGCCTTCTTCTAAAATCCTAGCAATCAAACGACCACCCATACCAGCAATGGTAATGACAGACACTTGGTCTGCCTCTTCAAAAGCTGCCAAGCCATTGGCTAAACGAACCTGGATTTTCTCCTTTAGGCCGTGAGCCTCAACATTTTTGACCGCAGACTGATAGGGGCCTTCCACCACCTCACCCGCAATGGCACTTTTGATTTGGCCTCTTTCGACCAACTCGATAGGCAGATAAGCATGGTCACTTCCCACATCTAGTAAAATAGCCCCCTGTGGCACAAAGGAAGCCACTAATTCCAATCTCTTTGAAATCATCTTCTCTCACTTTCCAAACTCTATTACCTCTTATTATACCACATTTCAATCCTCAACTTTCCAGTAATGTAAGTAGCTCCAGCCAAAGAAGTTTTAATAGCCTAACGCAATAGATGGATCTACTTGAAAGATTTTGAATAATTTACAAAATTAACAGAAAATAAAAAATAAACAATTTATTCAGAAAATTCTTGACTTTACAAAAATATCTGCTAAAATATATTTAGAAGGTTAGAGGAGATAAAAGTTTCACTAAATTTTATATTTGAAGGTGGTATTTAGATAGGAAATTTAGTCAGACGAACCACGAATTTGCTCTATACTTTCTGGAATTTATTATAGCAGGAGGATACAGTCATGGAACAAACATTGTTTGAATTAGAACTACTTCCAGAGGAAGATGTCATTGTCACAGGTCTCCCTAGATATTGTTCTCTTACTTGTTTAATTACAAACCTGTAGTTACACCTTGTATAGGATAACTATCTTTACTTACAGAATAGGCTAGTGCTGTGTCTCTAGCCTATTTTAATAATTAGGAGTTTGTTATGGATTTATTAGAGAAAGAATATTTAAAATGTGATAAAAATTTCCAACAGGATGATATTTGGAATTACTATTATTTGTCAGATAAGATGCCTGCACAAGGCTGGAAAATACACATAAGTTCTCAAATCAAAGATGCTGTAGATATTTTTAAGATTGTGTATAAACTATCCCAACTAAATAACTGCTGCTTTAAAGTTATTAAAAATTTAGAGGAATTAAAAAAAATTAATTCCCCTAGGGAAATGAGCCCTACTGCTAACAAATTTATAACTCTATATCCTAAGTCAGAATCTGAAGCCAAGAGTATGATTTGTAATCTTACGAATAAACTGTCAGAATTTAAAGCTCCAAAAATACTATCTGATTTTCAATGTGGACTACATTCTCCAGTTCATTATAGATATGGTGCTTTTTTTAAAAAACAGGCTTATGATGAAAAAAATAAAAAAGTCATCTATTTATTACTAGATGAAAATAGTAATAGCTATGTAGAAGATAAGAGACAAAATTTCCCTAGTCTTCCTAGCTGGAAAATGGATTTATTCTCAGAAGAAGAAAAAAGGAATTATTTTCAAACCACACGTGAAATTTCAAGTAAAGACTCTACAATAAATAAATACAAAATGGAAAAAATTATTAAGAGATCAAATAAAGGGAATGTTTATCGGGCAATTAGAAGATCGGATGAGCAAAAAGTGATCATCAAGCAGTCAAGACCTTTTGTTAATTATGATGCTGAAGGAGAATGGACAGCTCTTGATGATATAAAAAATGAAGCTTACATGCTAAAAAAATTAGCCGATAAAAGTTATACTACTAATTTAATTGATGAATTTTATATCGTGGATGATTATTTTCTTGTTCAGGAACAAGTTGACGGGTTAAACCTTGAAGAATTTATTCAAGAAACAGAACACTCCTTAAATATTAGAGAAAAAACATTAGATAACATTGTGAATATAGTAAATGACATCCATAAACTGGGATATAAAATTGTAGATATAGCTCCTACAAATTTTATATATACCAAAAAAGGTGATATAACATTAATAGACTTGGAGACAATGACTTCTATCAAGGATAAGGTGAGACGAGTTAAAACACCAATGATGGTTAATCCAGATACTGACCTAACTATCAGCTCAGTTCAACAAGATTATTTTAGTTTAGCACTAATCGGATTTTCTTTGTTAACAGGTGATCTTTTATCCTTTTCAAAAGGTGATCAAAAAACAGGATTATCGGCCTTTATAAAAATATGTCATCTAATAAAAATAGCTAGATTAAACAATAAAATAACTAAACAACAGGAATACTGGCTATACGATTTATTAATGATGAGCCAGGGAGAAAAAATCCAAAAAATAAAGCAATTGAAACAAATTCCAAGTGACATTCTTTTAAATACTCCAGATTTTTCAAGTTATTTTGAAAAATATAATTTTAAAGAGGAGGCTAAGAATATAAAATCATACTTACTGACTAAGTCTATGGACAAATCTGGTCGTTTGTTTCCGTCAAATGAATTTGGTGAGTTCGTAAGTCCTGTTTCTTTCCAACATGGTTTTGGAGGAGTTTTATTTTTTATGAATAAATATTATGTTGAGGAAGATGAAGATACCGTTAAAGAATGGCTTACAAAATTAGAAAATTATGAGGCAACTAATTTTTTACATGGTTACTCTCTACTATTTGGAGAAGCAGGTTTGCTATTTGGAATCCTAGATAGGTATGAAAAAACAAAGGAGAGATATTTAATAGACATAAGTAAGAGATTAGTCGATCATTTAATGCGAGTTTATGACAATATTAGTAACTTAGATTTTGCTTTAGGAAGGTCTGGTATTCTACTCAGTTTAATGAAATATTGTACTATTTTTGATGATAAAAAAGTAGAAAAATTTATCAAAAACAAGATAAATGATGCATATAGTTTATTAGAATCCGAGGATAATGGAGATATATATTTTAACAATTTTGCTCACGGACGTTCAGGTGCTGCCTATGTATTAAAAGCGTACACTGATATTTTTGGAGATAGTCGCTATCAAAATAATTTACAAAAATTTTCAGATAGAATATCTGGATTGTTAGAAGAGAAATTTTCAAGCTTTTATAAATTAGATAATTTAGGTCTTTCTTGGTGTGAAGGAATCTCTGGATTAATATTGTACCTTTGTTTGATTGATAAAGAAAGATACTCTGAGATAATCTATAAATCACAACTTGAAATGGTGCAACAATATGAAGCGATGGGAACTAGTTTTTGCCATGGTTTAAGTAGTTTACTGCAAACAGCAATATATAATAAAAATCAAAAGGTTGAACAATTGATAAAAATAATCTTATTAACTCGTTCTTATCGTAATGATGATAGATTATTACAATTTCAAGGGGAAGATGGAATAAATAGTTATTTTGACTTTGGTGTGGGAAATCTGGGGATTTATTGGACTTTACTCGGTTATACATTCCCATTTGAATTAAAGAAAGGAGACTAATATGCATATTTTTCTTAAAAATCGTGCTTTTCGTCAGTTAACAGTGAATGAGTGGATTTCAAGTTTTGGAGACACTATTTTTTACTTAGCTTTTATCAATTATGTCTCTTCTTATGCCTTTGCTCCCTTAGCTATATTTTTGATTAGTCTGTCAGAAACCATTCCACAGGTCTTGCAGCTTTTTACTGGGGTTATAGCTGATTTTCAAAAAAATCGAATTAGCAAGTATATTTCTATCCTCTTTATCAAAGTCCTCCTTTATTCTGGAGTGACTTTGCTCCTGACAAGTACCGACTTCTCTCTCTTTTCTGTTTTCTTTATTTGCAGCATGAACTTGATTTCAGATACGATTGGTTTTCTTGCAGGATACATGCTGACACCGATTTACATACGGCTAATAAACGATGATATGACAGAGGCTATGGGTTTTAGGCAGTCCACGAGTTCCATTGTACGTTTGATAGGTAATCTCAGCGGAGGAGTATTTTTAGGACTGTTTAGCATTTCTACTCTAGCTTTTGTAAATGTTTTAACCTTTTTATTTGCCTTTTTGGGGAGTCTCCTTATCCGAAACCGCTTGAAAAAAGAGGAAGAAAAAATCGAAGTTCCTCCTTATGTAGGAATGAGTAGCTTTTTCCAGCACTTGAAAGAGTCAATGAAATTGTTGATGACTATGGAAGATGTCATGGTCTTGCTTTGGATTTTGTCCATTAGTCAAGCTGTTTTGATGATGGTAGAGCCTGTCAGTGCGATTCTTCTGATTCACCATCCTTTTATGGGTTTGTCAACAGGGCAAAGTCTAGCAATTTTGATAATGATAAGCCTTCTTCATGTTATTTTAGGTGGACTTCTAAGTGGATTCCTATCTAAAAAAATTTCTATTCGCCTGAATATTTATTGGAGTCTGTTGATGGAGTCTCTCATTGGTATCGGTTTTCTACGTGGAAGTTTTTTACTTATTTTACTAGGAAGTGCAGGTGATGCTCTCTCGACAGGAGTCTTGAGTCCTCGCTTGCAAGCCATGATTTTTGGAATCATTCCTGAGGAGTTAATGGGAGCAGTTCAATCATCCATCAATGTTATCAACTTGCTTATCCCAGCTGTCCTATCCCTTGCTCTCGTATTTCTTGCAACAAGTGCTGGTCTGGAAGTTGTTGCTTTTGCTCTTATAATTTTACTACTTATAGCAGCCTATCTAGTTCACCAGATGAAAAACTTACCAAACCAAGAAGAAGTTTAGCTAGAATGTTATGGATAGGTCAGTTTTCACTTGATAGTTTCTGTGGAATCGTAATCTCCTTGTAATTGATTGTCGATATTACATACAACTATCTTGCAACTACAAATGTTTCCAATCCCTATCAAGATGCAATTTATGTAAGATAAGTCTATTCTTTTCCTATAAAATCTGATAATATAGAGAAAAGAATGATTAGAACAGAGGTTACTTCAATGACGGTTCCCGATAGACTACCTGCTCGTATGAGAATGGATGGACGAGCTATGTTCCAACAGATAAAAAACTATTTTGATACTGAAAACAAGGAATATTTTAAGCACCCTAATAAATATAATGGTATTTCCATGCATCTGGAGTCCAACATTCTGACCAGTATGGATCACTTCGATTTGACTGGTTTTCATTGCGAATGTAAGGATTTCCAAAATCAGGAAGTCTGTAAACACTGGGTTGCCATGGATCTCTACTTTCGTAGCCTCCCTCAAGCTATTCAAGAACGTATTGGTAAAGCGAGTCATAAACCAAGTTTTGCCAACCAACTGATTCCTACCTTGCCATCTGAAGAGCTCCAAGATGAACTGGTAGAAGAAAAAACTACGGCACCTTCACTTTCCCTTCATGGACAAGTCGAAATCCAAAATCATAGCCTAGCCTGGACCTTAAAACTACAGGTTGAACAAGCTTCTCGTGCCTATGTTATCAAGGATATTGCTCACTTCATTTTTCTCATTTTCCAACAGGAAGATTACTTTGTTTCACAGAAAATCGGGACAATCAGATTATCCTTGGAGCAGTTCAATCAAGCATCCCAAAACCTTATTCTCTATATCAAAAAATATTTCATCGATAGAAATGAATATTCTCATCTCAGCTTTAGTTATGGCATTAGCCCTAGAGATTGCGGACGCTATTTAGAGGCTCCTGTTAGCTATTTAAACGACCTCGTGCCACTTTTTCAAGCTTTGGATGTCTTCCAATATGTAACCTCAAAAGCCGAATACCCTCTTATATTCTTAGATGATAGTCCCTTTATCCCAGAAGAAGAAATTTTTAAAGTTGTCAAATCTAATAACCATTATGAAATCATCAATACAGCTTATTTTGGTTTCATTATTCAAGAAAAACTTTGGATTCGACACAATCACTTCCACATCATCAAAAAAGAGCACCGTTACTTTTTAGATAAATTAACTACTTGGATCTATCATTATCAAGAAAGTTCTCCTCTTATCTTTCCACAGGAAAATAAGGCTGAACTCATGCAAGTCTGTAATATCATCTCAAACTATGTTCCTATCAGTATCCCAGATGAATTACAAATCCATGACTTTATCCCCACCTTTGCTTTCTCCAAGACTAGAAATGAAATTGCCCTCAACATGGTGTGGTCCTTTGGAGAAAAGCAAGTCCATTCTAAACAAGATCTCCTAACCCTCCCCTATACTTACCAAGCTAGCAAAGCTAGAAAAATCTATCATCAACTGCTTTCTGCTGGTTTCAAAGAGGAATTTCATAGTCTTTCCAAAATCAAAATCGTTGATTTCTTCCTAAAAGAACTACCCCGTTTTCGTACTCTGGGTCAAGTTCAACTAGATGAATCGCTTGAAAAACTCTTAGTAGAAGATCCTGCTGTTATTGACATTTTTGACGACGAAGGCTTCCTTTCAGTTCAGTTTGATTTTTCTATGATTTCAGAAGATGAGGTTAAAAAGGCTATCCAAGCTTTATGGAATCAAGAAAGCCACTACCAAACCAAGCAAGGAAAGGTTCTAGTCTTTGACGATGAAAGTCTCAAGGTTGCCCAAAGTCTCCAAGATCTTCGAGCTAAATTTTCAGACGGAAAAATCAAGATGCACAAATCTCGTGCCTTTAGCCTTTCTGAAACCTTCAAAGACAATGAACATGTCAATTTTTCTCGTGATTTCAAAAAGATGGCTTATGATCTGACCCACCCTGAAGAATTTGATATCAAGCCTTATGAAGTCAAGGCCAAACTTCGCTCCTATCAAAAGGAAGGAGTCAAGTGGCTGAGTATGCTAGATCATTATCATTTTGGGGGAATCCTGGCGGACGACATGGGGCTAGGGAAAACCTTGCAAACCATCACTCTTCTGGAAGCCAACCTTAAACCAGACCAGAAAGCTCTTATCCTAGCTCCAGCCAGCCTTCTTTATAATTGGAAGGAAGAATTCCGAAAATTTGTACCTCACAAACAGGTTGAAGTAGCCTACAGCACAAAAACTGAGCATATCAAACAAATTGAAAAATCTGCCACTATCACTATTACAAGCTACCCATCTTTTCGATCTGACCTTGAACACTATCAAAAGCAGTCTTACGACTACCTCATCTTAGATGAAGCACAGATGATAAAAAATAGTCAGACCAAAACAGCACAAGCTTTAAGAGAATTTGATGTCAAAACCTGCTATGCCCTATCTGGAACTCCTATTGAAAACCGTCTCGAAGAGATTTGGTCTATTTTCCAGATAGTATTACCAGGACTCCTACCAAGTAAAAAGGAATTTTCAAAATTATCACCTCAACTCGTTGCTAAACTGATTCAACCTTTTGTCTTGCGTAGGAAAAAAGACGAAGTTCTGACAGAATTGCCTGAACTGAGCGAGCACCTCTACAGTAATGAACTCAGCAGTTCACAAAAAACGCTCTATCTAGCTCAACTTCGACGCATGCAAGAAATGGTTGCAGGAGCCAGCGCTGATGAGATTAAACGTCATAAAATTGAAATCTTAGCAGGACTGACACGACTTAGACAAATCTGTAATACCCCAGCTCTCTTTTTAGAAGACTACAAAGGAGATAGTGGAAAAATGGACAGCTTATTCGAGCTCCTGGACACTATTCGTGAAAAAGGATCACGACCACTTATCTTTTCACAATTCACCTCTATGCTTGATCTCATTGAGCAAGAATTAGAGAAAAAAGAAATGTCTCACTTTAAAATAACAGGACAAACACCGTCAGATAAACGTCAAGAGATGGTCAATCTCTTCAATCAGGGAGAAAAAGACTGCTTCCTCATTTCCCTAAAAGCAGGTGGAACAGGACTTAATCTAACAGGAGCTGATACCGTCATCCTCTGTGACCTCTGGTGGAATCCAGCAGTCGAGATGCAAGCTATCAGTCGAAGTCACCGCCTTGGCCAGACCAAACAAGTAGATGTCTATCGCCTCATCACCCTTGGTACCATAGAGGAAAAAATCCAAGAACTCCAAGAAAGTAAAAAAGAACTCTTCAACACCGTCCTTGAAGGACAAGAAAGCAGAAGCAATCTGAGCGTTGATGATATTAAAGAAATCTTAGGTGTTGAATAAGCGAAAAAGAACTAGAGTAACCACAATTAGCGGATCTATCTAGTTCTTTTTTATGTTCTAGACTTTCCTCGTCCTACTATGAGCTCTATACGACTTACCATCACGTTTCTGTTCGTATAGATACGATTTGATCTGACAGTTTTTATACTCAAGGAAAATCAAACCAGGGAGTCAACCACAAGTTGCTCACAGTACAGCTTTGAGATTACAGATAGAACTGACCTGATTTGAAGAGATTTTCGAAGAGTATTATTTCTTGCGTCAGACTTCAAATAGTCTAGCTACAGTCATTTGAATCTGCTATCCCAATACAAACAGGCTTGAGAGTCGCTCTTGGGTTCACCGATAGATGATCTCCACGTAGACCTTGCACATCCGATCTACGATAGACTCGTCGTATAAGAAAACCGCAATCCACAGATTGCAGCCTTTCTTTATTTTCTGGCTTGATAGCGACTAGTCAGGATGAAAATCACGGTAAAGACCAACATCATGACACCATAAACAGGTAATGTTTGTCCTGTTAAGGTTGAAATTTCAAGCAGTTTTTGAATTCTTGGGAAGAGAGCTGTGGCTAGGAAGCCTCCTACTGACCAAACAATCAAGAGGACACGCCAGAGGGTAAATGGCATGCAGGCTCTAAATACGGATAAGAAACCAATTGACCCCAAGAGATAATAGAGTAGGGTTGAGATTTCTAACTCAGACCAACCTTGGCTACTTCCAAATATTTTCACAAAAAGAACGCTGAAGACGACCATGAGAGCGCTTGGTAGGGCACGAAGCATGGATCTTCTGAGGAAGTTTGGCTCAACAGGTTTGATATTTCGCTCAAAAGTCAGAACGAATGGTGGGAAACCTTCCACGAACTGGTCAATCATGGTAATCTGGATTGGAATGAAGGGGAAAATCAAGATCCACTCAGACCGACCTAATAAAGCACTGGCGATACAGATAACTGCGAGCAAGAAAGAATAGATGGTCTTTATCAAGAAGATCGGGGCGATGTGGGCAATGTTATTGACCACACGACGACCTTCAAAGAGAATCTCAGGAACATCATTAAAGTCTGAGTTCAAGAGAACCAGATTGGCAATCTGACGTGTTGCCGGATCTCCTTCTGCCATTACGATCGAACAGTCTGCTTCACGAAGAGCCAGAATATCATTGACTCCGTCCCCTGTCATGGCCGTTGTATGCCCTGCTTTTTTCAGCGTTTGGATGATGAGTTTCTTTTGATGAGGGGAAACACGTCCGAAAATAGCTGTCTCCTCAGCCATAGCAACCAATTCCTCATCCGTAATTTTCGAGCAATCTACATAACTGTCATAGTCCGCAAAACCAGCCTTCTGGGCAATGCTGGACACCGTAACTGGATTGTCACCAGAGATAATCTTGAGTCCCACTTCCTGAGAACGGAGATAGTCCAGCGTCTCTGCTGCTCCCTCCCGAATGGGGTCCAAGATTTCCAGCAAGGCTAGAGCCTGAATATCAGATGGTTTCTGTGGTTTGTGATGGTCTAATTTCTCCTGACTGAGAGCTAAGACCAAGACACGTGACCCTCTCTCCAAGGCCTCTCTGGCTTCTGGGACCTCAGAATCCAGCAACATCTCAGGTGCACCTAAGAAAACTGTCCCCAAACCTTCTAACTCCATAGCACCCCACTTTCGGTCGCTTGAGAAGGGAAGATTAGAAAGCATAGGATAGGCTACTTGACCTTGGAAACGCTGACGAATGGCTTGAGCTGTTGGATTTTTATCCTCACTGTGGGCTATGTAGCTTGTCAGGATGCTAGCAAGCGCTGACTCTCCATACTGTTCAGTCAAAGGAAGAACAGCCTCCACCTGCATCTTTCCTTGGGTGATGGTACCCGTCTTGTCCAGACAGAGCATATCCACGCGCGCCAAGGTCTCAACAGAGTACATCTCCTGCACCAAGACCTTTTTCAAGCCCAGCTTAATCACCGCAGTCAAGAGCGAAGTAATGGTCAAAAGGGCAATTCCCTTAGGCAACATTCCCAAAAGGGCTGTCGACGAGTTTACAACAGATGACTTAAGAGGCAAGCCTTTTAAAAGCAAGGCTTCCAGCAAGAGAGCCAGACCAAAAGGAATGATAATTTTCCCAGTAAAACCTGCTAGCTTGTCCAGTGATTTCATGATACGAGAGTTGATGGGTTTAACGGTCTTGGCTTCCAGCATGAGTTTGGCAGCATAGTTGTCTGCACCGACATGGTGAACTTGAGCTAAAACTGACCCACTAGCTAGGAAACTTCCTGACAAAAGCAAGGCATCCACTTCCTTTTGCACCAAATCACTTTCCCCCGTCAACATGGCTTCATTGACTTCCGCAAAGCCTTCCAAAACCAAGGCATCACTAGGAATCTGCTCTCCAGCAGACAGACGAATCACATCTCCTAACACCAATTCTTCAGGATTCAGAGCCACTTCTTGGCCATCACGGATAGTCTTGACCTTTTCCTTAGTCATGAGATTGAGCTTGTCCACCATGTGTTTGGCCCGTAGCTCGGTCACAATTCCAGAAAAAGCGTTAAAGCAGATAACAGCAAAAAAGACCAAATTGCTCCAAGCCTGCACAAAGGCAAGGGCCAAAGCAATGGCAAAGTTCAAAGCGTTAAAAAGGGTAAAGACATTTCGTTTAACGATTTGCCAAGTGCTGGTACTGGCCGAAGCAGTAAAATCATTGACCAAGCCCTTAGCCTGTCTTTCCGTGACTTCTCTTTGGGTTAATCCCATAATCTTATTTTTATCCATAAATTTTATCATATCATTTTTTCTAAAAGAATTCTAATCTCATCCCAAATATGCACCTAGTCAAGGGAAAAGTTTGCCAGCCCTCCTTTGATAAGGTATAATAATAACAAGAAAATAATTGAAGGAGATCGCATGTTTTATACTTATTTACGTGGATTGGTTGTATTGCTCCTATGGTCCATCAATGGCAATGCCCACTATCATAATACTGATAAAATTCCTAATCAAGATGAAAATTATATTCTGGTTGCACCTCACCGCACCTGGTGGGATCCTGTTTACATGGCCTTTGCGACCAAGCCAAAACAATTTATCTTTATGGCAAAAAAAGAACTCTTTACCAACCGTATTTTTGGTTGGTGGATTCGTATGTGTGGCGCCTTTCCCATCGACCGTGAAAATCCTAGCGCTTCAGCCATCAAATATCCTATCAATGTTCTCAAAAAAAGTAACCGCTCTCTCATCATGTTTCCAAGCGGGAGCCGTCACTCAAACGATGTCAAGGGTGGCGTAGCTCTGATTGCCAAAATGGCCAAGGTCCGTATCATGCCTGTTACCTATACAGGTCCTATGACCTTAAAAGGCTTGGTTAGCCGTGAGCGTGTCGATATGAACTTTGGAAATCCAATCGATATCTCAGATATCAAGAAAATGAATGATGAAGGCATTGAAACAGTCGCCAATCGCATCCAAGCAGAATTTCAACGTTTGGACCAAGAAACGAAACAATGGCACAATAATAAAAAACCAAACCCACTCTGGTGGCTTATCCGCATCCCTGCCCTCACCCTTGCCATTATCCTCGCTATCCTAACCATCATCTTTAGCTTTATCGCAAGCTTTATCTGGAATCCAGATAAGAAAAGAGAAAAACTTACTTAAATAAATACAACAATCCCTTGGCAAAAGCCAAGGGATAAATCTTTTATTCGATTTTCCATTTTTGGGCCAACCAGCTGGAAAAAGCCAGAAATCGCTCAGCCACTTGTTCATGATGCCCATAAGGGTCAAAGACAAACTGGCCGTTCGGATAGCATTTCTGAAGACTGGTATGGATCTGCTCAGCATAGGTTGGTGCTTGAGCCAAGCGATTAGTATGGTGTGCTCCTTCTGATTGACCATTCTGTAAATACAGCAAACAGTCTAGATTTTTCACTGTCTCTGCCTTGCAGTAAGTCACAAAATCAGGATACCAAAAGGAACCGCAGATCGAAAAGACACAGGAAACCTTGTCAAAGCTGAAAAGACTGTAGACTGCCGCCAAACCACCTAGTGAGTAGCCTCCATAAGCAAGGCGAGTTTCGTCCAGGCGATAAAGTGACTGCAACTTGTCTAAAAGACCTCCAAATAAATGATCATGATAGACGTTGGCCTGACCTCCAAAATCTGGAGCTCCATCTCTCAGAGCAGCTGCCTTCCAGGGAGTGTAGTCATCTAGGCGATTTTTAGAGGTCAAGCCCACTAAAATCACAGATTCAGAAAGGGACGATAGGAAGTCCAAGTTTCCATCATTCAATAAAATAGCCGGATAGGTTTGATTGGGATCGTAGTTAGAAGGAAGGCTAATTTTGACTTGAATTCCTTCCCAATCAAACTCATTATTTATTGATAAAGTCATTGATTTTCTCAAGGGAATCAATCACTGCTGGACCATAGTCCATCAATTCATCGTAAGAGATGGTCATGATTTTTTGATTCTTAATAGCAGGAACGCTTTCCAAAACAGCATTTGCCTTCATCAACTCTACTGCTTTTTCATCCAATTTTTTATTGCGATCGCTGGTTACATAGATAATCAATTCAGGATCCATTGACACGAGATTTTCCAAGGTCAAGCCTGATGTCCCCGTAGCAACGTTTGTATAACCAAGTTGGTTCAACAAACTTTCTTGCAAAGCAGACTTGTAGGCACCGAAGGTTTCATCATTATAAGCAACCATAATCAAAGCCTTTTTCTTTTCACCTTGACTTGCTGGATTTGCTTTCTTAACAGCGTCAATTTTAGTTTGTAATTGGGCTGCGTATTCATTGGCCTTGTCCTGAACATTAAAAATCATTCCAAGATTTTTGACATCTTCTACGATATTCCCCAAATCTTGCTGAATTGTTGAGAGAGAAGCTTTTTGTGTATAAACTGGGATTTTATTTTCATTCCAAGTGCTAACTGTCCCCAAGGATTTTTCAGAAAACATCATGTTTCGACCCATCACAGCGTCTGGCTCATAAGAAAGGACTGTCTCTTGTGAGACTGTTTTTTTATCCCCAATTTGAGGAATAGTCGCAATCGCATCCTTGTATTTGTCCGTCACAGCATTGTCTGGATTGAGCATGCCAACAATTTTATCCTTCAACCCCAACTCCAATAAGATTTCAGTGGTTGAAAGATTGTTGGTGATAACTTTTTCAGGTGCCTTGTCAAAAACTTGTTCGACTTCATTCCCTTTCGCGTCATAGGTTTTGACCGTTAGTGGATAAGTCGTCTCTGTGCTGGCCTTTTGACTTGTTTCTGTGCTAGATTGTGTGGTAGCTTTTTCTGTAGTAGTATTGCCACAAGCTGCCAAAGTTAAGGTAGCTACTGTTACGAGTAAAATGCTTAGTGTTTTTTTCATCTTGTTTTCCTTTTCATTCTTATAAATAGTGAATCATGGCTTGCTGATCCTCGGTCCAAGTCACCTGACTTTGAACTCCGTATACAGTTTGCAATGACTCAGGGGTGATGGTCTCCTTTGGAGTCCCTTGGTAAAGGATTTCTCCCTCTTTCATCAGATAGAGATAATCCGAATAGCGACAAGCAAGTTGAATATCATGCAGGACAGCTAGAACATTGATATTGAGCTCCTTCACAATGGCTAACAAGTCTAGCTGATACTTGATATCCAAGTGATTGGTTGGTTCGTCCAGGAGCAAGAGAGTCGGTTCTTGCGCCAAGGCGCGGGCTAGTAAGACTCGCTGTTTCTCTCCCCCTGACAGAGACGAATAGAGACGAGTTTTCTTCTCAAGCATATCCACCTTAACGAGGGCATCTTGAACGAGGGTATAATCTCTTTCCCTTTCCTTCTGTAAAAAAGAGAGGTGGGGAGTTCTTCCCAGCAAGACGATTTCCTCAACTGTACAATCAAACTGCAGCTGGTTAAACTGGGTGACAACTGCCATTTGCTTGGCTGTTTCTTTGAGCGACCAATGCTCCAGCGGCTTTCCATCTAGGCTTATCAAGCCTTTGTCCGCCTTTTCCTGACGATAGAGGAGTTTAAGCAGGCTGGTTTTTCCACTTCCATTTGGTCCTAATATCGTGTGAAATTGATTCCCTTCAACCTTAAGAGAGACTCCTTTGAGGATTTTTTTCTCTCCTAGTCCAAAATGGATATCCTGACAAATCAAGTCCATATCAGACCCTCACCTCCCTTCGCCTACCTCCAACAATGTAGATAAAGAAGGGAGCACCTACTAAGGCTGTGAAAATACCAATAGGAAGCTCTGCGTTTGGAATGATGATACGAGAGAGTACGTCTGCCCAGATGACAAAGAGGGCACCCAGCAAGGTTGCAACAGGAAAAAGCCTCTTGTAATTCGTTCCTACTAACCCTCGAGCTAAATGTGGAGTAATCAGACCGACAAATCCAATAATCCCACAGGTTGCTACTAAGACTGCTGTTAGCACAGCCACCATGGTCACATAAAGATACCAATAAAAGCGTAAGGGAATCCCCAAAGTTAAAGCAGCCTCATCTCCCATCATCATCGCATTGAAAACACGATACTGAGTAGAGAAAAATAGAAAGGCCATTCCTACTACTATAGTTGGCAGGACCAAGTCTGCCCAGGAAGTCCCAGCGAGCGAGCCCATGGTCCAAAACTTAATGGTCATCACACTGTCCGCATTAGCTCCAACTGAGATAATAAAGTTGGAAAAAGCCAGAAAGAGAGCGTTGACCACCGTTCCTGATAAAATCAGACTAGAAGTCGTCATCCTTCCCTGCATAGAGGCAATGATGAGGACAGCAATTGTTGCCAAAATAGCTCCAAGAAAAGCTCCAAAGCTAATCATCACTTTTAAACCAAGAATGATGCTCAAGGTTGCCCCTAGAGTTGCACCCGCAGATATTCCTAAGACATAGGGCTCAGCGATGGGATTGTTCACTGTAGACTGCATCACACTACCACACATAGAAAGGCCTGCTCCTACTATCAGACCTAACAATACTCGGGGGAATCTCATGTTCCATACAATGGCAAGAGTAGACTTGGAAACCTCTCCTATCTCAAGAGGAAATCCCAACCTGCTCAAAATAATCCGATAGGTATCTCCTAGATCAATCGCAACAGATCCCATTGAAACTGCTAGAAAGAGAGAAATCCCTAAAATACCTAGCAAAATAACTAAAAGTAACACAAATTGCTGGTCTTGTCGGCTTCCAGAAAATTTGGAAAGCATGCAAACCTCCTTTGATAGAATATTAAAAATTTAGAAAATTCTCATGAAAAGTATACCATATTTTCAACTGTGTAACA
>CAUQVK010000006.1:0-37032 GCA_963521495.1 uncultured Streptococcus sp.
GTTTGTAAGTTTCATAACTGCTATTATAAGATGTTTTTTGATTTGAGTATAGTATGAAAAGTTATTTTTGCTGTTGTAAGTAGAATTGTATCAATCTCATAATAGTAATTCTTCCATAGATTATCTATTGCATCAAAACGTAGGAGGAAGACACAAGCTATTTTCCGAATTCATTTTCTTCGCTACGATAGACTTATCCGATGTCGGATGAATATCATACAATGAACATATTTAATCCTTACTATAATATAGCTAAACAATTTTCCTCGAACATAAAAATTCTTTTGGATCGCTTTTTTGTTCTCAAAAAGTTAAGGCTTTCCAAGAATCATGTTTATATCTATATTATGAATCAGTTTAATAGAAAAGCTCACGAGTATCAAGTCATTAAGCGCTACTAGAAACTAAACTAACAACAGTTTCACCGTAAACTAATCAAAAAACATATTTACTGCCCTACTGTTCTCATACACCTAACCAACTAAGAAATTCTAGATAAATTCTTGAACACTTTAAAAGACATAAAGTACCACTATATTTTCTACCAACTCTTATATTTTCACTTTTAAAACAAGGATTCTGTTAAACAGTTTAGTTTCATTGTTACAAATCTAAAGCTTGTTTTCCTCTTTTCCAGACTGTCTTTAAAAATTGTCTCAAATAAATTGTCAACGTCCTTTAGTAACCCTGTCTATCTCTATATTAAAAGCTACCAATAATCTTATTAAACTTTTTAAATACAATATTTTAGTTTCCGCAACTTTGATAACTTTAAAAAACGTATTTTCATTGATTTGAAATCAAAAAAGGACTAAAATCTGTGTCCACTATAAAAATCATTTATACAGTTTAGATAGAGATTTAAAAACTATATCAATAATGGATTGCTCCACCAAATATACATCGGACAACTTATAGATATCTTTTAACAAGAGATACTTGAACATCATAATCGATGCATAAGCTTTACGTCAAAATTCAGGACGATAGTTCTTTTCTAACTAAACGTAAATTAAACTAAAAAAGAGTTCCGTTAACTGACGTAAAGTGATTTTTGGAAAAACAATAACATATAGACTAGATCATTGTTTAATATCTATTTTTAATTATAGTATATTGAAGCTAGAATAGTACACCTTTACTTATAAAACATTGTTAGAAATTGTTTTGACTATCCTGATCAATTTGTCCTATTCTTATTTCATTTCACTATAATTATCAAGAATACAATCACCTCAATTATAGTATAGAAAAAAGCCATCAAATGATGACTTTTTAAGTTATCTTCCGCTTTCGTCCTATCAATATATCAGCTGATATAAGCTCACTACAGTTGACAAAAAATACTTTATTTTATTACTAAGTTTAATTGAAATGTAAATTTTATGTAGTCTCTAAATATTTCTAGTCCTCCACCTTCCAATTCCGAGCAATTTCTTCATCTTTCTGGAGTTGGTCTACGAGTTCTTCAACAGAGTCAAATTTGACCATGTCACGGACATGGTCTAGCCAGTAGACAATGACAGTTTCACCGTAAATGTCATCTGAAAAATCAAAAATATTGACCTCAAAACGAGGCTCTTCCCCATCAAAGGTAACATTTTTTCCTACACTAGCCATACCTCGATACTTCTGGCGTTGAACCTCTACATCAACAACATATACCCCATCTGCTGGCATATATGTACGATCTCTTAGAATAAGATTAGCTGTTGGATAACCAATTGTCCGCCCTCTAGCATTACCATGAACGACCATTCCACGTGACGGTAGGGGAGTTCCAAGTAAATGACCTGCTTCCCTGACATCACCATCAAGAATAGCTTGACGAATACGAGTAGAACTGATTTTGCCTTTTTCATCTTCTACAGGAGGAACAATAATGATTTCACCATCAAAATAGTCCCTCAAATCATCTGCAGTTTTCTTGTCAGAACCAAAAGTATAGTCAAATCCTGCAACGATGATAGCTGGTTTTAAAGCCTTAATATAAGTATCAAAAAACTCTTGTGCCGTTAAGCTAGCAAATTTACTACTAAAATCAAGCAAAAATAGTTCTTCAACTCCATGCCATTTCAACTTTTGCTCACGTTCTTGATGATTAACAATGTGCAACATAAGATCTGGATGGTAGGGTTGTAGAGCAAGTTTAGGTGATTCTGTAAAGGTCATCACAACTACAGGAAGATAATCCTTCATCGATGCCTTAGTAGCAACTTCAAAAAGTTTTTGATGGCCTTTGTGAACGCCATCAAAATAGCCTAAAACAAGGACCGTTTTATCCGGTACTGCGATATCTTTTTCATTTTTTATAGGTACTGTTGTAATCATGAAACTATTATATCATAGAGAAAGCCTTTTCGCTAAAAGGAAAGCCCAAATGTCGTTTTTTGCCCCTGAACTGACCTTGAAAAACTTTTCAAGATGTTAATTTTAAAAAAATAGCACCTCCTAAGAGATGCTATCGTTTGGTAACTAGTCTACTGTTTCTTCTAAATCTTTTAACTTGACTGAAACTATTTTTGAGACACCAGATTCTTGCATGGTTACTCCATAGATAGAATCAGCCGCAGCCATGGTCCCCTTACGGTGGGTCACTACGATAAACTGGCTATCCTTGTCAAAGCGGTTGAGGTAATCCCCAAAACGTTTGACATTGGCTTCATCAAGTGCCGCCTCTACCTCATCCAGTATGACAAAAGGAATGGTTTTTACTCGAATAATAGAGAACAACAAGGCTAATGCTGACAAAGCCTTCTCCCCACCACTCATGAGATTGAGGGACTGGATCTTTTTGCCTGGAGGTTGGACAGAAATTTCAACCCCGGCTGTTAAAAGGTCACCATCTGATAAAATAAGGTCTGCCTGACCACCGCCAAACATCTGCTTAAAAGTGACTTTAAAGGAGTCGCGGATTGCTTCAAAGGTTGATTTAAAGCGCTCCTTAACCTCATCATTCATTTCTCTTATGGTTTCAAGAAGCAGATTTTTAGCAGATAAAATATCATCTCTCTGGCTATTTAAAAATTCCAAGCGGTTATGAACTTCTTCGAATTGCTCAATGGCATCTAGATTAACTGCTCCAAGTGCTCGAATAGCCTTCTCTAAGTCCTTAACTTCTTGCTCTGCCAGATTGAGATTTTCCAACTCATGCGCCTTTTCAAGAGCTTCAGTATAGCTGATCTGGTACTGGTCTGTTAATTGGCTTTGTAGATAGCGCAAGCGCTCGCTGACCTTTTCTTTCTTGGCTTCTGCCCGCGTTTGTTTACGAATCCATTCTTCATTCTGCTGGCGAGCCTGATCCAAATGACTAGCAATATCATCCAGTTGACCTTCAATATCATCCAACTCAAACTGCTTGCGGATTAAACCTTGTTGGAGGTTTGTTTTCTGAGTTTTGGCTTCTTCGACCTGTTGGCTGAGCAATTCTGTATCAACTTTCTCAAGATTATCAACCTTTTCTTGGAGCAGACGTTGGATTTCTTCTTGCTCAAGTTCAAGAGTTTCCAATTCCTTGACTAAGCGTTCAATGTCAGACATCTCATAACGCTTTTGACCTTGCAATTCCGTCTTAAGCAAGCGAGCTTGCGCTACCTGTTCTTGCAAGTTCTGATAACGTTCTTGGATGGCATTTTTGTTAGACTTAATTTCTTCAATCTCAGTTTCCAGATTTTGCTTGTCACTGGCGATTGTAGCAAGGCGCTCTTGGCATTTTTCCTTATCCGCTTGCCAATCTTCCTCAGAAAGACGATCTAATTCCTCTTCTTGGAGTTTCCAAAGAGTTTCTAATTCTTCAACTTGCTGACTGGTCTGCTGATAAGCGAGGGACAAGCCCTGCTCCTGAATACGAGCCTGCTCTCCTTGAGATTTGATGGCTTCTAATCTTTCAGTTAATACTGCCATCTGGTCTTGCAAGGTCTTCAAAGATGCTTCTTCTGAACGAAGACTTGCTTCTTCTTCAGCAATTTCTTTTTGTAATTGCTCCAGTTCTGGCTTGATAAAAATACTGTTGTTCTGGCGATTGGCTCCACCTGCGTAAGAACCACCTGTGCGAAGTTCTGTCCCATCCAATGTCACTATACGGACCTGGTAACGAACTTGTCGAGCAGCTGCACGCGCGTGTTCTACGGTATCAAAAATTGCTGTCGTTGCTAGCAAGTTTTTGAAAATGGCTTCTAGTCTCTTATCAAACGACACTAACTCATCTGCCATACCCAGAAATCCTGGACTTGCAGCAATAGCATCTTGATTCTGACTAGAAATCGTACGAGCCTTGATAGTGGTCAACGGAAGGAAAGTCGCACGACCAGCTCTATTTCGTTTGAGGAAATCAATCGCCTTGGTTGCCGCGTTTTCATCTTCTACGATGATATGCTGACTGCTGGCTCCTAGCGCAATCTCTAAAGCAGTTTGATAATGCACATCAAAGGTCAGGTGCTCACTGACTGCCCCAATAATCCCACCAAGGCGGTCTTTTTCTTGGAGAACACTCTTAACACCTGCATAAAAGTTACTATGATTTCTCAGGATATTTTCCAAACTCTGAGCTCTGGCCTGCTTGTTTTTGAGACTATCCAGACGGTCAAAGAGTTGACTTTGTTGAGCTTGATAGGAAGCTTTCTGCTCCTCTTGCTCCTTGGCAATAGCTTGATAGTCGGCCAATAATTTCTGAACTTGCTCCTTGGCAGTTTCAAGCTCTTCTTTTTGCTGACTAGCCTTCTCTTTAGCTGTAGCTAACTGTTCTTTCAGCTTTTCTAGTTGATCTGCTTGTTTTTGAGAAAGCTGACGGCTATTTTCCAACTCATTTTCGATGCGGGTCAGCTGGTTTGAGACATCCGCTTCTTCTTGTAAAAGAGCTACAAAGCGTTCACGTAGAAGCTCAATCATCTGATCAGGATCATCTGAAAAAGCTAGTAATTCAGCCTCTAGTCGATTGAGTTTTTGATTATTTTGGACTAGAGTTTCTTCTAACAGAGCTAGAGAGCTTTCCTTATCAGATTTTTCTTTGCTGAGTAAATTTCTCTTATCCTCTAAAGCGGCCAAACGTGCTTGTGCTTCCTGTTGATTCAGGGCTACTTGCTCGGACTCCAGTTTCGATAGGGCTAATTTTCTCTCTAAATCACTAATCAGACTGGTCAAATCCATCAAACTGCCTTGGTCTTTGGCCATTTCAGCCTGTAAATCTTGGCGTTGCTTTTTAAGAGCTTGATTTTCTTCTTCTAATTTTTCACGCTTTTGGTAGTAGCTCGTCAAGAGTTCCTGAACCTGAGCCAACTCTTCTTCTGTCGAGTCTAGTTCAGACTTATTTTCCTTGATTTGAGCAACCAGCACGTCTAAATAAATAGTCTTACGTTGACCTTCCAAGTCTAGAAACTTGCGGGCATTCTCAGCTTGCTTCTCAAGAGGCTTGATTTGATTATCCAACTCGTAGATAATGTCTTCAAGACGGTCCAGATTATCCTGAGTTTGTTGCAATTTGCTCTCCGTCTCTTTTCTGCGAGTTTTGTATTTTAAAACTCCAGCAGCTTCTTCAAAAATAGCTCGGCGTTCTTCAGGCTTGGAGTTAAAGATCTCCTCAACCTTCCCTTGGGAAATGATGGAGAAGGAATCTCGTCCCAAACCTGTATCCAAGAAAAGGTCATGAATATCACGCAGACGGACTTTCTTGCCGTCAATCTTGTATTCGCTATCTCCACTACGATAGATATGGCGTTCCACCCTAATTTCTTGGCCTGCATACTTGATAAATCCGTCATTATTATCAAGAGTCACAATTACAGAAGCATAATTGAGCGGTTTGCGAGTTTCTGTTCCAGCAAAAATGACATCCGGCATCTTGCCCCCACGGAGACTCTTAACACTTGACTCCCCCAAGGCCCATCGCAAACTTTCGGTAATATTCGACTTTCCTGATCCATTTGGACCCACAACTGCCGTAACCCCTTGGTCAAAGACGACCTTGGTCTTATCAGCAAAAGACTTGAATCCCTGAATTTCAATTTCCTTTAAATACATGAATCAAGCCCTTTCTCAACAGCATTTTTAGCAGCATCTTGCTCTGCTAGTTTTTTTGAGCGACCATGCCCTTGACCAATACTCTTACCCTCAACCAGAACTTCCACATCAAAAACCTTGTCATGGGCAGGACCCGTTTCAGATATCACTTGATAACGGATAACCACATCACCATTGACCTGTAGTAACTCTTGGAGATGGGTTTTGTAGTCTGTAATCATTTCAAACTCTCCAGCTTCCACCTTGGGAATCATGACTTGATAGATAAATTCCTTGACCTTGGCAACATCCTTATCCAAAAGGAGGGCACCAAGAAAGGCTTCGAAGGCATCACCAAGAATGGTGTCACGATTGCGACCACCAGATTTTTCTTCCCCCTTACCCAGCTTGATAAACTGGTCAAACTGGCAATCACGCGCAAAACCAGCCAAACTCTCCTCGCGGACAATCATGGCACGGAGTTTAGACAAGTCACCCTCAGGCTTTTTAGGATATTTTTTATACAGATATTCTGAAATCAATAACTGTAGAACAGCGTCTCCTAAAAATTCCAAGCGTTCATTGTGTGAAATTTTTAAGAGGCGGTGCTCATTGGCATAACTCGTATGAGTAAAGGCAGTCTCCAGTAAGTTTTTGTCTGCAAATTCGATTGCAAAATGGTTCTTTAGTACAGTTTGTAATTCTTTCATACCAACCTCTTTCTAACTGATAACAGTCCTTTTTATTATATCAAAAAAAGCCCCCTGAGTCACTTTAAAATGGGACTGGAAAGCATTTGGGAATTCTTTGAAAAGAGATTTTCAGCTTTATACTCAATGAAAATCAAAAAGCAAACTAGGAAGCTAGCCGCAGGTTGTACTTGAGTACGGTAAGGCGACGCTGACGTGGTTTGAAGAGATTTTCGAAGAGTATTAGGGGCAAATTAGAGGCAGGATAAATAAAAAGCCCTACTAAAGGCTTTCTTAGGATGTTTACATCCACCCTGAGGGAATCGAACCCCCATCTCAAGAACCGGAATCTTACGTGATATCCATTACACTAAGGGTGGAAACTTGTTTCATTATAACAAAAAATTGCCTTGATAACAAGTTTTTTTCCGGAATGAAAGTCTTCCCTTAGTGGGAAGCATCCCCATTCCAAATAGAGTTTTTGACAATCACATAATCCACGTGCTTGAGGTCAGCTACCTCACATCCACCTGCATAGGAAATAGCACTTTGCAAATCTTGTTCCATCTCAGTTAAAGTGTCTTGCAAATGTCCCTTTGCTGGAAGTAAAATACGCTTACCTTCAACATTCTTATAAGCACCTTTTTGGTATTGAGAAGCTGAACCATAATATTCTTTGAAATGTTCGCCATCGACTTCGATCGTTTTCCCTGGACTTTCGATATGTCCTGCAAAGAGGGAACCAATCATAACCATGCTGGCCCCGAAGCGGATAGACTTGGCAATATCGCCATGAGTACGAATCCCGCCATCAGCAATAATCGGTTTACGTGCAGCCTTGGCACACCAACGAAGGGCAGCCAACTGCCAGCCACCTGTACCAAAACCCGTCTTGACCTTGGTGATACAAACCTTACCAGGACCGATTCCGACCTTAGTAGCATCCGCACCAGCATTTTCAAGTTCACGCACAGCTTCTGGCGTTCCCACATTTCCTGCAATAACAAAAGTATCTGGCAATTCTTTCTTGATGTGTTGAATCATAGAAATCACGCTATCCGCATGACCATGGGCAATATCAATCGTGATGTACTCAGGAGCATCAGCCTTGAGCTGGCTAACGAAATCATACTCATAGTCCTTAACACCGACAGAGATAGAAGCAATAAGCCCTTGATCGTGCATGCGTTTAATAAAAGGAATGCGTCCTGCCTCATCAAAACGGTGCATAATGTAGAAGTAGCCCCCTTTAGCCAGTTGCTCTGCTACATTTTCATCCAAAATCGTCTGCATATTAGCTGGCACAACAGGTAGTTTAAAGGTGTGATTTCCTAGAGTGACACTTGTATCTGCTTCTGCACGGCTTTTAATCACACATTTATTTGGAATCAATTGAATATCTTCGTAATCAAAAATTGGAAATTCATTTAACATATCGATGTCTCGTTTCTTTTGTAATGACCTACCTATGCTCTCGCATCACTACGCCTTTTCCGACGTTTCCTTAATTAATTATAAACCAAAGTACAGTTTTTGTCAAATAATTTTATAAATTAAAGTATATGGTTCGGATTTTATTGTACAAATAACAAAAGAAAGAGGAGAGATTATTTTCTCCCCACTTCTTCTAAATCCTAATAATACTCGCCCTGTCTATAGTCCCATGAGTTAAAGGTGTCTGACAGGTGCATCATAATCTTATCAATGTCAAGCCCTTTGCGGATTACAACTGGAGCTGGTGAAGTTGAACGTGCTCCTCCTTGTTCTGGGATGAGTTTGCCGTCTTTATCGACCATAGAGACCATCACACCTTGCTCGTAGCGTGTTTCAATCGTTTTGTCAGGCTGGATAGATGCCACGTAGTCGTCTGCCTCGATAACAAGGTCAACTGCTCCTTCGATGCGTTCTCCGATACCTTCTACCTTACCACGGTTTCCTTTTCCAGATGGGTTTGCAGATGAGGCGTAGACCATCTTGCCTTCTTCCCAAAGTTTGGCAGCCAATTGTTCACCAGCTTTTCCAAACTTGATAACGAAACAGCTAGTACCACGCACGTCAGTCATGAGTTCTTCACGGCCATCACCATATGCTTTGAGTTTTTCAAAAGCTTCTGGTTTCCAAGGAAGGATACAACCAAGAAGAATATCTTCATCCCAATGTTTTTGGTAGAAGGCTTCAATTTCTGGGTTAAGTTGTGCTAAAGCGCGAAGCTCATCCATGCTACCGCAGAGAACAACACCTGGTTTGTTACGGTTACGCTCTTTGGCTGCGAACTTGCGTTCAAGACCTGCCTTGTCACTAGTCATGATGATGTAACCAACTTTTGTAGGGCAAACGATACATCCGCCCTCACCTTTTAAAATATCATAGCCTTCTTGTGAAAGTGTTCCGTTCCATTGAATGTGTTTTGTCATAGTTCTATTTCCTTTTCTATTTTTCTTCTAATCCTGCCAGTAGGCTGGTCGTTGTTTTTCATAAGCAGCAATCAAATCTTCATACTGCAAGGTAATACCGATATCATCCAAACCATTTAAGAGTTTGTGTTTCCATTCGCTATCGATTTCAAAAGTGAATTCTCCAACTGGTGAGATGATTTTTTGTTGTTCCAAGTCCACAGTTACCTGATCGCTTGGTTTCAAGTGGGCTAGTTTCTCTCGAACCTCTCTGGGCTGAACAATAGGCAACATGCCATTATTGAGTTCATTATTGTAATGAATGTCACCGAAAGATCCTGCAATCACGACTTTAAAACCATAGTCCGCTAGGGCCCAAGCTGCATGTTCCCTCGAAGACCCTGCCCCAAAGTTATCCCCTGAGATGAGAATAGTTGCTTTACGGTATTCAGATCTGTTAAAGACAAAGTCTGGATCCTCAGTATAGAGATCGTCCAAATAACGCCAAGCATACATGAGGTACTTACCAAAGCCTTTTTTATCAATTAACTTGAGAAACTGCTTGGGTAGGATTTGGTCGGTGTCGATGTTATCATTCATGAGAGGAACGGTCGTTCCCGTATAAACTGTAAATTTCTCCATATCCTCTCCTTACTGGGCTTCTGGCATTTGTCGAACATCTACGAAACGCCCTGCAATAGCTGCCGCAGCTGCCATAGCTGGACTACAGAGATGAGTCTTAGCGCCAAAGCCTTGTCTGTCTTCAAAGTTACGATTGCTGGTTGAAGCACAGTGCACGCCATCAGGTACCTTGTCCTGATTCATCCCTAGACACATGGAGCAACCTGGATCTCTCCACTCAAAACCAGCATCTATGAAAACCTTATCCAAACCCAACTTCTCAGCAGCTCGTTTGACAGGACGAGAGCCTGGAACTACGATAGCTGTTAAGTTGGGAGCAATTTTCTTTCCTTTGACAAATCGCGCAGCCAGTTGCAAGTCGCTGAGACGAGCATTTGTACAAGAGCCGATAAAGATATAGCCTAGTTCAATATCTGCTGGCTTTTGACCTGGTTCCAAATCCATATAATTGTAGGCTCGCTCATCATTCATATCCTTAATTTCTGGGAAGCTACTGTCAAAGTCAACCCCCATAGCAGGATTGGTTCCCCAGGTCACCATAGGAGCCAAGTCTGAGACATCCATCTGGATAACCTTATCGTAAACGACATTCTCATCACTGACAAGGGTCTCCCAATCTGCCATAGCCTCTTCAAAGTCCTCTGGAACACATTCCCGTCCCTTGAGATAATCATAGGTGGTTTGATCCGGATTCATGATTCCCATCTTAGATCCAAACTCGATGGACATATTGCAGATGGTCATTCGCTCTTCCATGCTCAGTGCATCAATTGCTTGTCCACGATATTCCACCACATAGCCAACACCACAGGCAACGCCGTACTTGGCAATCAGGGCGAGAATGTAATCCTTAGAATAAACTCCTTTTTGAGGGACGCCAGTGAATTCCACCAGCATTTTCTTGGGTTTGACCTGCCAGAGGGTCTGTGTCGCAAAGACATGTTCGACCTCACTGGTCCCAATCCCAAAGGCGATCGCTCCGAAAGCTCCGTGAGTTGCTGTGTGACTGTCTCCACAGACGATGAATTTTCCTGGTTGGGTCCGTCCTGTCTCTGGACCAACCATATGAACGATTCCTTGCTTTTCGGAACCGTGGGCAGCATGTTCAATCCCAAACTCCTCAACATTTTCAGCCAGCTTATCAATTTGTGCCTTAGAAATCACATCTCGAATATCGTAGATATTGACTGTCGGGACATTGTGGTCAAAGGTTCCAAATGTCAAGTCTGGTCGTCTCAATCTGCGTCCTGCATCTCGTAATCCTTGAAAAGCCTGAGGGCTGGTCACTTCATGAATATAGTGCTGGTCCACATACATGAGTTGGGGCTGCCCCTCTTCTCCTGTGATGACATGACGGTCCCATAATTTATCAAAAATCGATTTTCCTGCCATCCATTACCTCCAAATAAAATATAAGGCTACTAGTGTGGACACCATCCCGAGAAACCAAACTGTTTTAAAGTACCATTTTCGAGTCTTGTGGTGAAAGATGATTCCTGCCAACCAGGCACCAAAACCACCACAAGTAAAGGCTAAAATAAGTAAGATTTTCTCAGGGATGCGCCAAACTCTTCTCCTTGCCTTAGATTTGTCAATACCATAAATCAAGAAAACCATGACATTCCAAATCAAAAGGACTAGAGTAATTTTTTCGTCTAACTTCATAACCTTGCAATAATGGCTTCTGTCATTTCTTTTGTTGAAGCCTGTCCCCCTAGATCTCTCGTTAATATACCAGCTGCCAAACTTACCTCAACAGCACGCTCGATACGCTCTGCATCCTCACAACGTCCAAAACTGTCTCTCAACATCATGGCCACTGATAAAATCATGGAGATAGGATTGGCAATTCCTTGACCAGCAATATCAGGAGCTGAACCGTGAATTGGCTCATAGAGACTTGGACCCTTTTCAGAGTGACTGGCTGATGGCATAACCCCAAGTGTGCCAGATAAAACGCTTGATTCATCAGATAGAATATCTCCGAAAAGATTCTCTGTCACGATGACATCAAACTTGGCAGGATTGGTAATCATAAGCATGGAAGCTGAGTCGACTAGCTGGTGCTCCAAGGTTACATCTGGGAAATCCTGCGCGACTTCCTCAGCTACTTTCCGCCAGAGTTTTGAGGTCGCTAGAACATTTTGCTTATCGATACTAGTAACGATTTTTCTGCGATTTCTTGCAATTTCAAAGGCTTTGCGAATAATTCGCTCCACTTCCTCATAGCTATAGTCGTTGATATCACGCGCTTTGCGCTCTTCAAGGATATGATCTCCAAAGTAAATCCCGCCTGTCAACTCACGCACCACGACAAAGTCTACACCAGCAATTCGTTCCGGTTTGAGTGGTGACAAATGCTTGAGACTGTCAAAGATTTTTACAGGGCGAATATTAGCGTAAAGATTGAGTTCCTTACGGAGAGCCAGCAAGCCTTGTTCAGGCCGAACCGTTGCACTATCATACTGGGGACTACCAATAGCTGCTAGGAGAATGGCATCTGCCTCTCTACATGCCTTGAGGGTTTCATCAGGTAAGGGATGCTCTGCAGCATCAATACCTGCACCGCCAAAGGGTCGTCTGTCTATTTCATAGTCAAAGCCTGTTTTTTTAGCTATAGCTTCCAGAACCTCTAATCCAGCCTCCATGATTTCTGGGCCGATTCCGTCCCCTGCTAGGACCACTATTTTCTTTGTCATAGCCTTCTCCTTTACACACTAGGCATGTCACGATAGGAAACACTGCGTCCCATCTCACCAGCATTCTCTTTTTGAATAAAGGTATTAGCATTGATATAGGCAATAGCCGAAGCTTTCAGTACATCAAAATCAAGACCTGCTGCATTAAAGATTGTTTCCGTATCTCTATTTTCAACAGTGACCAAAACCCGAGCTTGGGCATCAATTCCATCCGTTACCGCATCAATGGTATAGGACACCAAGCGGACGGATTGATTGAAGAATTTGTCGATAGCGTTGAAGATAGCCTCAACAGAACCTTGCCCTGTCGCATTAAATTCGACCTTCTCACCATCCATATTGGCTAGGCTAACAAGCGCTTCGATGTCATTATCTGCATGGGTTTGAAGTTGTAAATCATCAAAGTGGAAGCCTTCTGGGTTTTCAACCATGGTTCCAGCCACTAGTGCACGAATATCTGCATCTGTGATTTCTTGTTTTTTATCAGCCAGTGCCTTGAACTTCGCAAAGAGTGGTTTGATATCCTCTTCTGTAAAATCTAGGGCCAGTTCTCTTAGTTTTTCAACAAAGGCATGGCGACCAGATAATTTTCCAAGTGGGAGGCTATTACTCTTAACACCAACCAATTCAGGTGTGATAATCTCATAAGTAAGAGGATTTTTAAGGACTCCATCTTGATGAATGCCAGATTCGTGAGAGAAGGCATTACCTCCAACGACGGCCTTGTTTTTAGGAACTGGAATTCCTGAGAAGCGAGAAACCATTTCTGACGTATTGATTGTCTCATTTAAGACAATACTGGTTTCTGCTTGGTAGTAATCTTGACGAATATTGAGGGCTACTGCAATTTCTTCCAAAGCAGCATTTCCAGCTCGCTCACCAATACCGTTGATAGTTCCTTCGACACGTCCTGCCCCATTTTTAACAGCAGCAAGGCTATTAGCCACTGCCATCCCAAGATCATCATGACAGTGAGGCGAATAGATAATCTGACGATCCGTCTTGACATTCTCAATCAAGTATTTGAAGATAGCACCGTACTCTTCTGGCGTGGTAAATCCTACGGTGTCAGGGATATTGATATAAGATGCACCTGCATCTACCGCCGTTTGAACAACTTGCAGGAGGAAATCCAACTCTGTTCTGGTTGCATCTTCAGGAGAGAACTCGACAACCTCAAACTTAGAACGAGCATAAGAAACATGCTCACTGATTGCGTCCAAAATCTCTTCCTTGCTCTTATTGAGTTTATACTTGCGGTGAATCGGACTGGTAGCGATAAAGACATGAACCTGTGGATACTTGGCATCCTTGAGGGCTTCATAACAAGCATCAATATCAGACTTGACAGAACGTGCTAACCCAGTCACCGCTGTTTTCTTCAAGACCTTGGCGATTTCCTGCACTGCTGTGAATGAATCAGGACTCGCCGCCGGAAAACCGGCTTCAATGGCTGAAATACCCCATTTCTCCAGCTGTCTAGCTATGACAACCTTTTCCTTAATTGAAAAATTCACGCCTGGTGTCTGTTCTCCATCTCGAAGGCTGGTATCTAAAAATTCAACTGTTCTCATGTGATTTCCCCTTTTCCAAATTTGATTGTAAAAAAACATCTCGCTCGGAATTCCAAGCGAGATGTTGATTCACTCCCGCTTGGTAAGCCAAACAGGACTAATGCTTCTGCACTAGCCCGAGTACCTCAACAACAAAGCAAATTGATTAAACTTAGCTGTTCTCATGTTTGACTTTCTCCTTCGTTTGATATCTTGTTTAGTATTTTAGCACAGGCAAAAGCGCTTGTCAAGAAAAAATCAAATATTTTCTGAAAATTTCTTCAGTAAAGAATATTTCGCTAATTGAAAGTTCTTGAAAAATCTTGAATTTTTTCATTTTCTAATAGTTAAATTCCAGCTTCTTTCTATCAATTCCATTACTTCTTCATCTGATAAAGTATCATCAAGCGCCACACTAATCCAATAGCGTTTGTTCATATGAAAAGCTGGATAAATGCCCTTGTGTGAAAGCAAATCAACTACTTGGTCATGTTTGAGGTTGACTGCTTCTACTAGCCCTACTCTGCCCTTTTCCAGCTTATCCCAAGAGATCTTCATCAAGACGGCATACCACTTTTGATTGCCTTCATGTCTTAACACTGCCGTATCAGGCGATTTTTCCCAAAGATACTCCAGCTGATTACCATACTGTTCCTGAACTTGAGTCATGATTCGCTTAGTCTGAGGGCAGATAAAATCCTGCACATCAAAACAAGCCTTCCGAATCTGGTAAAGAATCTCCAAACAAGCCTCACGGACATTTCCGACAAAACTTCCCCTCATGCTTTCCATATGGACTTGGGGATAAAGGTCACCTTTCTCCTGATCATAGACCTGAAAGCTTAATTGTCCTTCAGTTACTGAAACAGACATTACAAAGTCTTCCTGTAAAATTAGGCAAGTATAGTTCCATATACCCGACTTTTCTAAAAATCCATAGGCTCTAGCCTTTTCTTGATTAAACTGATAGGATTTAAAAATTTCAAACATAAGTGAAAACTGCTACCCAAAGCTAGCAGTTCCTTTCTATTTTTTAAAAGACAACCTTGGTTCCATGTAATTGTGTCACGTCTAGCTGATCGATAAAGGTTTGACGGTTGTCAAGGTCAATCCCCCCACCTGGTAGAATTTCAATTTTACCTTTAGCATGTTCCAAAATTCTGTGATAGTGAGCAAAACGTTTTTCTAAGGAATCGCCAGACACACCAGCGCGAGTTAGGATACGAGTGACACCGGCTTGGCTGAGCCAGTCAATAGCTTCTAACTGGTCTTCTTCGCTCAATTCATCAAAGGCCATATGAAAGACAATTTCCATTCCTTTTGACGCAGCTATCAACTTCTCAAGATTATGCTTATCCAACTTCTTATCAACAGTTAAAAGCCCAAATACAACTCCTTGACTTCCAGCCTGAGCAGTCAAACGAATATCTTCCAGCATGATAGCAATTTCCATATCATTATAAACAAAGTCGCCACCACGTGGACGAATCATGGTCATAATGGTCGTATCGTAGTTGACTGCCAGTTCCACCGCTGCTTTGATCACTCCATAGCTGGGAGTTGTCCCACCAACTGCTAGATTGTCACAAAGTTCGATTCGACGAGCTCCAGCCTCCATCGCTTTTTCAAGCAAGGTCACATTTTCAGCACAAAATTCGTAAATCATTTGATTCTCCTTGAAGATTACTTTAAATTTATTATATCATATTGTTGTGAATATGCTTTCAATTTTATCAAGGCAAATAACTACTATTTTAACTATTCTTTGTCTGGAATGACCTTGAAGAGATAATAAGTGATAAAGATGGTCAAAGCACCCAGACCGATTTTGACTGGTAAAAGAGGTGCAAAATAAATGGAAATTCCCATCAAGATGTAGATAGAAACGATGATTTTTTTCTTACGTTCACGCGCAATAGACTTAGTCTCGCGAAAATCAGCTACATATGCTTGATAGAGCTTGGTATGATAAAGCCAATCTTCGAAACGCTTGGAACTTCTTGAGAAACAAGCAATAGACAACAAAAGAAAGGGAGTTGTGGGCAACAAAGGTAAAACAACCCCAACAATAGCCAAGGCAAGTGATAAAAAACCAATTATCAGATAGATAAGACGCATAACTTCTCCTAATTAAATTAATCTTCTTCTAGTTTCGCATACAATGATGAAATTTGTCAAGTTCAAACCCAAAAGAGCCTGAAATTCACTTTCAGACCACTTTATTCTTATTTAATCTTTTCTTCTTCGTAGTCGCCATTGCTACAAACAACTTGTTTACCTCCACCACGGACTTTTTTCTCCATGAGGAAGTGACTACATTTTGGACAATCTCGCCCAACTGGTCTATCCCAAGAAGTAAATTCACACTCTGGATAGCGATTGCAACCATAGAAGATCCGATTTCGTTTGGTTTTGCGTTCAATAATTTGTCCTTGATGACAACTTGGACACTCTACCCCAATTTCCTTGACAATCGCTTGCGTATGGCGACAATCTGGAAAATTGCTACAAGCATAGAATTTACCAAATCGACCAAGTTTAATAACCATTGGACTGCCACACACTTCACAATCAAATCCAGCTGGTTCATCCTTGATCTGGATTTTCTCCATTTCTTCTTCAGCTTTGGCCACTTCTTTGGAGAATGGTTTGTAAAAGGCATCAATGACACGTTGCCACTGCTCTTTTCCGACTTCGACATCATCCAGTTTGCCTTCCATTTCAGCTGTAAAGGTCACGTTTACGATATCTGGGAAATATTCAACGATGAGCTTGTTAACAATTTCTCCCAACTCTGTCGGTTCAAAACGTTTGGCTGCAAGGCGAACATAATAACGTTTCTGAATAGTTTCAATGGTTGGTGCGTAGGTTGACGGACGACCAACCCCATTTTCTTCCAAGGTCTTGATAAGGGTCGCTTCAGAATAACGAGCAGGCGGTTGAGTGAAATGTTGCTCTGGTTTGCTATTGACCTGTTTGACCACATCTCCAACAGCCATGTCCGGTAACATCTTATTCTTGTCAGAATCGTTATAAATGGCAAGATAACCATCAAACTTAACCTGGCTCCCATTTGCAACAAATTGAACCCCATTTTGCGACAATTTAACAGCCATAGTATCAAAGACAGCAGCTGTCATCTGACTTGCCACAAAACGATTCCAAATCAAGGTATAAAGTTTAAGTTGATCTTTATTTAAATACTTGGCAATACTTTCTGGAGTATGATAGACACTTGATGGACGAATAGCTTCGTGGGCATCTTGAGCACCTGAAGCATTCTTGACCTTGCTACCATGCTTAGAATACTTACTTCCAAAACGTTCATTAATGAAACTAGCAACTTCATTCTGCGCTACTGGACTGATACGAGTCGAATCGGTACGCATATAAGTGATTAAACCTTGGACACCTGAACCGATATTAATCCCTTCATAAAGCTGTTGGGCAACCATCATGGTTTTTCGAGTACGGAAATTGATTTTATTGGCAGCATCCATCTGCATAGATGAAGTGGTATAGGGTAAAGGAGCATTGCGTTTGCGCTCTTTCTTATCCACCTGATCCACTGAAAAGTCTTTATTAGTCAGACGAGACAAGACTTCCTTGACTTCTTCGTTAGTGGTCAATTTTTTCTTCTTACCATTTACACCATAAAAGGAAGCCTGAAATTGCTTGGTTCCCTTTTTAAAGACCCCATCAATTGTCCAGTATTCTTCTGGTTGGAAGGCATTGATTTCATTCTCACGATCAATGATTAACTTAAGCGCAATAGATTGAACGCGCCCAGCTGATAGCCCCTTCTTAACTTTTTTCCACAAGATAGGAGAAATGGAATAACCTACTAAACGGTCTAAAACACGACGCGCCTGTTGGGCATCAACCAAATCCATATCAATCTTTCGTGGCTCCTTAAAGGCATTTTTAACAGCATCTTTGGTAATTTCATTAAAGACAACGCGATTGGTATCATTCTCATCTAAATCAAGAATATGAGCTAAATGCCATGAAATTGCTTCTCCTTCACGGTCCGGGTCACTCGCCAGAAAGACTTTGTTAGCTTTTTTAGCTTCTTTTTTCAAGTCATTAATGAGAGGACCTTTTCCTCGGATATTGATATATTGCGGTTCATAATTATTTTCAATATCGACTGACATACTGGATTTCTTCAAATCACGGATATGCCCGACACTGGCTAAAACCTTGTAGTTTCTGCCTAGATATTTTTCAATCGTCTTCGCCTTAGCAGGCGACTCCACGATTACTAGATTTTTTTTAACTGTTGATTTTTTCTTTTTTGTTGCCGTAGCCACAGTATCACACCTTTTCAAAGTAATAAACTTTATAAAGTGTAAACCATTTTGCCATAACTGTCAAGACTTAGCTCCTATATATAGAAGAAAAGTTGCTTTAGATAGAGAAATTTTGTCTTAAAATTCAAATTCTGCTAGAACATCTTGACCACTTGTTACCAACTTTGCACCTTCTTGAATTAAATGATGGCAGCCATCTGAAAGTCCGTCTAAAATTCCACCAGGAATTGCAAAGACATCTCTTCCTTCTTCCATAGCTCTCTCACATGTAATTAAACTACCAGATCGCATCTTAGCCTCAGCTACTATTACTCCTCGGCAGAGTCCGGCAATAATTCGGTTTCGGGCTGGAAAATGATATTTAAGAGGTTGCTCTCCTGGTCCGTACTCACTTAGAACAAGATGGTCCTTAGCAATGTACTCTTGCAATCGTTTATTTTCTTTTGGATAAAAAACATCTAAACCTGTTCCAATAACTGCTATGGTTTTACCTCCTTCTTGCAAGGCTGTCATGTGAGCTGCTGTATCGATTCCCTTTGCTAAACCGCTAACTACAACCAATTCATTTTGTAATCCTTTAATCACTTTCTGGACTGATTTGGCTCCTTGACTACTACAAGAACGACTTCCTACGACAGCAACTTTTGGCAACTTCAACAAGTCAAGATTCCCCTTGTAAAATAAGAGAACAGGCGCATCATATATTTCACATAGATCCACAGGATAACAATCATCAAGGATAGAAAAGGAAGGAAATTTTTTAAATTCCTTTTCTAAAGAAGCATCATCTATCTGATAATAGCGTTCCATAAACACAGCTGGATTTCTACAACCAGAAACTTCCGCAACGTCTCCTAATAATAACTCCTGATCAAAACTTTCTCCATATTCCAATACAGAAAAAATTTGTTGGTTAGTTAGACCTGATTTTCTTAATTTATAGATTTCATAATTTGTGATTTTCATAAAACACTCCATTTCTTTTTCTAGTTATTTATCTATTCGTAAAAAAACTGACTTTTTGTCAGATGTTTAAAAATTTATATGGCTCTATACTATTTGTAGTGGGTAAATCCCCTATGGATATTATGGAGCCTATTTTGTTGTAGAAAAAAAGTCCCATAAGATCTATAATGAAAAGCGACAAAACAACTCATTAGAAAGATTCATATGGAACAATTACATCTTATCACAAAACTACTCGATATTAAAGACCCTAATATCCAAATTATAGATGTCGTTAATAGGGATTCACACAAGGAAATCATCGCTAGACTGGAATAAGATGCCCCATCTTGTCCTGATTGCAGAAGTCAAATGAAGAAATATGACTTCCAAAAACCATCGAAAATTCCTTACCTTGAAACGACTAGTATGCCTACTAGAATTCTTCTGAAAAAGCGTCGTTTTAAGTGCTATCAGTGCTCAAAAATGGCGGTTGCTGAGACTTCTCTCGTCAAGAAGAATCACCAAATCCCTCATATCGTCAACCAAAAGATTGCCCAGAAGCTGATTGAAAAGACTTCTATAACCGATATTGCCCATCAGCTGGCCATTTCAACCTCAACTGTCATTCGAAAGCTCAACGATTTCCATTTTGAGTGTAATTTTAGAAATCTGCCTGAGATTATGTCTTGGGATGAGTACGCTTTTACAAAGGGAAAAATGAGCTTCATTGCGCAAGATTTTGATAATCTCAGTATCATCGCTGTTCTTGAAGGTAGAACACAAGCTGCCATCCGAAATCACTTTCTTCGATACGATAGAGCCATTCGTTGTCAGGTGAAAGTTATATGTTTAGCCCTTACTATGACTTGGCTAAACAGCTTCGCTTTCAAATTTCTAGGCTCAGGCTGAAACAGTCTCCCAGACTGTTTCACTCCCGAATGCTAAAATCGTTCTGGATCGCTTTCACCCTTCGTTATTATATTTCTAAACTCAGGCTAAAACAGTCCACTGGACTGTTTTACTCCAACACCTAAGCCGTGCCATGAATCGTGTGCGTGTCCAAATCATGAATCAGTTTCATCGAAAATCCCATGAATACAAGGCTATCAAGCGTTACTCGAAGCTCATCCAACAAGATAGTCGGAAAATTAGCGATAAACGTTTTTATCGCCCTACTTTTCGTATGCACTTAACAAATAAAGAGATTTTAGACAAGCTTTTGAGCTATTCAGAAGACTTGAAATGCCACTATAATCTCTATCAGCTCTTGCTTTTTCACTTTCAGAATAAGGAACCAGAGAAATTTTTCGGACTCATTGAAGACAATCTAAAGAAGGTTCATCCTCTTTTTCAGACTGTCTTTAAAACCTTTCTAAAGAACAAAGATAAAATCGTCAATGCCCTTCAACTACCCTATTCTAACGCCAAATTAGAAGCAACGAATAATCTCATCAAACTTACCAAGCGCAATGCCTTTGGTTTTCGGAACTTTGAAAACTTCAAAAAACGGATTTTCATCGCTCTGAACATCAAAAAAGAAAGGACGAAATATGTCCTTTCTCGATCTTAGCTTTTCCTCAACCCACTACAGTTGACAAAGAGCCATTTATTTTTCATGAGCAAGAATTTCTTCTAATTTATGGTAGTCACTGACACTATCAATTTCATAGATACTATTGCCTTCTAGTTCCTCAACATAAACATCTAAATCTTTAATATTATCTTTTACCATATTATCCCAATAAAGCTCGACAAATTCACCGCTTGCATAAGCCTTATCGATAAAACCGACAATCTTCTCAGCAGTAGCTGCATCCCAAAAAGAAACACCACTTAGAATACGACCTGCCTTGCTATCGACAATAATATCTTGAACCTTGTAATCATCTCCATATACCAAAAACCACTCATTAGTACAATCTTCACGATAAACACTAAAATAAGTTGAGCGCGTCACGTCATCACGGAACATGTTCTTAAAGAGATAATTATCAGCATCAATGACATAACTATTAGCTAACTCCTCTTTTACAAGATAAAGTGAGTAGAAGTTGTTGTAATCAGCATATTTATCATTGAAGACAAGGCGAACACCATACTTTTCTTTCAAATAATCAAATTGTTCTTTCAAATAACCTACAACGATAATAATATCATGAATTCCTTTTTCTTTAAGAAACTCAATCTGGTATTCTACTAATGGTTTTTGATTCACCTTTACCAAGGCTTTTGGGGTATTGTCTGTCATAGGACGCAAGCGAGTTCCCAATCCCGCTGCTAAAATGATGGCTTTCACACGAATCTCCTTTATTCTTTAATAATAATATAAACTCCAGCAATGACGACAAGTGACGTAATAATTGTCAGCATATCTAGCGGTGCACCCAAGAAAACAACTGCAAACAAGACTGTCCAAACTACATAGCTCACATTCAAGCCTGTAGCCTTGGCTGGTTGCAAGCGATTGATAGCGATATAATAAGCCAAATAGGAAATCATATCAAAGGCTGCAAAGATAATCATAAGGCCAAACAATTGTCCATTAGCTACTTCTGCAAATGATTGATGAGAGAAGAGCACAATCACAAGATAGGACAAGAATGAAGTCACTTGACGAATCAAGAGGGCCTCGATTTCACTCAATTCACTTTCCATGGCAAAGGAGCTGAGAACACTCTCACTTCCCCATGCAATAGCACAAACCAAAGCACAGAGAATGCCAATGTAGAAGGAATTAACCTGTTCCACCTTATAGGTCTGAGCAATAATCCCTCCAATAATCAAGACAATCCCAAACACAGTATTTTTCGAAATCTTGTGCTTCAAAAAGAAGAAAGCCAATAAAACTGAAATTGCAGGGTAAATAGCCGATACAGATGAAGCTAAAGAACTTCCGATATACTTAACTGCATAAAGATTGGCCTGCATACCGATAGGACCTGCTAGCAAGGCTCCGATGATAACACTGACATTGCGAATATTTAAGAAAATTGAGAGACGAACTTTTCCTTCTTTTACTAAAAGAAAAGCTAGTAAGATAAAGATACTCAAGAAATCATGAGCAGCGGCCACCACAAAGGGCGACAAATCTGTAAAAATTGAAAAGATGTAAGCACTAATTGTTAGACCTAAACCCCAGAAAATACCGGAGAGTAGACCAAAAGAAACTCCATTTTTAGATTTCATCTGAGCCTCCATAATAGGTTAAACCTTTGACTGCTCTTTGATAGCGGCCAATTCCATAATCTCCAAAATCAGCTCCTTGCTCTTCCTTGTATACAGTCCATAAACTCCAGATAATATCCTGTAAGATTTTATAAATAGAAATCTTTTCACGAGATACAGGAGTTTTACTACTTTCATAGTAGGATAAAAATGATTCTTCTTCTTGATTTGTAAAGTCAGATTCTAAAAAGAGAGCAGCCAAATCCCACATTGGATCGTTCATTGATGAATATTCCCAGTCAATCAAATACAGTCGACCTTCAGGTGACTCGATAAAGTTTTCAGGAACTAAATCAATATGACAGGATCTTTTATCGATTCCCAAATTTTTTAATCGTTTCTCTAGTGAAAAAACTTTTTTTCTAACTTCTTCATAATTAGGATAAGGAATACTACCCTCAATTAAGGATTCGTATTTTTTTATTTCTTTAAAAGGCTCAAACTCTCCTTTTAAGTCCTTACCAGAAGCATGAATAGTTTGCAAAATTGGTGCAATTTTATCTAATTTTGTCTTGATTAAAGTCGAATCAAGAGTGAGCGCATCTTCAATATACTCATTGACCTTTATACCAGACTCAATATCAAAAAGATAATTTTTTACATCTAAGTCTAAATCCTTTAGTAGTTCAAGATTGTACTTTTCATCTTGACGATTGATCAGTTTTTCAGTCCCTTTACCAAAGAACTTAACGATGTATTGCTTATTTGTTGTTTTGACCAAATAGTTTTGATTGGTCATTCCCCCCAGTTGTTCAACACTGAGGACTTCCTCTTCTTCACTAAGTAGGGAAGAAATTTTTTCTTTAATGATTTTCTCCACAATTAACCTCCAGCACTTATACTTCCCACTTAAACACGGTTTTAAAGGCTGTGTTTAAATCGGTCGCAAAGACACGGTGAATATCTTTAATTTCTCTTACAGGTTCTTCTAGATAAAGGATATTTTTAAGACGATTGGCAAATTTCTTGACTTCCATCATTTGGATTGCATTTTCAAAATCGATGCGACCAGAACGAGAAGACCCAACTAAGAGCAAGCCTTTTTCTAAAGCATCGCGTGTATTGAGATTGACTTTATACTCGCTAACGCCCATCATGAGAATCGTTCCCTGAGGACGAATATAGCGAATCAAGTCATTAATAGCTGGTCCAGTACCATCACCACCACAACACTCAAAAGCATGGTCAAAGGCCAAATCTTCAGGAATATTATCAGTAATATAGCATTCTTTGGCAAATGAGAAAAGTTCCAATTTTTCCCAATGACGACCAATAACCACAATCTCTGCTTCTGGCAAAGTATAGTTAATAATATTGGCAACCACAAATGCTAAACTCCCATCTCCAATGACTGCAATTCGATCTCGCTTGCTATGTGCTAAAGTCAAAAGACGATTCATAGCATGCATACCAACACTTACAAATTCTGTTATAGCTGCAACAGTATCTTCGATATCATCATAAGCAACTACACGATCTTTAGGGAGAGAAACAAACTCTCTCATAAAGCCATCAAATCCACTAGACAAGAAATGTGTCCCGGTCATGTAGTTTTCGTAAAATTCTCGATTACTCTGCATGGGTGGTTGATTGGGAATCATGACAACTTTTTGACCGACTTGATAAGTTCCGGTCGGGTCAGAAATAACAACTCCACATGATTCGTGAATCATAGCCATAGGAAGTTTTTTATTTAAAACTTTGGGATCTCTTTTTCCCTGATAATAACGTTGATCTGCATGACAAACAGCCATATAGTTGGGGCGGATAAGAATGTGATTTTCCAGATCAATGTTCTCTTCTTGGTATTTCACATTGATAAACTTAGGCTTTGTCAGTTGATAAACTTGATTAATCATAGCACTAGTCTTTCTCAATCATACTTTTTGCTATCTTCAAATCCGTTACAGTTGTGATTTTAAGATTGGAGTATTCACCCTTAGCTAAGGCTACTTCTTTTCCTTTTATAACAAAAATCTTACATGCATCTGTTAAAATTTCTTTTTCTTCCTGAGATAAAGAGCCATATAGGTCCATGAAATCTTTGCAACGGAAAGTCTGAGGTGTTTGACCTTGATAGAGGTGAGCACGATTTGGAATATCCGTAATGAATTGACCGTTGGTACTTTCCACAATTGTATCAACCGCTTCAACTACTGTATCTACAGCATCATGATTTTGAGCTAATTTTATATTATCCTGAATCATGCGAAGTGTGATAAAAGGACGAACAGAATCATGGGTAACTACTATATCTTCAGGAGTAAGTGGACGATAATCGTCAATTGCCTCAATGATTTTTTCAATACTTGTATTTCGATCAGCACCACCTTTGGTAATGATAATACGATCCTTATGAAGGGAGAGATATTTATCTACAAGATCTTCAGCGTGAGAAACCCAATCACCATGAACTCCAACCACAATTTTTTCAATACTTGGTTCCAAGACAAATTTTTCAATTGTATGAATTAAAATAGGTCGATTCCCTAGCTCTAAAAATTGTTTGGGTAGATTACTGATCCCCATGCGTGTACCAGTTCCACCAGCCAGAATCCCTGCATAAATCATCTCTTTGCTCCTTTTTCTAACTAAAAACTTATTCTCTCTATTATACCACAATCTAGCCCTCTCAGGAAAGAAATACCAAACTTACCGTTCTAGAATAATAAGTCTTTTTTCTTCTAAACTAATCAAATTACAGTGACTAGAAGGAATTCTTTCACAGTTACATGTAATTTGTTGTGAAATTTTAGAGTTCTTTAGAATATTATAGTTTCCTTAAAAAAAACTTAAACTGAATTCCAATATTACAATAAAAAGTTAGGAAGCTACATCAATCTGCCCATACAGATCCCCTTCCTAACTTATATCAACCTGCTCATCATCTGCACAAGCCTGAATCACAATATCCCCACCAGTATATTTTTCACGTAATTGCTCTTTAGGAACTGGCGGTAAATCCCTGAACACTTGAGGACATTTGTTTTCCAAGTTCATCTTTTTCAAGAAACTCGCAGACACACCAAAAGTCAGCGTCAAACGATGAGGATTGAGCCCGACTGTCTCACCAGTATCGCTCGGAGGCAAGAGAGCATTCTGTCCATCTTTTTTGACCAATTCCCCCTCGACCAACTTGGCACTATAATCCGTCCAATCCTTGAATAGCTGGATAATCTTATCTCTATCCATCGTATGCAAGTCCAAGACAACAAAATAGATATTCTTTTGCAGGGGAGTACTAATCCCAGCTTGATGCTTGCCATAAAAAGCAATTTTTTCATTTCCGTACGAGATTTTTTCCTGAGTTCCTAGCTTAGGTGCGAAAAAAGCAGAAGCACCAGAGAGTCCTAGCGCTAAACCAGCCCCTCCAATCCCTGCTTTTTTTAGAAATTCTCGACGGTCCATTTTCTTCTCAAAAAACTTTTCGTCTTTTTCAGTCATGACTCTTATTCTCCACTAAGAAATTTACTCATTTGTGATAGAGGCTCACCAAGTTTTGTCACAGCTTCTGACAATTCTTTGGTGTCTTCTTTTGTCAAATCAGTGTAGAGCTTGTAGTGTTCCTTGTCGGTCATCTGTTTGTCCAACAAGCTATTAACAGATTTGAAATCTGCTTCCAATTCTTTAACTAGATTAGCGTCTGATTTTTCAAGTAAAGGTTTAAAGAGTTGGAAAATCTTCTCAGCTCCCTCAATATTGGCACGGAAGTCATACAAGTCTGTGTGAGAATAAATTTCCTCTTCACCTGTAATCTTACTTGTTGCTACTTCATTAAGCAAATCAACTGCTCCAGTCAACATAACCTTGTAGTCCACATCCACAGTTGCAATCTTGGCTTTCAATTCCTTGATATCATTTACCAACTGATCACCATAGCTTTCAGTTCCTTTAGTTGTATTGTCTTCCCAAAGGATACGTTCGATACGGTGGAAACCTGACCAACCTTCTTCTGTCTTGTTTTCGTCCATGTAGTCTACCAAGCGGAAGTCAATCTTAACATCTGACTCACCAAAACTTTCGGCAATTGGTTCTGAACGCTCATAAGACATACGAATCAGTGGATAAACCTTCTTGGCTTTTTCTAACTTACCTTCTTTCAAAAGTTTGATAAAGCCTTCCGTATCTGTCAAAAGTTTATCAATTTGCACTTGCATAAAAGTTTTATAGTCAGAAGTGGCTTTATCAAGCATTTTTTGCTTGTCTTCAGACAAGGCTGTCACCTTAGACGAATCACTTGTGTTGCTTGCCTTAGATTTTGTTATTAGCACAAACTGTCAATAAAAAAGCCGAAGATAAAAGGACAAAACCGATTTTTTTCATTATTTACTCCTATTCATTCAAAAAACATAAAATTAATTTACGATCTATTATAACACGGCAATTCTAATTTTTTAATGAATTTTCTGAAAATTTAATGTTTAAAATTTAAACTAATAATAGACTTTTAACCCCAAAATTGATAAAATAGGAAAGAAAATAAGATAAAAGGAAACTGTAAATCACCATGATGAACATGCAAAACATGATGCGCCAAGCACAAAAACTTCAAAAACAAATGGAACAAAGCCAAGCTGAATTAGTTGCAATGCAGTTTGTTGGAAAGTCTGCTCAAGACCTTGTTCAGGCTACTTTAACTGGCGATAAGAAAGTTGTTAGTATCAACTTTAACCCTGCCGTAGTTGACCCAGAAGACCTCGAAACTTTGTCTGATATGACTGTTCAAGCTATTAACGCTGCACTAGAGGAAATCGACCAAACAACTAAGAAAAAATTGGGTGCCTTCGCTGGAAAATTGCCATTCTAAGAAGAATACGAAAAAGCAAGCATCCAAAAGGGATACTTGCCTACAACTTGGAGGAACATTTGTTCCCCTTTTTATTTTATTAAAAATTAAAGAATTCAAGAGCCCTCTTTAGAAGCAGATCCGTATATTCTGGGTCTTCTTGGGCAAGGGTAAGAAGATCCTGAATTTCTTCTAGATTATCCGTTATCATACCATCTACTCCTAACTGAATCGATTTATCGAAAGAATCAGAATCATTAATGGTCCAGACATACAACTTCTGATCTGTATTCCAAAGCTTATTGACAAAATTTTCATCCAAGGTTGAATATTCCATGGTATAACCTGTAGCTTTTGTTCTTGGAAAAATACTATTATAGGGAAGTATTAGGTAGGCAGGAATTTCTGAATCATAGGATCTAACTTGATCTATAACATGATAATCCAAAGATTGAATTTGATGACCATTTTTCTTAAGAATTGTCCCGTACTTCTCCAAGAAACGTTTCATCATATCAGGTCTATCTTTTTTGCTGGTTTTAATTTCAATCAAAAGCTTTTGATGCAATTCATTAGCCTTATTCAGATAGGCGTCAAAACTTGAAACCTTGCTACGGAAAGCATTTTCAGAAATTTCAAGTTTAGTCAATTCTTCCAAGGTCAAATCTTGAGGACTAGAATTTACTCCTGTCAATTCTTTGATATTGGCATCGTGCATCATGACAAACTGTCCATCTTTTGTTTCCTGAACATCTGTTTCAACTAAGTCGGGGACTAGTTGAGAGGTTTTTTCTAAAGATTGGATAGTGTTTTGAACCCCATTTTTATTGGACACACCTCTATGTGAAATAATTAAAGGTTTATGTGCTACTGGTGCTTCAAGATATGCATAGCCCTCAATTGAAAAAATAATACAGGCACTAGACAAAACTCCCCATCTCATCCAATGATCTTTCTTTCGCCTCGCTATAATCTCAAGGCCTTCTCCTGTTAAAAGAGAAACAAATTTAATTAGGAAATAAGTCAAAACCATGTAATGGAAATTCCGAATCAAGACAAAGTTGATAATGCCTAGAACAAGAGATTCTTTATGGGTAAAGCCGTCCATTAATATCTGGGTAGTTAGTATTGGAAGTAATAAAAGAAAGAAAAATAGATAGGTTTTGATAACAATCCAAAGCAGGTTCCAAGTATAAAACCAATTTTGTCTTCTTGTTTTTTCGATACTGTAGCTAATTGCTTGTCTAACTGTTTTCTTCTCAAAAAGAAGTTGGGGCAGAGCAAACATTAAACGTACTGAAACATAAAACATAATCAGCGACAAAAAAATGACAATCAAACCTACCAACCAATACCGATCCTCAACATAAGAAACAACAAATTTGGGAATTACAATTTTATTGAGATAGTAAATCTTTAGAATCTTTCTAATAAAGGGAAAGAGCATCATGACATAAAAGAAGATAAAGGCCATTTTGGAAATGGTAATCTCCTTCATAAATAGAAAACTTTGTTTAAATACCTTGCGACTGTATTCTAGTAAGGTCCTTTTTTCGTGATAGAGAAGATGCCTAGCCCCAGTAAAAAGAAGACCAATTTGAAAATAGGCGACCAATAAATTAATGATGACTAAAATTAGCAAAGCTAAACTTATAATAGGGGCGCCCTCTATGATCGCAAAAATATTATTGTAGGATAGAAAGAGATAACCTGTTTGCCTTAGTAAAAGACCTGCAAGCCAGGAATTTAAAGGTAACCAGACAAACTCTAACAACAAGAAGGTTAAAAAAAATAAAAAAAGAATTTTATCTAGGTTGTAGTAAATCTGCTTTAAACCTAGATGTTTAGGTTTCTCAGTTTTCATAGGCACTCCTAGTCAAATAGTTGAGATAAATCCAAGCTACCAAAAGGATTATTTGATAAGCTACTTTGATTTTCTAATAACAATTTTGCTTGATCCGACTCGAGAAAGGACTCATAAACTCGTGCGGTCATGCGAGCATCTTCCAAACTATTATGTGACTGACCTTGAAAACCTAAAAAAGTTGCAACCGTTTGGAGTTTAAGATTAGCGATACCATGCAAATCCGAACTTCTACGCTCAAATGCTTCGTCATATAAATCTACCTTGTACTGCTGACTATAGTCTATTCCATGTTCCAACAAAATAGGCAAATCACTCTTTGCTGCATTGTAGCCTACGATTGGTAAAACTCCGACGAATTTTTGAAATTCCTTTAATACTTGCTCTACAGAAGGAGCATTTTTTAAAGTTTCTGCCGTAATTCCTGTTAAACCATTGATAAAACTTTTTAAAGGTACATCTGTGTGTACGTAAGAATCATAAGCAGCAACTTCTTTTCCATCTTGAAAGTGCACTGCTGATACTTGAATCAAGTGCGACTGCCCTTCATGTTGATTAAATTCCAAATCAAAAGCAATATAATCTTCTAGTCGTTCCATTCCATCCCTCTCCTAGGTGTTTATTCTTAGAAATAAAAGAAGCTATCAGGTTAAAACTAACCTAAACAGCTCCTCGATTATCCTCCAAAAAGACGAGCAAAAAAGCCTTTCTTAGTTGATTGGACTTTTTCTTTTGCTTGGTCCAACTCTAATTTCAGAGTTTCTTGATCCTTCATAGCTTGAAGAGTCAATTGTTGCTGCTGATCTAATTGTTTGTCTTTCTCAGCAATTTGACGGTCTTTGATTCGCATTTGCTCATCTTTTTCTGAAAGCTGACGATCCTTGGCTTTTAATTGTTCATAGAGACGAAGAATTTCAGCATTCTTCTCATCCACTAAAATTTCCATCAGTTCTCGTTGCTTGACATCTTCGCTGACTGGTTCATCTTCAAAAATAGTTCTTTTATAGATTTCTTCAAGCTTAATCAAACCACTGCGGGTAACGACTGTTACACCTTTGTCGTTTTTATCTGTGTCTTCTTCTGGTAATTCTTTGACACGATTATTGATTGCTTGGCGAGATAAGCCTAAAACCTCTGCAATCTCACTGACGGTCATTTCAATACTCATAATATCCCCTGAAACGTTTTCTTGCTTTTCTTTATTTAAATCTTATCATAAGCGAGAAAAACTGTCAAATTTTCACTTAAACTAAAGATTTTAAAAAGGCTAATAGAACTTGTGCAGAACGACGTCCTGCTTCAACAATAAATTCATCAAAAGAGAGATTTGCTTCATGATTGGCATTGTCGCTCATAGCACGAATCACTAAGAAGGGTAAACCTATCGTATGTGCTGCCTGAGCAATTGCTGCCCCTTCCATCTCAACGGCTAAAACATCTGGGAAATGGGACTTAATCACTTCTATCTTGTCATTTCCAGCGATAAAACTATCACCAGTTGCAATCAAACCAAGATGCCAATTCTGCTCAAATTGAGCTAAACTTTCTTTTATTCTAGAAATGAAACTTATGTCTGATTCAAAATAAAGAGGTTGACGCGCCATTTGCCCATAATCATAGCCAAAAGCAGTCACATCAACATCATGGTAAACAAGCTTATCAGCAATCACCACGTCACCCACAGCAATACCAGGTGCTACTGCTCCTGCTGAGCCGGTATTGATGACAGCATCTACTTTAAAATGATCGGCCAAAATCGCTACACTCATGGCAGACATAACCTTACCAATTCCACTTTCCACTAAAACTACTTCGACTGAAGCAATGGAGCCAATATGATAGGTATTTCCTAAAACATGCTCCTCTTGGGCATTTTCCAAATGTTGAATAAGGTAAGCTAACTCTTCAGGCATAGCAGCAATAATTCCAATTTTCATTACAATTCCTTTTCTATCGCCAATATTTTATAGCTAAAATTAATAAAATCAAAAGAAAAATAACTATAAATAAAATCTTATTTAACTGTGTATTAAAAACATTTCTCTTAGTGTTTTCGATGCGACGACTTTTATGGATAGAGGGTTCAACATCAATCGTCAAGGTTTGTTGACTAAACCCATGTCCTTTTGAACTTGAATAACCAAAAGATTGCGAAGAAGTTGATAAAATTTTTGTTTCCTCATCATCTAACAGCGGTGGGCCCGAAATTTTTTCTCCCCTATTTGCTTTCTCTATCATTTCATCCGTTAATAAAGGTTTCCCCATAGATCCCTCCTTTAGTTTTTTTGTAATTCCCAGTATTGGACTGCCATAATGGTTTTGGCATCGCAAATATGTCCTGACTGGATTAAGTTTTTAGCTTCATTAAGAGTCACTTCGATGACTTCCAAGGTTTCATCTTCATCCTGCGGACGTGGATTTTCCACTTTCGTCAAATCGCTTGCTAGGTATAGTTTTAACTTTTCATTACAAAAGCCAATGGCTGAATAAAAGTCATACAAGAGTTCTAATTTTCCTGTATACGCAGTCTCTTCTTCTAATTCACGAAGAGCGGCAGCCATTGGATCTGCATTTTCGCCAATTTCCAATTTGCCTGCCGGAATTTCATAAGATACTGACTCAATGGCTTTTCGATATTGCTTGACCAAGATGAGTTTTTGTTCATCCGTTACAGCTAAAACACAGACAGCTCCATTGTGGAAAATCAAATCACGTTGGGCAGTTCCCTTACCTTCTGGTAATTCAACCTGATCTTGAACCAGTTTAAAAATTGGTCCTTGATAGATTTCTTTTCTGCTAAGTGTTTTTTCTTCAAATTCCATGATAAACTCCTATTGATTTTTAGGATGGTGTGGCAAACGAGTTGCATATTCATCTTTATTGACTTGTCGACCACGTCCAATTGCAATGGCGTCAGCTGGCACATCTTTGGTAATAGTTGAACCTGCACCAACGAGAGAATTATCCCCAAGTTCTACTGGTGCAATAATGGTTGAATTAGAACCTACAAATACATTGTTCCCAATGACTGTCTTATATTTGTTTTTACCGTCATAGTTTACTGTAATGGTTCCTGCACCGAAATTAACGTTGCTACCCACTTCACAGTTTCCGATATAAGTCAAATGACCAGCCTTGGTATTCTCGCCGATAGAAGAACCTTTAACCTCAACAAAGTTTCCAATATGAACTTGGGTACCCAGACTTGAACCTGGACGAATGTGGGCATAAGGTCCAACAGTTACACCGTCTGCAACACTGCTTTCTTCAATCATAGAATTGGTAATGACAGCTCCTGCTCCGATAGTGCTATCCACTACATAGGTTCCATTTGTCAAAACAGTCTCAGTACCTATTTTCGTTTGCCCCTTCAAGGTAACATTGGCTTCTATTTGAACTTCAGGAGCAATCTCAACATCAATATCGATATAAGTTGCTTCTGGATTGACAAAACTAACACCATTTACCATGTGCTGATGATTGATGCGACGACGCATGACTGACTCAGCAGTAGCAAGAGCTACACGGTCATTTACTCCAAGACTCTCATCGAAATCTTTCAAAGTATAAGCACCAACTTTTTCACCAGCTTCACGGAAAATACCAATCACATCGGTGATGTAGTATTCTCCTTGAGCATTATTTGTATTGATATTTTTAAGGGCTTCAAACAAACGTTCATTATCAAAAACATAGGTTCCAGTGTTAATTTCCTTGATTTGTTTTTCAAAATCAGAGGCATCTTTTTGTTCAACAATTCTCATGACTTCAGCATTTTCATTGCGTACAATACGACCATAACCAAAGGGGTTATCCGTTTCAGCTGTCAAGATAGTTGCAACATTTTTATGATTGATGTGGAAATCAATCAAGTTTTTCAAGCTTTCTCCAGTAATTAAAGGAGTATCACCTGCGATAACTAAGGTATGTCCTGATAAATCTTCTAAAATTGACTCTGTCATCATAACGGCATGACCAGTTCCAAGCTGTTCTGATTGAGTAACAAACTCAGTCTGCCCAGCCAATACCTGCTCAACCAATTCTGCCTTGTGTCCTACTACAGTTACAGTCTTTTCAGGTTGGATTGCTCCGACGCTACGAAAAACATGTTCCAACATGGAAATACCGGCAACCTTATGCAAAACTTTTGGCAAATCAGACTTCATCCGAGTTCCTTTACCAGCTGCTAATATAATGGCATAATTTGACATAATTTTCTCTTTTCTCTAGAAATTCCTTCTAATTATATCATATTTCAATTTTTTCCGCTCTATTCATTGTAATAAATGCTCTAAAGTCCTTTCTTATCTCTTTTTTTAAATGTTTTTTTTGATTTTTTATCATTTTTACGGTAAAATTATGTGGTATGAGAAAAAAAATTAATCCACTTATTTTATATAGTTTTTTTGGGATTATGATTTTCATTTTAATCCTAAACAAACCTCAATTTGAGGATCACTCTATAAAAACAAAATCAAACTTTGTCCAAACTGAAATACTGGCTCTTCAAAAGTTAACGAAACCTATTATTGATGTATCAGGATGGCAACGTCCTCAAGAAATCAACTATGACACTCTTTCACAAAATATATCCGGTGTTATTGTTCGTGTTCATAGCGGGGCTCAAACAACCAAACAAAATGATGCATCACATATAAATGGTCTAGACAAAGCATTTCAATCACACATTAGTGAATTTCAAAAGCGCAACATTCCCGTTGGAGTTTATGCTTATGTAGCTGGAAAAAATATCCAAGAAATGGAAAAGGTTGCTGAGAGCTTTTATAATGCAGCATCACCATATAGCCCAAGCTACTATTGGCTTGACGTTGAAGAAAAAACAATGTCAAATATGAACGAGGGGGTGGAGGCTTTCCGAGCGAAACTAGAATCTTTAGGTGCTAAAAATATTGGAATCTATGTTGGTGTTTACTTTATGAAAGAACATAGTATCGATACTTCAAAATTTTCATCTATTTGGATTCCATCATATGGTTCTGACTCAGGATTTTATGAAGCTACTCCTAAAACTGATTTAGATTATGATATCCACCAGTATACTTCCAAAGGAAAAATTGCTGGATTTGATCACGATTTAGACATCAATGTTATCTCATCATCAAAAAATAAAGAAGAAACTTTTAGAAAAATTTTCCTAAAACCTTAAAAGCATTTGTTCATCATTTGCTTTTTATTTTTATTTTATATTATGATACAATATAATAAGAATTTTTGAATTTGAAATAGTTGGAGGAACCATATGTTTTCATGGTTAAAGCAAATTATTAAAGGTATTATCATCGCTCTTGGTTTTATTTTACCAGGTATTTCAGGAGGAGTATTGGCTGCAATACTAGGTATTTATGAACGAATGATTGCCTTTTTAGCGCACCCTTTTAAAGACTTTAAAAACAATGTTTTGTATTTTATTCCAGTTGCCATCGGTATGCTTTTGGGAATTGGCTTATTTTCATTCCCAATTGAGTATTTACTTGAAAATTTTCAAGTCTATGTCTTGTGGAGTTTTGCTGGTGCCATTATTGGTACAGTACCTAGTTTATTAAAAGAGTCTACTCGCGAATCTGATAGAGATAAAATCGACTTAATATGGTTTTGGGCAACCTTTGTCATTTCTGGTCTAGCTCTTTTTGCCTTAAACTTTGTCGTAGGGACCTTAAATCCATCTTTTCTTAACTTTATCTTAGCCGGTTCTCTACTAGCGCTAGGTATCTTAGTCCCTGGATTGAGTCCTTCAAATCTACTTTTGATTCTAGGCCTTTATGCTCCTATGCTCGCTGGATTTAAAACCTTTGATTTATTTGGTACCTTTCTTCCTATCGGAATTGGATTGGTAGCCACTTTCATCTTATTTTCAAAATTAATGCATTATGCCTTAAACAACTATCATTCGAGAGTCTATCATTTTATTATCGGCATCGTTCTATCTAGTACGCTTTTAATATTGATTCCAAATACAGGAAATCCTGAGAGTATTCAATATACAGGTCTTTCTCTAATTAGTTATGTTCTAATTACCTTCTTCTTTGCTCTTGGTATCTGGCTTGGTATTTGGATGAATAAATTGGAGGATAAATATAAATAATGGCAAAGAAAGTAAAAATCAAAAAAACATTAGTGGAACAAATCTTGTCAAAAGCTGGAATTGCCCACCTTGGTATTCAATTGAATGCTTTAAATGGAGAATTACCTCAAGGTTATGAACAAGATCAGATTTATAAAACCTTAGCCCTTCTCGGAGATAAAACTGGACCTATCATTGGTATTGTCCCTATCACTCAACATCTCTCTGAAAAGAAATTAGCTAAAATATCTGCTAATAAAAAAGTCAGTATGATTCCTCAAAAAGACTTGGAAAAAACAACTGGCTATATTCACGGAGCCAATAATCCTGTCGGTATTCGCCAGAAACACAATTACCCAATATTTATTGATGAGACAGCTCTCAAATTAGAGAAAATGATTGTCTCTGCCGGAGAAGTTGGTCATAGCATCATCATCAATCCAAAAGAACTAGCCACCTTTGTTAAAGCAGACTTTGCAGATATCTTGGAGGCGAGCAAGTCATGAAACTTTACTTTGTTCGTCACGGCCGCACACTCTGGAACCAAGAAGGACGTTTTCAAGGAGCCAGTGGCGACTCACCTCTTCTAGATGAATCCATCCAAACCCTAACCAAACTTGGTCAATATCTCAAGGCCACTCCTTTTGATAAGATTTATTCAAGTGATTTACCTAGAGCTCTAAAATCTGCTAAAATTATCCAAGGTCAACTAGAAAGAGTCTGCCCCTTGGAAAGTATTCCAGATATTCGTGAATGGCAACTTGGAAAGCTAGAAGGTATGAAAATTGCAACCCTCGAAGCCATTTATCCCCAACAAATAGAAGCCTTTCGTTCTAATTTAGCTAAGTTTGACACAAAAATGTTTGAAGCCGAATCTCTCTATAGTACAACTCAGCGTACTATCCAGTTCATTAAATCACTTAAAAATAGCAAGGCTGCGCGAATTTTAATTGTTGGTCATGGTGCCAATCTTACTGCCAGTCTTCGTACCTTATTAGGTTATAAAGAACCCCTTCTTCGCAAAGATGGAGGTTTAGCAAATGCTAGTTTGACAATTATAGAGACTCAAGATTTTGAAAGCTTCACTCTCGAAGTTTGGAATGATACCTCTTATCAATAATGGAACTTGATTTTAGCAGTCAAGTTCTTTTTAGTTTTTAAAGATTATCCGTGAATTTCTTAGCTATTTATGATAAAATGGGAGTATCGCAAAAAATGACTCATCGTATTCAATTTTGAGTAAAACTAGGAGGATCCCATGTCAACAGAACATATGGAAGAACTAAATGACCAGCAGATCGTTCGCCGTGAAAAAATGGCTGCGCTCCGTGAGCAAGGAATTGATCCCTTCGGAAAACGCTTTGACCGTACTGCTAACTCACAAGAACTAAAAGATAATTTTGCTGACTTCGATAAAGATCAATTACATGAAAAAAATGAAACAGCTACTATCGCAGGACGCTTAGTAACCAAACGCGGTAAAGGTAAAGTCGGCTTTGCCCACTTACAAGACCGTGAAGGTCAGATTCAAATCTACGTTCGTAAAGATGCTGTAGGTGAAGAAAACTACGAAATCTTCAAAAAAGCAGACCTTGGTGACTTCCTTGGTGTCGAAGGTGAAGTGATGCGTACAGATATGGGAGAACTCTCTATCAAGGCTACTCACATCACACACTTATCTAAGGCTCTTCGTCCTCTGCCAGAGAAATTCCACGGTTTGACAGACGTTGAAACAATTTACCGTAAACGTTACCTTGACTTGATTTCTAACCGTGAAAGCTTTGAACGTTTTGTCACTCGTTCAAAAATCATCTCTGAAATCCGTCGTTACCTTGACCAAAAAG
>CAUQVK010000007.1:0-33362 GCA_963521495.1 uncultured Streptococcus sp.
GGAAAAGAAGGAAACCAAGTAACTGTACATGTAGTTGTAAAAGAACAAAAACCAGTAGCTCCAGCAATTTCACAATGGCAAAATGGAAATGTGAAAGTAACACCATCAACAAATAATGGTGGAGATAAAGTAACAATTCCGTTAACAGAGGGAACTGTAACATTAGTGAAAAATGGAAATGATTGGCAACTTGAAACACCAAAAGAAGGTGTCGTATTCCGTAATGGTTCATTAGAAATTCCTAAAAAATTAGTAGGAACTAGTGTGACTGCTAAAGCAACAAAAGGTACAGGTGGTTCAGCTGTAGATTCTGATGAAGAAACATATACACCTCAATCTCATACTGTAACTAAAAAAGATGTTGAAAAAGAAGCAGACTCACCACTATCAAGAGGTGATTTATCAGGAACAACAGGGGTTACTGGAGTAGTAGATGGAACTGAAACGAAAGATTTCACAGCAGCGAAGATTACAAGTGTAGTGGAAAAAACATCACCATTACCAACTGTAACTCCGGATAGTAAACATACAATTCCAGTGACAATTACTTATGAAGATGGTTCAACAGAAACAACTGATGTAATTGTTAAGGTGAAACCGCAAGCTCCAACAGTGACACCAGAAGAAAACGGAAGTGTAGAAATCACACCGGTATTAACTGGAGAAGGAACTACAACTATCACATATACAGGTGAAGATAACACGCCACAAACAGTAACAGTAACAAAAGCTGGAGATGGAACTTGGACAAGTTCTGATCCAACAATTGCTGTTGATGCAAATGGTAAAGTTACTATTCCTGCAGATAAAGTAAAAGATGGTTCACCAGTTACTGCACAAGTGACAAGTAAGACAACAGACTTAACAAGTCAACCAGTTACAGAAACTGCTGGTAAGCCGTTAGAAGTTGTATTTGGAGAACCAGAAAATGCAATAGAAAAATCTAAGTACACAAGTAAAGTAGTAGTAACACCAAACAAAACGGATAGTACAATTACTGCACCGACAGTAAATGGCTTAACAGTAAATAGTGAAGGTAAAGTTACGGGAACGCCGGAAATCACAGACTGGGATGGAATAGAAGACAATCGCGATGTAACGATCAAAGTAACTGTAACTCACGAAGGTGACACACCAGTTACGAAAGATATTGTTGTAAATGTATTAAGAGATACAGATGGAGATGGTGATCCAGACAATACAGATCCAGACGATGATAACGATGGTATTCCAGATGAACAAGATAATAATCCAAAAGTAGCAGATAAACTAACAGGAACTATGACACCACCAGCTCCTGTAAGAGAAAAAGCTGAGATCACACCAGTTACTGTTGTAACATCGAATAAGCCAGGTTCAAAAATTACACAAGAGAATCCAGAACCAGTTAATGGTCTGTCAGTTAACGACAAAGGTGAATTAACAGGAACTCCAACAGTAGATAATTGGGGCAAAGATGAAGAAGAACGCAAAGTTGAAATTCCAGTTAAGATTACAAAAGAAATAACTGGGAAAGATCCAGAAGAATTTCCAGTAAAAGTTCCAGTCACTATTCTACGAGACACAGATGGTGATGGAGAACCAGATGTTACAGATAAAGATGATGATAACGATGGAATTTCAGATGAGGAAGAAAAGAAAAACGGAACAGATCCAAAAGCTCCTACGACTCAAACTCCAACTATAGGAATTACTCGTAAAGAAAATGGTGATGCAATCGTAACACCAACGAAACCAGGTGGAGGAACATATCCACCAGGAACAACTGTAACAATTCCAGGAAATGACAATACTCCAATTGAAGTTACAATTGGAAATGACGGTTCAGGAACAGTTCCAAATGATAAACTTCCAAAAACTGATAAACCAGGAACAGGAACAGTAACAGAACCAAATAAAGCACCATCTAAACCTGTAGAGGTAACAACACCAGCTCGTAAACCATCAACAATAGAGTTAGAACAAGATCCAAAAACAGGAGACGTAACTGTAACACCTAAGAAACCAGATGGAACAAAATATCCATCAGGGACTAAGGTAGAAATTCCAGGTAAGAATGCTGGAACACCAATTGTCGTAACAATTGGAGAAGATGGAACAGGAAAAGTTTCAAATGACGATTTACCGGAAGATAAAAATCCAGGAACAGGTACAATTACAGAAAAGGGTAAAGACCCTGAAGAAGTTAAAGTGGAAACACCAAAACGAATTGATCCAACTTTACCAGAAACAGATGCTCCAACAGAAATAGCAATTGCTCGTAAAGACAACGGAGATGCGATTGTAACACCTAAGAAACCAGGTGGAGGAACATACCTACCAGGAACTAAGGTAGAAATTCCAGGAGAAGATGGAAAAACTATAGAAGTAATAATTGGAAATGATGGATCAGGAACAGTTCCAAATGATAGCTTACCAAAAAATGCTAAACCGGGAACTGGAACAGTAACAGAACCGAATAAGAAACCATCACAACCTGTAAATGTAACAACACCAGCCCGTAAGACACCAACAGTAGAGTTGGAACAAAATCCAAAAACAGGTGATGTAACAGTAACACCTAAGAAACCAGGCGGAGGAACATATCCACCAGGAACAATTGTGGAAATTCCAGGGAAAGATGGAAACCCAATTAGAGTGGAAATTGGACAAGGTGGTAAAGGTACAGTTCCAAATAGTGAATTACCAGACGGAAATACTCCAGGTACTGCTAAGATAACAGAACCGAATAAACCTGTTGAAGAGATTAAAGTGGAAACACCAGCCCGTAAGACACCAACAGTAGAGTTACAACAAGATCCAGATACAGGAGAAGTAACAGTAACGCCTAAGAAACCAGATGGGTCAACATACCAACCAGGAACGAAGGTAGAAATCCCAGGTAAAAATGGCACACCAATCGTTGTAACAATTGGAGAAGACGGAAAAGGAAAAGTACCAAATAAAGATTTACCAGACGGAAAAACATCAGGACCAGGGACAATCACTGAGCCTGGTGATGGAAAAACACCAGAAAAAGTTACTGTAGAAACACCAGCTCGTTTAACACCAGCGTTAGTATTAGATCAAGATCCAAATACAGGAGACGTGACAGTAACACCTAAGAAACCAGATGGAACAACATATCCACCAGGAACTACAGTAGAAATTCCAGGTAAGAATGGAGTACCAATTGTGGTAACAACAGGACCAGATGGGAAAGTAATTATTCCAAATAAAGACTTACCAGACGGAGAAATTCCAGGAACAGGTAAAATCACACCACCAGGTAAACCTTCTGTTGAATTAGAAGTGAAAACACCTAAAAAACTAGATCCAAATGCATCACAAACTGAAAAACCAGAAAAACCAGGTGGAATCGAAATTACAAGGAAACCAAATGGAGATGCTGTAGTAACACCTAAGAGAAAGGAGGAAACAAAATATCCGCCAGGAACGAAGGTAGTTATCCCAGGTGATCATAATACTCCAATCGAAGTTATAATCGGTGAAGATGGTTCAGGAACAGTGCCAAATGATAAACTTCCAAAAGGAGATTTACCAGGAAAAGGTATCGTAACAGAACCGAATAAGAGACCATCACAACCAGTTGATGTAACAACGCCAGCTCGTAAGACACCAACAATAGAGTTAGAACAAGATCCAAGTACAGGTGAAGTAACAGTAACACCTAAGAGACCAGATGGTTCAATTTACCCACCAGGAACTACAGTAGAAATTCCAGGGAAAGATAAGGATCATCCAATTATCGTAACAATTGGAGAAGATGGTAAAGGAAAAGTACCGAATAAAGACTTACCAGAAGGAAATGTTCCAGGAACAGGTAAAATTATAGAATCAGGAAAACCTGATGAAAACGTTGATGTAACAACACCTTCACGTAAGACACCAACAGTAGAGTTACAACAAGATCCAGATACAGGCGAAGTAACAGTAACACCTAAGAAACCAGATGGAACATTATATCCAGAAAATACGAAGGTAGAAATACCAGGAAAAGATAAGAATAATCCAATTGTCGTAATAATTGGAAAAGATGGAAAAGGAAAAGTACCGAATAAAGACTTACCAGACCGTGAAGTACCAGGGAATGCTAAGATTACAGAACCAGGAAAAGATCCTGTAGAAGTACCAGTGGTAACAACACCAGCCCGTAAGACACCAACGGTAGAGTTAGAACAAGATCCAAATACAGGGGACGTAACAGTAACACCTAAGAAACCAGATGGAACAACATATCCACCGGGAACTAAGGTAGAAATTCCAGGTAAAGATAAGGATCATCCAATTATAATTACAATTGGAGAAGACGGCAAAGGTAAAGTACCAAATAGCGATTTACCAGATGGTGAAGTACCAGGAACAGCTAAGATTACAGAACCAGGAAAATCTTCTGTTGAAGTAAACGTGAAAACACCGAAGAAATTAGATCCAAATGCACCTCAAACAGAACAACCAGGTGAAATTGAAATTACAAGAAAACCAAATGGAGATGCTATAGTAACACCTAAGAAACCAGATGGATCAACATATCCACCAGGAACTAAGATAGTTATCCCAGGTGATAATAATACTCCAATCGAAGTGACTATCGGAGATAATGGATCAGGTGAAGTACCAAATGATAGACTTCCAAAAGGAGATTTACCAGGAAAAGGAACTGTAACAGAACCGAATAAGAGACCATCTAAACCAGTTGATGTAACAACGCCAGCCCGTAAGACACCAACAGTAGAATTAGAACAAAATCCTAAGACTGGAGATGTAACAGTAACACCTAAGAAACCGGATGGATCTACATATCCACCAGGAACTAAGGTAGAAATTCCAGGTAAGAATGGAAACACAATCACTGTAATAATTGGACAAGACGGAAAAGGTAAAGTACCGAATAGTGATTTACCAGATGGTGAAGTACCAGGGGTAGCTAAGATTACAGAACCAGGAAAACCAACTGAAGAGGTACCGGTGGTAACAACACCAGCGAAACTTACACCAACAGTAGAGTTGGAACAAGATCCAAACACAGGAGATGTAACAGTAACACCTAAGAAACCAGATGGAACAACATACCCACCAGGAACTAAGGTAGAGATTCCAGGTAAGAATGGAACACCGATTGTCGTAATAATTGGAGAAGACGGCAAAGGAAAAGTACCAAATAGTGAATTACCAGACGGAAAAGTGCCAGGAATTGCTAAGATTACAGAACCAGGAAAACCAACAGTAGAGGTACCAGTTGTAACAACACCAGCGAAGATTAGAACTTCTGTGAACGGAGAATTACCAGATCCAATCGATTTACCAAAACTTATCATTACTAAGTGGATTGATGAGGAAGGTAATGAATTAAAACCAGCGGATGCTAAAACTCCATCTAAACTAGGAGAACCTAATGAAGCGTATGAACATGGTACAATACCAGGATATGAATTCGTAAGAACAGAGATTAATCCTGATGGAGATGTTGTAACTCATATCTTTAGAAAAGTTGGTTCAAATACAGATCCAAACACAATTCCAGAGCCATTTAATCCAGATGTAAAAGACGGAGATGCTACATATACTATTGATAATGGAGTTGATCAGAATGATTCTCAAAATGTATTACCAAATACTGGAACTGAATCAAATGCGACTCTTGCCTCTCTAGGACTTCTTGGTATTCTAAGTGGTTTTGGGCTTGCTCTTGGAAAGAAAAAAGAAGACTAAAAATTTAGTCACAGCAACATTCATTCTTTTGTGGTGTAAAGACAAGCTAGATTGGTTCTGGGAATCGTTTTTGCCATAAAATACAAAGAATGTTTAGATAAAAAAAGCGAACAATTCTAGGATTTTCTTAAACGGAATTCCAAGTTTTGTTCGCTTTTATGGTATAATGAATACTATGCAGAAACAACCAACGTCAGCCTATGTGCATATCCCTTTTTGTACACAAATTTGTTATTATTGTGACTTTTCAAAGGTATTTATCAAGAATCAACCGGTAGATAGCTATTTGGAGCATTTGCTGGAAGAATTTCGTTCCTATGATATTCAAAACTTGCGAACCCTCTACATCGGTGGTGGAACACCGACAGCCCTGTCAGCTTCGCAGTTGGAGGTGTTATTGAAGGGCTTGACTAAAAACTTGGACTTATCTGTCTTGGAGGAGTTGACCATTGAAGCCAATCCAGGTGATTTGGATCCAGACAAGATAGCTGTTTTGAAGAATTCAGCCGTCAACCGGGTTTCACTAGGTGTGCAAACCTTTGATAATAAAATGCTGAAAAAGATTGGGCGCAGTCATTTGGAGAAAGATATTTATGAAAATATTGACCGTCTGAAACTGTCTGGTTTTGACAATATCTCTATCGACTTGATTTATGCGCTACCTGGCCAGACCATGGAGCAGGTCAAGGAAAATGTGGCTAAGGCCATTGGACTGGATATTCCCCATATGAGTCTCTATAGCTTGATTTTAGAGAATCACACGGTCTTTATGAATCGAATGCGAAGAGGAAAATTGCCCCTTCCTAAAGAAGAACTGGAAGCGGAGATGTTTGAATACATCATTACTGAGCTGGAGCGAGCTAGTTTTGAGCATTATGAGATTTCCAATTTCTCAAAGCCTGGTTTTGAAAGTCGTCACAATCTCATGTACTGGGACAATGCTGAGTACTATGGTATCGGTGCAGGTGCTTCTGGTTATGTGGATGGTGTACGCTATAAAAATCACGGTCCCATCCGCCACTATTTAAGTGCGGTGGAGGAAGGAAATGCTCGCATCAATGAAGAACACTTGACCCAAAAGGAAAAGATGGAAGAAGAAATGTTTCTTGGTCTTCGTAAAAAATCAGGCGTTTCTATAACAAGATTTGAAGAAAAATTCGGACGGTCTTTCGATGGATTTTATGGAGAAATCGTCAGAGATTTGGTTCAACAAGGTCTCATGCAAATAGACGGTGATCGCGTGCGCATGACAAAAAGAGGTCTCTTTTTAGGAGACACCGTAGCAGAACGATTTATTTTGGAGTAGGATGATGGGCTTAACTTATCAAATGAAAATGAAAATTCCTTTTGATATGGCTGATATGAACGGTCATATCAAACTGCCAGATGTGATTTTGCTGTCCTTGCAGGTTTCAGGGATGCAATCTGAACAACTAGGAATAAGTGATAAAGATGTTTTAGAGCGCTATAATTTGGTTTGGATTATTACAGACTATGCGATTGATATCAGTCGTTTGCCCCGATTTGCTGAGGAAATTACAATTGAAACAGAGGCTTTGAGCTACAATCGGCTCTTTTGCTACCGTCGATTTACCATTTATGATGAAGCGGGACAAGAGATTATCCACATAATGACAACTTTTGTTCTCATGGACCGGGATAGTCGCAAGGTCCATGTTGTAGAGCCTGAGATTGTGACTCCCTACCAGTCTGAGTTTTCAAAAAAATTGATTCGTAGCCCCAAGTATGAAAACTTGGGAAACCCAACTAGTAAGGACTACCATGTTCGTTTTTATGATTTGGATATGAATGGTCATGTCAATAATAGTAAATACTTAGACTGGATTTTTGAAGTCATGGGAGCAGATTTTTTGACCCAATATATACCTAAGAAAATCAACATTAAGTATGTCAAGGAAGTTCGACCTGGCGGTGTTATTACATCTGCTGTTGAGCTGGATGGATTTGAAAGTAAACATGAGATTATCAGTGATGGAGCTCCCAATGCACAGGCTATCATTACTTGGCAAGAAATAAAAAAGGTTTAGAGGAAAAGTATGAAATATAAAGGATATTTAATTGATTTAGACGGAACCATTTATAAGGGGAAAAACAGAATCCCAGCAGGAGAGGCTTTCGTTCATGAGTTACAGAAACGAAATATTCCCTATCTCTTTGTGACCAATAATACGACTCGAACTCCTGAAAGTGTAAAAGAGATGTTGGCTAAAAATTTCAACATCGACACACCCTTATCAACTATCTACACAGCAACCCTGGCAACCATTGACTACATGAATGACTTAGGACTAGAAAAGACAGTCTACGTCATTGGAGAATCTGGTCTTAAAGATGCAATTAAGGCAGCAGGCTACGTTGAAGATAAAGAAAATCCTGCTTATGTGGTAGTCGGCCTCGACTGGCAGGTGGATTATGAAAAATTTGCGATAGCGACCCTTGCTATCCAAAAAGGAGCCCAGTTTATCGGAACCAATCCTGACCTCAATATTCCTACAGAGCGTGGTCTCTTGCCAGGAGCGGGTTCTTTAGTGAGTCTTCTTGAAGCAGCGACACGAGTGAAGCCAGTTTATATCGGAAAACCAAATGCCATCATCATGGATAAGGCAGTAGAACATCTTGGATTTGCTAGAGAGGACTTGGTAATGGTTGGTGATAATTACTTGACAGATATCCTAGCTGGAATTGACAATGGTATTCCAACGCTCTTAGTGACCACTGGTTTTACAAAAGCAGAAGAAGTAGCAGAGTTACCAAGTGCACCAACTCATGTGCTTTCTAGCTTGTCGGAGTGGAATTTTGATGAAAATTAAAATGACTTTTTGGGGATCTATGCTTTTTCTCTTTTCTCTGTCTATCCTTTTGACTATTTATATGGCCTGGATTTTTTATCCGCTTGAAATCAAGTGGTTACACCTGACAGATAATGTTTATCTGCAACCCCATACCATTCAATATAACTTTAATATCTTGATGGACTATTTGACCAATCCATTTAGTCAGGTTTTAAAAATGCCTGATTTCCGTTCATCAACAGCTGGTCTGCATCACTTTGCGGTAGTGAAGAATCTGTTTCATCTCGTTCAACTGGTCGCAGTAGTGACCTTGCCAAGTTTTTATTTCTTTCTCCAAACAATTGTGAAAAAGGGTTTCCTTTCTATTTTTAGGAAAAGACTCTTACTCTTAGTTTCTCTACCTATACTTATCGGATTAGCGGGAGTTTTGATTGGCTTTGAGCAATTCTTTACCCTTTTCCATCAAATTCTCTTTGTGGGAGATGATACCTGGCTTTTTGATCCAGCCAAGGATCCAGTGATTCTGATTTTGCCAGAGACCTTCTTCCTTCATGCCTTTCTTCTTTTCTTTACACTTTATGAGAATTTCTTTAGCTTTTTATATCTAAGAGGTCGGAAAGGATAATTCAAGAATAAACTCAATTTACATTTTAAAAATGCTACAATAATCAAAATAAGCTTTAGTAGTGAATTAACGGAGTTAAAATGTGGTTAATTGTTCGCCTCTAGTCTATTTTTCCTGAAAAAATAGGCTTTTTTCTAAAAAATGCCTAGTCAAGCGCTTTATTTTTGTGTATAATAGAAATAGCAAAGTAAAGATAAAGAAGAGAAAAGCATGATTACACTATTTTTATCACCGAGCTGTACATCATGTCGTAAGGCAAAGGCCTGGTTAGAGACGCATAAGGTGCCCTTTGAGGAGCACAATATTATGACCAGCCCTCTAACAAGAAAAGAATTGCAACATATTCTTTCCTTGACCGAAAATGGTACTGATGACATCATTTCAACTCGTTCAAAAATTTTTCAAAAATTAGATATTGATGTAGAGAGTATTTCGGTATCGGAATTGCTTCATTTGATTGAGCAGTATCCTAGTCTTTTGCGTCGTCCAATTATTATCGATGCCAAACGCATGCAGATCGGTTTTAATGAAGATGAGATTCGTGCTTTTCTCCCTCGTAGTTACCGTAAGCAAGAACTAAAAGAAGCAAGAATGAGAGCTGGTATTAGTTAATGAACAAACAGTATAGTTACCCACTAGATTTGTCGTGGAGCACTGAAGAACTTGCTTCAGTGCTTTCTTTTTTTAATGATGTTGAAGCTGCTTATGAAGATAAAATAGAAGCTAAAAAGTTATTAGATTCCTATAAGTCTTTTAAGAAAGTTGTTCCAGGCAAGAGTGAAGAGAAACGTTTAGGTCGAGAATTTGAAACAGTAAGTGGTTATTCGCTCTACCGAGCAGTAGAAGCTGCAAAGGAAAAAGGAGAAGGGAAGATTTCTCTTGGAAAATAAATTTGAATTTGCTAAAGAGCTTATTAAGAAAGCAGGCCAGTATATTCTCAATCACATGCAGGGAGATCTACAGATAGAGACTAAATCTTCTTCAACTGACTTGGTAACGCGTCTCGACAAGGAAGTTCAGGATCTCTTGGTTGGTGAAATAGTTGCACGTTATCCTAATGACTTAATTTGTGCTGAAGAAGGTTGTCTACGAGCTTCCGTAAAAGAAGGGGCGGTTTGGGTTATTGACCCTATTGATGGAACTAATAATTTTGTGGCCCAAGAGGAAGATTTTGCTATTATGCTGGCCTATTTTGAAAACGGTCAAGGAAAATTTGGACTTATTTACGATGTGGTAAAAGGTGACTGTTACCATGGTGGTGGGGTTTTTCCTGTTTATCGAAATGATGACCCTCTACCTAAATTTAAAAGAAAGCCACTTGGAAACTTTCTGATTGCAGCTAATGCGGGAATGTTAGAGAGCAATGAGTGGGGACTGGCTGATTTAGCTCGTGCAGCACTTGGAGTTCGTATATATGGTAGTGCAGCCATAAGTTTTGCAAAAATCTTGTCTGGTCGCTTGTTGACTTATGTGACCTATCTACAACCATGGGATTATGCTGCGGCTAGTATTTTGGGTGAAAGCCTCGGTTATCGAGTCGTGACCTTATCTGGAAATTCCTTGGATTTTCAGACCAGACAGCCAGTTATGATGATTCCTGTTGAGATGCAGGATGAAATTCAGTCCTATATTTACGAAAGGAAAGAAAAGTAAATGCAATTTCCAGAAGGATTTGTTGAAAAATATAAGGAAATTCTAGGAGATGAGGCAAGAAATTTTCTTGCCTCTTTTGAAGGAGAAGCAGTTTCGGCCTTTCGGGTCAACCCCCTAAAGGAATCACAAGTTTCTTTTGCAGATGCTATTCCTCATACGACTTGGGGGCATTATGGGAAGGTTTCAGGTAAATCACCTGAGCATGTAACAGGTCTTGTCTATTCTCAAGAACCGGCTGCCCAGATGGTGGCTCAGGTCGCCCAACCACAACCTGGCATGAAGGTCTTGGACTTGGCAGCAGCACCTGGTGGCAAATCCACACAATTAGCTGCTTATTTGGCAGGGGATGGGCTTCTTGTTTCCAATGAAATTTCCAGCAAACGGGCCAAGATTTTAGTAGAAAATATGGAACGATTTGGCGCTACAAATGTCGTAGTAACCAATGAATCTGCGGACCGACTTGCCAAGGTTTTTAAAGACTATTTTGATCTGATTGTTCTAGATGCTCCCTGCTCGGGAGAAGGGATGTTCCGCAAGCAAGCAGATGCTATGGATTATTGGAGTGTAGACTATCCTAGTCAGTGTGCTAGCCTACAAAGACAAATTTTAGAAGATGCTGTATCTATGCTAGCTGATGGCGGTCGCCTGGTTTATTCAACTTGTACTTGGGCACCGGAAGAAAATGAGGAAATGGTTAAATGGCTTTTAGCTAAGTATGAGTTTGAATTGCTGCCAATTGAACATTTGAATGGTATGGTAGGAGGGATTGATTTACCAGAAACAGCTCGTATGTACCCTCATCATTTTAAGGGGGAGGGTCAGTTTGTAGCCCATTTACAATTTAAAGGTGAAAATAAAGCACCTAAATTTAAGGCAAGTAAGAGCAATCTAAGTCGAGAGCAAATCAGCTTGTGGCAGGATTTTTCTAAAAATCATCTGAAGAGTGGTCTCACTGGTGTCTTACAGGCATTTGGAGATCAACTTTATCTCTTGCCAGAAAGATTGCCCGATTTAGGAAAACTTAAGATAGCTAGAAATGGACTACACTTAGGTACCTTTAAGAAGAAGCGGTTTGAACCAAGTTTTGCTCTAGGTTTGGCTTTAAAACCCAGTCAGGTTAGGCATTTAGTTGCAATCAAACAAGAAGATTTTACAAAATATGTAGCTGGAGAAACCATTCAACTGGATGAAGCTTTGCCAAATGGTTGGTATCAAGTTTTGGTTCAAGGTAATGGACTTGGATTTGCAAAAGTGACTGGAAATGTGTTGAAAAATTATTATCCAAAAGGTTTACGCTTCAAGTGAAAATGCTAGTCAAAGTAGCTTGACTATGTTATAGTTGAATTATGTATTTTTTCAAAAAGGCTTACATGTTGTATGAAAATGATGTTAGACAGCAACCAAATAAATTTATTGTTATATTTGGATAGATAGGATCATTCGTTTCTATATTAAAAAAGAAAAGCATAAATAAATATTGTAAAAAATTCAAAGTATTCACCATTATTTTCAAGGAGAAAAACAGTGAAAAAAAGGAAAAAACTCGCTCTATCCCTTGCGGCTCTTTTGCTGGCAGGTTCTTTGGCGGGATGTGCTAGCTGGATTGATCGTGGAGAATCCATGACAGCTGTTGGCTCAACGGCTCTTCAGCCCTTGGTCGAAGCAGCAGCAGATGAATTTGGCTCTATGCACGTTGGAAAAACAGTCAACGTCCAAGGTGGAGGATCTGGTACAGGTCTGTCTCAGGTTCAGTTTGGAGCCGTTGATGTAGGAAATTCAGACGTATTTGCCGAGGAAAAAGACGGGATTAATGCTTCTGCATTAGTTGACCACAAGGTCGCAGTAGCGGGCTTGGCAGTGATTGTAAATAAGGAAGTTGATGTTGAAAATCTGACAACTGAACAACTCCGTAGCATCTTCACAGGTCAAGTAACCAACTGGAAAGAAGTCGGTGGGAAAGATCTAGCCATTTCTATTATTAACCGTGCGGCAAGTTCTGGTTCACGTGCAACCTTTGATAGTGTTGTTATGGATGGTCAATCTGCTATGCAGAGTCAAGAGCAGGATTCAAATGGAATGGTAAAGTCTATTGTTTCCCAGACTCCAGGGGCTATTTCTTACCTGGCCTTCTCCTATGTGGATGATTCTGTTAAAAGTATGAATTTGAACGGTTATGAGCCAATTTCAGAAAATGTGACCACTAACAACTGGCCTTTGTGGTCCTATGAACACATGTACACCCTAGGTCAGCCCAATGAATTGGTGGCAGAATTTCTTAACTTTGTCCTCTCAGACGAAGCGCAAAGCGGAATCGTTAAGGGAATGGGCTATATTTCTGTCAAGGAAATGAAGGTTGAAAAAGATGCTGTAGGAACGGTGACAGCACTAGAAGGGAGTCAATAATGAATCAAGAAGAATTAGCTAAAAAATTACTTTCTCCCTCAAAGAACTCTCGTCTAGAGAAACTAGGGAAAGGCTTGACCTTTGCCTGTCTGTCTTTGATTGTTATCATTGTGGCCATGATTTTGATTTTCGTAGCCCAAAAAGGTTTGTCGACCTTCTTTGTAAATGGGGTTAATATCTTTGATTTCCTCTTTGGACAAACTTGGAATCCTTCAGGTAAACAATTTGGTGCCTTTCCAATGATTTTGGGTTCCTTTATTGTGACAATCCTGTCAGCTCTTATCGCAACTCCTTTTGCCATCGGTGCGGCAGTCTTTATGACCGAAGTCTCACCAAAAGGTGCGAGAATCTTGCAGCCAGCCATTGAATTGCTAGTCGGGATTCCTTCAGTCGTATATGGATTTATCGGTTTGCAGGTCGTAGTTCCTTTTGTCCGTAGTGTCTTTGGCGGGACTGGTTTTGGGATTTTGTCAGGGATCTTCGTTCTCTTTGTCATGATCTTACCGACGGTAACCTTTATGACAACGGATAGCTTGCGTGCGGTACCTCGTCACTACCGCGAAGCTAGTTTGGCTATGGGAGCCACTCGTTGGCAAACCATCTGGCGCGTGACCTTGAAGGCAGCGCGTTCAGGGATTTTCACAGCAGTGGTCTTTGGGATGGCGCGTGCCTTTGGTGAGGCCTTGGCCATTCAGATGGTGGTCGGAAACTCAGCCGTTGTCCCAACTTCATTGACAACACCTGCTGCGACCTTGACCTCTGTTTTGACCATGGGTATTGGAAATACAGTTATGGGTACAGTTGACAATAACGTTCTCTGGTCACTGGCCTTAGTCTTGCTCTTGATGAGTTTGGCCTTCAACAGTGTGATTAAATTGATTACGAAAGAAAGAGGAAAGAAAAACTATGCACGCTAAGAAATTAGATAAAATTGCAACAGCTGTCCTCTACTCAATTGCAGGAATTATTGTTGCCATCTTGGCATCCTTGATTCTTTATATCTTGGTTCGTGGTTTGCCCCACATCTCTTGGTCTTTCTTGACTGGCAAATCATCTTCTTACCAAGCAGGTGGAGGGATTGGAATTCAGCTTTATAATTCCTTCTTCCTTTTGGTTATTACTTTGATCATTTCTGTTCCCTTGTCTATGGGGGCTGGGATTTTCCTAGCTGAATATGCTAAAAAAGGTCCTGTGACCAATTTTGTCAGAACCTGTATTGAAATCTTGTCTTCACTGCCATCAGTGGTTGTGGGTCTCTTTGGTTACTTGATCTTTGTAGTTCAGTTTGAGTATGGATTTTCAATCATTTCAGGTGCCTTGGCCTTGACGGTCTTTAACCTGCCTCAGATGACTCGTAATGTTGAGGACAGCTTGAAACACGTTCACCATACGCAGCGTGAGGCTGGTCTGGCCCTTGGGATTTCTCGTTGGGAGACTGTGGTCCATGTGGTCATTCCAGAAGCTCTTCCAGGGATTGTAACTGGGGTTGTCTTGGCTTCTGGTCGTATCTTTGGTGAGGCTGCTGCTTTGATCTATACAGCAGGACAATCCGCTCCAGCCCTTGACTGGTCTAACTGGAATATTCTCAGTGTGACTAGCCCAATCTCTATCTTCCGTCAAGCAGAAACCTTGGCTGTCCACATCTGGAAAGTCAATAGCGAAGGAACTATCCCTGATGGAACCATCGTATCAGCAGGTTCTGCAGCCGTGCTCCTTATCTTTATTCTCATCTTTAACTTTGGAGCCCGCAAACTCGGAAGCTACCTACATAAGAAATTAACCGCTGCCTAAAGGAGAAGCCATGTCAAAATATAATTGGGATGAAAAGCATATCATCACCTTTCCTGAAGAGAAAGTGGCCCTCTCTACTAAGGATTTACATGTTTACTACGGTAAAAATGAATCCATCAAGGGCATCGATATGCAATTTGAAAAAAATAAAATTACAGCCTTAATTGGCCCTTCTGGTTCAGGGAAATCAACCTACCTTCGCAGTCTCAATCGTATGAATGATACCATTGATATTGCTAAGGTCACAGGTCAAATCCTCTATCAAGGAATTGACGTCAACCGTCCAGAAATCAACGTTTATGAAATGCGTAAACACATTGGGATGGTCTTCCAACGACCAAATCCCTTTGCCAAGTCTATCTACCGCAACATCACTTTTGCTCATGAACGGGCAGGTGTTAAGGACAAGCAAGTCTTGGATGAAATCGTAGAGACTTCTCTTCGCCAAGCAGCGCTCTGGAGTCAGGTCAAAGATGACCTTCATAAGTCAGCCTTGACCTTGTCAGGTGGTCAGCAGCAACGTCTCTGCATTGCTCGTGCGATCTCTGTGAAACCAGATATTCTTTTGATGGATGAGCCGGCGTCAGCCTTGGACCCAATTGCGACAGCCCAACTAGAAGAAACCATGTTGGAATTGAAGAAGGACTTTACCATCATCATCGTAACCCACAGTATGCAGCAGGCTGCGCGTGCTAGTGACTACACAGGATTTTTCTACTTGGGTGACTTGATTGAGTACGATAAGACCTCTAATATTTTCCAAAATGCGAAACTACAGTCAACCAATGACTACGTAACTGGACACTTTGGTTAGAAAGGAAACAGTATGACAGAAGCAATCTTACAGGTGTCAGATCTGTCCGTTTATTACAATCAAAAGAAGGCCTTGAATAGTGTTTCTCTCACTTTCCAAGCCAAGGAAATTACAGCTCTTATCGGTCCGTCTGGTTCAGGAAAGTCAACTCTTCTCAAAGCCATCAACCGCATGGGAGATTTGAATCCAGAGGTGACAACAACTGGTTCTGTCGTTTATAACGGTCACAACATCTATAGTCCGCGTACAGATACAGTTGAGTTGAGAAAGGAAATCGGCATGGTTTTCCAACAGCCCAATCCTTTCCCCATGTCTATCTATGAAAATGTCGTCTATGGCCTACGTATCAATGGGGTCAAGGACAAACAAATCTTAGATGAAGCAGTAGAAAAGGCCTTGCAGCGTGCTTCTATCTGGGATGAGGTCAAGGACCGCTTGCATGATTCAGCTATTGGTCTTTCAGGTGGACAGCAACAACGTGTCTGTGTTGCACGAGTCTTAGCAACCAGTCCTAAAATCATTCTCTTGGATGAACCGACTTCAGCCTTGGATCCTATCTCGGCTGGTAAGATTGAGGAAACCTTGTATGGTCTAAAAGATAAATACACCATGCTCTTGGTAACACGTTCCATGCAGCAGGCTTCCCGTATCTCTGACAAGACAGGATTTTTCCTGGATGGAGATTTGATAGAGTTTAACGATACTAAGAAGATCTTCCTCAACCCTCAACATAAGGAAACAGAAGATTATATTTCAGGAAAGTTTGGATAAGGAGAAAAAGATGTTACGATCTCAATTTGAAGAAGATTTGGAAAAATTGCACAATCAGTTCTATGCCATGGGACAAGAAGTACTCTCACAAATCAATCGTACCGTGCGTGCCTTTGTTACGCATGATCGTGATTTGGCCAAAGAAGTTATCGAAGATGACGCAGAAGTAAATGAATATGAAGTGAAACTAGAGAAGAAATCATTTGAAATGATTGCCCTTCAGCAACCTGTTTCTCAAGACCTACGCACTGTTTTAACAGTTCTCAAAGCTGTATCAGACGTAGAACGTATGGGAGACCATGCGGTATCTATCGCTGAGGCAACTATCCGCATGAAAGGGGAAGAACGAATCCCTGCAGTTGAGGAAGAAATCAAAAAAATGGGCCGTGATGTTAAAAATTTCGTAGAAGCAGCTCTAGAACTCTATCTTAATGGTTCTGTAGAGCATGCCTATGAAGTAGCAGCCATGGATGAGAAAATCAACCATTATTTTGATTCTATTCGTGATTTAGCAACAGAAGAAATCAAGAAAAATCCTGAAGTAATTGTGACAGGTCGAGATTATTTCCAAGTTATCTCTTACTTGGAGCGTATCGGGGACTATGCTAAAAATATCTGTGAATGGGTTGTTTACTTTGAAACAGGTAAGATTGTCGAACTATAAAATAGGTTCAATCTGTATAAAAAGGAGCTTGAAATCAACTGATAGCTCCTTTTCTTGAATGAAAAAAATATTTTTAAGATAAAAATTCAAAAAACACTTGACAAGTAACTTGAATAGCGTTATAATTATACAAAATTAACAGAGAGGTTGTTTATTTATGAAATCAAAAAAATGGATATTTGTTTTATGTAGCTTTCTTGCAAGTTTCTTCTTAGTAGCTTGTCAGTCAGGTTCTAATGGTTCTCAGTCAGCTGTTGAGGCCATTAAGCAAAAGGGGAAATTAGTTGTGGCGACCAGTCCTGACTATGCACCCTTTGAATTTCAGTCTTTGGTTGACGGAAAAAATCAGGTAGTCGGTGCGGATATTGATATGGCCCAAGCTATCGCTGATGAACTTGGGGTGAAGTTGGAAATTTCAAGCATGAGTTTTGACAATGTCTTGACCAGTCTTCAAACTGGTAAGGCTGACCTAGCAGTTGCGGGAATTAGCGCTACTGACGAGAGAAAAGAAGTCTTTGATTTTTCAATCCCTTACTATGAAAACAAGATTAGTTTCTTGGTTCGTAAGGCTGATGTAGAAAAATACAAGGATTTAACTAGCCTTGAAAGTGCTAATATTGCAGCCCAAAAAGGGACTGTTCCAGAATCAATGGTCAAGGAACAATTACCAAAAGCTCAGCTGACTTCCCTAACCAATATGGGTGAAGCTGTCAATGAATTGCAGGCTGGAAAAGTAGATGCTGTTCATATGGATGAGCCTGTTGCGCTTAGTTATGCTGCTAAAAACGCTGACTTAGCTGTTGCAACTGTCAGCTTGAAGATGAAGGACGGCGAAGCCAATGCAGTTGCCCTTAGAAAAAATAGTGCTGATTTGAAAGAAGTGGTGGACAAGGTCATCCAAAAACTCAAGGATGAAGGAACTTACCAAAGCTATCTTGAAAAAGCAGCAACCTTAACAGAAGTTGAAGAATAAGAAAAAAGCAGAGTTGGAAGTTATTCCAATTCTGCTTTTAAATAGTTTAAAACCTTTTCCAGATTCTCTAAGGACACCTTGGCAAATTGATAAGGGCAGGCATCCAAGTATGCCTCTTCAAAGAAGTCTAAGCCCAGTTGACTGTGCTTGAGACTGGCGATTTTAGGGTACTGTCTGAGATCAAGTAATAAACCATCGTGTAGGGGATAATGAGGAAGGGGACAAGGAGTGTTAGCTAGTCTTTCCTCGATTTGTTTTTGGTAGTCTTCCTGATTGGATAAGCGAGCTAGCCGATTTTTCTCAAATAATTGACTGTCAATATAGAGTGACAGGGCCTTTTGCATGATGAGGTTGCTGTCGTAGTCTAGGATATTTTTGTAGGCCACAAAGGCTTCCTTAATAGCATTTGGAAGAATGAGTGCTGTTATCCGCAGGGCTGGAAAGAGGCTGGTTGAGAAGGACTTGATATAAATGACGTGCTCCTCTGTATCCAGATAGTGGTAGGTTTGGCCCTTCTTGGAGTCCAAATCCCCCAAATAGTCGTCCTCTACGATATAGACATCATACTTGGCAGCTAAGTCAAGAATAGCCCGTTTGTCCTGCTCAGAATAGGAATGCCCCAAAGGATAGTGAAAACGAGGAATGGTATAGAAAAACTTGATCTTTCCTGTCTTGAAGTGTCTCTCCAGTTCCTCCAAGTCAATTCCATCAATGCCTCGTTCAATCGTTTGATAGTCCAGACTCTGGGCAATCAAGAGGCGATTCATCCGATGGTAGGTCGGCTGTTCCACCAAGATTTCCTTGGCTTGGCTAGGGAAGGAAATTTGAGAAAGAATAAAAAGGGCTTGTTGGGTTCCAGAAGTCAGTACCAGTTGATCAGCCTTGCAGTAGAGAGCTTGGTCAAAGAGGAGTTTATGAATGGATTGTCTTAAGTCTTCTAATCCTTCTTGGTTGTCATAGTAGTTGAAGAGGTAGTTTTCCCGGCCAATCAAGGTTTCATTGACACAGAGTCGGAAATCGTCATAGGCACTGGCATGTTCGTCAGTGACTTCGATTTCTAGATCCTGGTGTTGCCCTTGTTCTAGGACATAGTAACCACTCTGGGGCTTGGCATAGAGGTATTGTTCGTGCCGTAATTCCAGCAGGGCTCGTTGGACAGTATCCTTGCTACAGTGAAAGTCAAGGCTCAGTTGACGGATAGAAGGCAGGCGACTTCCCGTCGGAAATCGTCCAGACTCGATACCGTTTTTCAGATAGGAAACGACCTCTTGGTACTTGCTTTGTTTCTTCATTCCAGACCTCCCTTGATTTTGTTACATTGTACCTTTTTTTTTCCTTCTTGGCAATGTCTAGAGTGTTTCTCTCGTTCACATCTAGGGGCAAATGTGGTATACTTAGGAGTAACATTTATAGAATAACAGACAAGAAAGTGAATGGATAAGAACGTGCAGGAACCAGTGAAATTATTTCAATACAATACCCTCGGAGCCTTGATGGCTGGCCTTTATGGTGGTACTATGACAGTAGGAGAATTGCTAGAGCATGGTGACCTTGGTTTGGGAACCTTGGATTCCATTGATGGGGAATTGATTGTCTTGGATGGAAAGGCTTATCAGGCTAAAGGATCAGGAGATCAGCCAGAAATTGTGGAAGTGTCGCCAGATGCCCTGATTCCATATGCTGCAGTAGTACCGCATCAGGCAGAGGTCATTTTCCGTCAGCGGTTTGAGATGACAGACAAGGAATTGGAAGAACGGATTGAGTCTTACTACGATGGAGAAAATCTTTTCCGATCTATCAAGATTCATGGGGAATTTTCACATATGCATGTGCGCATGATTCCTAAGTCCACACCAGATATCAAATTTGCCGATGTAGCAACCAAACAACCAGAGTATAGCTGTGAGAATGTTACAGGAACTATTGTTGGTTTTTGGACACCTGAAATTTTTCACGGAGTCAGTGTTGCAGGTTACCATTTGCATTTTATCTCAGATGATCTGACTTTTGGGGGCCATGTGATGGATTTTGTCATTAAAGAAGGAATCATCGAAGTGGGGGCAGTTGACCAATTAGACCAACGTTTCCCAGTTCAAGACCGCCAATACTTGTTTGCCAAGTTCAATGTTGATGAGATGAAAAAAGATATTGAAAAGGCGGAATAGGAGAAGAAAATGACCATTCATATCATTATTACCATTGTGTTTTTGCTAACTTTTCTGATAGGGAGCATTTGGTATGCCAAAAAGAAATACCAGATTAATCTAGCTGTCTTGGGCTTGGGGGCTGTTGCCTTCTTTCTCTCTTCACAGATTCTAGAAAAATTGATTCATATCATAGTTCTTCATCCTCAAAAAGATGGAAGTATTGCTCTTTTACAAGACCATCCCCTGGTTTATATTGTCTATGGCCTAGCTATGGCGGCTTTCTTTGAAGAAACAGCTCGTCTTATCTTCTTTAAATGGTTGAAGAAAAAGAGAAACTTGGAAAAATCAGATGCCCTTGCTTATGGATTGGGGCATGGTGGTTTGGAATTGATTTTCTTAGGTGTTACTAGCCTCGTCAATCTCTACATTGTTCTTTCGGCAGTTCAGACTCAGAATCCACAGGTCCTGAAATTGCTGTCTGAAAATATGTTGAAAACTATCCAGTCGCTATCTGTCTGGCAAATTTATTTGCTTGGTTTTGAGAGAATCTTGGCCCTAGGTTTCCAATTACTCTTGACTGTTTGGGTTTACCAAGCTGTTCGCCAGAAGAAATGGATTTATCTCCTAGCAGCCTATGGCCTACATGCCTTCTTTGACCTGGCACCATCTCTAGCCCAAGTTGGCTGGCTGACAAGTCCAGTCTTGGTTGAAGTCATTCTACTAGTTGAACTGTTCCTAGTTGCCTATGGAACTAAGGCAATCTTTTGCAAAAAATTATAAGAAAAGGGGGAAACCTCTTTTTTGTTTAAAATAAGTCCAAGATTTTTTTAGGGTCGTCAAATGGTCTTAAAAATGGTATAATGGAATGAATTTTGTAAAAGGAAGAGTGTCATGTCAGTAAGAGAAAAAATACTAGAAATCTTAGAAGGAATTGATATTCGTTTTAAAGACCCCTTGCATACTTATAGTTATACAAAAGTAGGTGGAGAAGCAGATTACTTGGTGTTTCCACGAAATCGATATGAGTTGGCTCGGGTGGTAAAATTTGCCAATCAAGAAAATATCCCTTGGATAGTGCTGGGAAATGCCAGCAACATCATCGTTCGTGACGGTGGGATTCGTGGTTTTGTTATCTTGTGTGATAAGCTCAATCATGTTTCGGTTGATGGTTATACCATTGAGGCTGAAGCTGGGGCCAATTTGATTGAAACGACACGCATTGCTCTCCGTCATAGTTTGACTGGATTTGAATTCGCTTGTGGCATCCCGGGAAGTATCGGTGGTGCTGTCTTTATGAATGCGGGAGCCTACGGTGGCGAGATTGCCAACATCTTGCAATCTTGTAAGGTCTTAACCAAGGAGGGCGAAATCGAAACCTTGTCTGCCAAGGATTTGGCTTTTGGCTACCGCCATTCAGCTATTCAGGAGTCTGGTGCAGTTGTCTTGTCAGCTAAATTTTCCCTTGCTCCAGGAAACCATCAGGTTATCAAGCAAGAAATGGAGCGTTTGACTCATTTACGTGAACTCAAGCAACCTTTAGAATATCCATCTTGTGGTTCGGTCTTTAAGCGTCCTGTTGGTCATTTTGCAGGTCAATTAATTTCAGAAGCTGGCTTGAAAGGCTATCGTATTGGTGGAGTAGAAGTCTCAGAAAAACACGCAGGTTTTATGATTAATGTTGCTGACGGAACGGCTAAAGACTACGAGGACTTGATTGAGTCTGTTATCGAAAAAGTCAAGGAACACTCTGGCGTCACTCTTGAGAGAGAAGTCCGTATTTTAGGTGAAAGCAAGTAGGAAGCTGTAGTTGAAAAGCTGCTGCTATGTCATGGAAAGGGGGTGAAAGCCTATCGTTAGTGCAGAAGAATGTAGGCAGTTCAATCTCCTACACGAGGTAGTAGCGGCCTGACAGAGCCCTGATCTGTTAATCTATGAAAAAGAAGGAATAAATGACAATTGAAAAAACCAATTATTGAATTCAAAAACGTCTCTAAAGTTTTTGAAGACAGCAACACCAAGGTTCTCAAAGACATCAACTTTGAGTTGGAAGAAGGGAAATTCTACACCCTTCTAGGCGCATCTGGTTCAGGGAAATCAACCATCCTTAACATCATTGCAGGTTTACTGGATGCGACGACAGGAGATATTTTACTGGACGGTGTCCGTATCAATGACATCCCAACCAACAAGCGAGACGTCCATACGGTCTTCCAATCCTATGCCTTGTTTCCACATATGAATGTGTTTGAAAATGTTGCCTTTCCACTCCGCTTGCGTAAAATTGACAAGAAAGAAATCGAGAAACGTGTAGCGGAAGTTCTCAAGATGGTTCAGTTGGAAGGTTATGAAAAACGTTCCATCCGTAAACTCTCTGGAGGACAACGTCAGCGTGTGGCTATTGCCCGCGCTATCATCAACCAACCCCGTGTGGTCTTGTTGGACGAGCCTTTGTCAGCGCTGGACTTGAAATTAAGAACAGACATGCAGTATGAACTGCGTGAACTGCAACAACGATTGGGAATCACCTTTGTCTTTGTCACTCACGATCAGGAAGAAGCCCTGGCTATGAGTGACTGGATTTTCGTTATGAATGATGGCGAGATTGTCCAGTCTGGAACACCAGTAGATATCTACGATGAGCCAATCAACCACTTTGTTGCCACCTTTATTGGTGAGTCAAATATCTTGCCTGGTACCATGATTGAGGACTACTTGGTTGAGTTTAACGGCAAACGCTTTGAAGCGGTCGATGGTGGGATGAAGCCAAATGAACCTGTTGAGGTCGTGATTCGTCCAGAGGACTTGCGGATTACCCTTCCTGAAGAAGGCAAGCTCCAAGTTAAGGTCGATACCCAGCTCTTCCGTGGGGTGCACTATGAGATTATCGCCTATGACGAGCTTGGAAATGAATGGATGATCCACTCAACCCGTAAGGCCATCGTGGGTGAGGAAATCGGTCTGGACTTTGAACCAGAAGACATCCACATCATGCGTCTCAATGAAACCGAAGAAGAGTTCGATGCTCGTATCGAAGAATACGTGGAAATTGAAGAGCAAGAAGCAGGTCTGATCAATGCAATCGAGGAGGAAAGAGATGAAGAAAACAAGCTCTAAACTCTTTGTAGTGCCCTACATGCTTTGGATTGCCCTCTTTGTCCTGGCACCCTTGGTCTTGATTTTCGGACAATCCTTTTTCAACATTGAAGGCCAGTTCAGTTTAGAAAATTATAAGTCCTACTTTGCGTCACAAAACTTGACCTACCTAAAAATGAGTTTCAACTCTGTACTCTATGCAGGAATTGTGACCTTTGTGACCTTGCTTATCAGCTATCCAACAGCCCTCTTTTTGACCCGTCTCAAGCACCGTCAACTCTGGCTCATGCTGATTATCCTGCCAACCTGGATCAATTTGCTCCTTAAAGCCTATGCTTTTATCGGGATTTTTGGTCAAAATGGCTCTATTAACCAATTCTTGGAATTTATCGGAATCGGTTCACAGCAATTGCTCTTTACCGATTTCTCCTTTATCTTTGTCGCAAGCTACATCGAGCTTCCCTTTATGATTTTGCCGATTTTCAATGTCTTGGACGATATGGATAACAATCTCATCAATGCCAGCTACGACCTCGGTGCGACCAAGTGGGAGACTTTCCGTCATGTCATCTTCCCTCTGTCTATGAACGGCGTGCGAAGTGGAGTTCAGTCGGTCTTTATTCCAAGTTTGAGTCTCTTCATGCTGACCCGTTTGATTGGTGGGAACCGCGTTATCACGCTGGGAACGGCTATTGAGCAGAACTTCCTGACCAATGACAATTACGGTATGGGTTCAACCATCGGTGTGATTCTCATCCTGACCATGTTCATCACCATGTGGGTGACCAAGGAAAGGAGAGAACGATGAAAAAATTTGCCAACCTTTATCTGGGACTGGTCTTTCTTGTCCTCTACCTGCCGATTTTTTACCTGATTGGCTATGCCTTTAATGCAGGCAACGACATGAATAGCTTTACAGGCTTTAGCTTGAGCCATTTTAAAACCATGTTTGGCGATGGTCGTCTCATGTTGATTGTGACTCAGACCTTTTTCTTGGCCTTCCTGTCAGCCTTGATTGCGACCATTATCGGGACTTTTGGTGCCATTTACATCTACCAGTCTCGTAAGAAATACCAAGAAGCCTTTCTTTCACTCAATAATATCCTCATGGTTGCGCCTGACGTTATGATTGGTGCCAGCTTCTTGATTCTCTTTACTCAACTCAAGTTTTCACTTGGCTTTTTGACCGTTCTCTCTAGTCACGTGGCTTTCTCCATTCCTATCGTGGTCTTGATGGTCTTGCCTCGTCTCAAGGAAATGAACGGTGACATGATTCATGCGGCCTATGACCTTGGTGCCAGTCAATTTCAGATGTTCAAGGAAATCATGCTTCCTTACCTGACTCCGTCTATCATTGCAGGTTATTTCATGGCCTTCACCTATTCGCTAGATGACTTTGCTGTGACCTTCTTTGTAACGGGAAATGGCTTTTCAACCCTGTCAGTCGAGATTTACTCTCGTGCTCGCAAGGGGATTTCGCTAGAAATCAATGCCCTGTCTGCCCTTGTCTTTCTCTTTAGTATTATCCTAGTGGTTGGATATTACTTTATCTCACGTGAGAAGGAGGAGCAAGCATGAAAAAACTCTATTCATTTTTAGCAGGAATTGTAGCCATTATTCTTGTCTTGTGGGGAATTGCGACGCATTTAGATAGTAAAATCAATAGCCGAGATAGTCAAAAACTGGTTATCTACAACTGGGGTGACTATATCGATCCAGAACTCTTGGAGCAATTCACAGAAGAAACAGGCATCCAAGTCCAGTATGAGACCTTTGACTCCAACGAAGCCATGTATACCAAGATCAAGCAGGGTGGAACGACCTACGATATTGCCATTCCTAGTGAATACATGATTAACAAGATGAAGGACGAAGACCTCTTGGTACCGCTTGACTATTCAAAACTTGAAGGTCTTGAAAATATCGGACCAGAGTTTCTCAACCAGTCCTTTGATCCAGGCAATAAATTCTCCATCCCTTACTTTTGGGGAACCTTGGGAATTGTCTACAATGAAACCATGGTAGATGAAGCACCTGAGCATTGGGATGATCTTTGGAAGCCAGAGTATAAGAATTCTATCATGCTCTTTGACGGGGCGCGTGAGGTATTGGGGCTAGGGCTTAACTCGCTTGGCTACAGCCTCAACTCTAAAAATCCACAGCAGTTGGAAGAGACAGTAGACAAGCTCTACAAGCTTACGCCAAATATCAAGGCCATCGTTGCGGACGAGATGAAGGGCTACATGATTCAGAATAACGCTGCTATCGGCGTGACCTTCTCTGGTGAAGCCAGTCAAATGCTAGAAAAAAATGAAAATCTACGCTATGTGGTACCGACAGAGGCCAGCAACCTTTGGTTTGACAATATGGTCATTCCCAAAACAGTCAAAAACCAAGACGCAGCCTATGCCTTTATCAACTTTATGTTGAAACCCGAAAATGCTCTTAAAAATGCGGAGTATATCGGTTATTCAACTCCAAACCTACCAGCTAAGGAAATGCTCCCAGAGGAGAAAAAAGAAGACAAGGCCTTCTATCCAGATGCTGAAACCATGAAACACCTAGAAGTTTATGAGAAATTTGACCATAAATGGACAGGCAAATATAGCGACCTCTTCCTACAGTTTAAAATGTATCGGAAGTAGCAGTTAGCAGTCACGAAACGAATCAGTCAAGCTGGTTCGTTTTTTTATGTAAAAGGCAATTTTTGTAATGGTATCTTTTTCTATTCTAGTTGCTTATTTTCTTGCCTAGTAGTATACTAAGCTTAACCTTACAGAAAGCGGTAATAAATAATGAAAATGTCTAGTTTTTTCAAAAAAAGTTATTGGCCAACCTTTTTGATTGTTAACGAAACATATATACTATTCTATCTAAAGGATGGTTTGGATCGAAAATACCTAACAACTGAGTCTATATATTTGGTGATAGGAAACTTTATATTTTGGAATATTTTCGTAGCTATTTTCAGCAATTCGAAAATGTGGGATAAAAGTTGGGATAAAAAGAAAAATGGCAGTAAGAAAAAATATATCCTGAAAAAGTAATCGGAGATGTAGGGAATTGGTCTGAGTCAATGGAGATGATTTCCAGTTGACGCAAGCTTAAAAAAACGTTATAATAAGAAAGTTGAGAATTGATTTTCAATTATCTTAGTCCAGAGAAATGGCGGTGCTGCGAGCCATCTAAGCTAGGAAGTCATGCTACTCAATTTAACAATTGCATAAGAATAAGAGAATGACAAGTTCATTGAATGAAGGTGGTACCGCGGTTTTTCGCCCTTCGTGATATGGACTTGTCTTTTGATTTTTGGAGGTGTTTATGAAGACATTTCTTGTCAAACAAAAGTTTCGTCTTGGAGGCGAACGCTTCGCTATCAAGGATGACAGAGGAGAAATCGCCTATCAGGTGGAGGGATCATTTTTCCAAATTCCCAAAACCTTTACCATCTATGATGCGACTGGTGAACAGGTCAGTCAGATCAGTAAAGAAATCTTGACCTTGCTTCCTCGTTTTGAGATTCAGCTTCGGGATGGCTCGAGTTTTGTCATTCGTAAGAAGTTGACCTTCTGGCGAGATAAGTATGAGTTTGATAATCTAGGTCTTCGTATCGAAGGCAATATCTGGGATTTGGATTTCAAATTGCTGGATGATCGCGATCAGCTGATTGCGGAAATTAAGAAGGAACTCTTCCATCTGACCTCTACCTATACCGTAACGGTTCTTGAGGACGCTTATGCAGACCTAGTCATTTCCCTCTGTGTCGCGATTGACTATGTGGAAATGCTGGAAAGCCAATCACATTAAACAAGTAAATAAGGAGACAATATGAAACAACTATCTAGTGCACAAGTACGCCAAATGTGGCTTGATTTCTGGGCGACCAAAGGTCACTCTGTAGAACCATCAGTGAGCTTGGTTCCTGTAAATGACCCAACTCTTTTGTGGATCAACTCTGGGGTAGCAACCCTTAAGAAATACTTTGACGGAACCATTATCCCTGAAAATCCACGTATTACCAATGCGCAAAAGGCTATCCGTACCAACGATATTGAAAACGTAGGGAAGACAGCACGTCACCATACCATGTTTGAAATGTTGGGGAACTTCTCTATCGGGGATTACTTCCGTGACGAAGCGATTACTTGGGCTTATGAGCTTTTGACAAGCCCAGAATGGTTTGATTTCCCAGCTGAAAAACTTTACATGACCTACTATCCAGAGGATAAAGATTCTTACAACCGCTGGATTGAAGTGGGAGTGGATCCAAGCCACTTGATTCCAATCGAAGATAACTTCTGGGAAATCGGTGCTGGACCTTCTGGACCTGATACAGAGATTTTCTTTGACCGTGGAGAAGCATTTGACCCAGAAAATATCGGTATTCGTCTGCTTGCAGAAGATATTGAAAACGATCGTTATATCGAAATCTGGAACATTGTATTGTCACAATTTAACGCTGACCCTGCTGTTCCTCGTAGCGAGTACAAGGAATTGCCACACAAGAACATTGATACGGGCGCTGGTTTGGAGCGTTTGGTGGCAGTTATCCAAGGGGCTAAGACCAACTTTGAAACAGACCTCTTCATGCCGATCATTCGTGAAGTGGAGAAATTGTCTGGTAAGGTCTATGACCAAGATGGCGACAACATGAGCTTCAAGGTCATTGCTGACCACATCCGTTCTCTTTCATTTGCCATCGGTGATGGTGCCCTTCCAGGAAATGAAGGTCGTGGTTATGTCCTTCGTCGTCTTCTCCGTCGTGCTTCTATGCATGGTCAAAAATTGGGAATCAACGAGCCTTTCCTTTACAAACTCGTTCCAACTGTTGGAAAAATCATGGAAAGCTACTACCCAGAAGTGCTTGAAAAACGTGACTTTATCGAAAAAATCGTTAAGAGCGAGGAAGAGTCATTTGCCCGTACTCTTCACTCAGGTCAACACTTTGCCCAAGGCATAGTAGCAGACTTGAAAGAAAAAGGTCAATCTGTCATTGCTGGTTCAGATGTCTTCAAACTTTATGATACTTATGGATTCCCAGTTGAATTGACAGAAGAAATCGCTGAAGAGGCTGGTATGACTGTCGACCGTGAAGGTTTTGAAGCAGCCATGAAAGAACAGCAAGAACGCGCGCGTGCGTCAGCTGTCAAGGGTGGCTCAATGGGTATGCAAAATGAAACCCTTCAAAACATCACTGTAGAAAGTGTCTTCAACTACAATGCTAGCCAATTGTCTTCTAAATTGGTGGCTATCGTGGCTGACAATGCAGAAGTAGAAGCTGTATCAGAAGGAACTGCCTCTCTTATCTTTGCGGAAACGCCATTCTATGCTGAAATGGGTGGACAGGTCGCTGACTACGGACAAATCTTGGATGAGTCAGGTAAGGTTGTGGCTACTGTGACCAATGTTCAAAAAGCACCAAACGGACAAGCTCTTCACACGGTTGAAGTCCTTGCACCGCTTGCCTTGAACCAAGAATATACCTTGGCAATCGATACTAATCGTCGTCACCGTGTCATGAAAAACCACACTGCGACTCACTTGCTTCACGCTGCTCTTCACAACATCCTTGGAAACCACGCAACACAAGCAGGATCTCTTAACGAAGTTGAATTCCTTCGTTTTGACTTTACCCACTTCCAAGCAGTAACTGCTGAAGAATTGCGGGCTATTGAACAGCAAGTCAACGAGAAAATTTGGGAAGCTCTTGAAGTTAAGACAGTTGAAACGGATATTGACACTGCTAAGGAAATGGGAGCTATGGCCCTCTTTGGTGAAAAATACGGAAAAGAAGTCCGTGTTGTTACTATTGGTGACTACTCTATCGAGCTTTGTGGTGGTACCCACGTTGGCAACACTTCTGAGATTGGACTCTTCAAGATTGTCAAAGAAGAAGGGATCGGTTCAGGAACTCGCCGTATCTTGGCAGTGACTGGTAAGGAAGCCTTTGAAGCCTACCGTGAACAAGAAGATGCTCTTAAAGCCGTTGCAGCAACCTTGAAAGCACCTCAACTTAAAGAAGTACCTCACAAGGTAGAAGGACTTCAAGAACAACTTCGTCAATTGCAAAAAGAAAATGCTGAGTTGAAAGAAAAAGCCGCAGCTGCAGCCGCAGGCGATATCTTCAAGGATGTGAAGGAAGTCAATGGTCACCGTTACATTGCTAGCCAAGTATCTGTATCTGACGCTGGTGCCCTTCGTACTTTTGCAGATAACTGGAAACAAAAAGACTACTCTGATCTTCTTGTCCTAGTTGCTGCTATCGGTGACAAAGTCAATGTCCTTGTAGCAAGCAAGACAAAAGACCTTCATGCAGGAAACCTTGTCAAAGAATTGGCACCAATCGTCGATGGACGTGGTGGTGGTAAACCAGACATGGCCATGGCAGGAGGAAGCAACCAAGCTAAGATCCAAGAATTGTTGGATGAAGTAGCAGGTAAATTGTAATCAAGTAAAGATCTATCCATTTGGGTAGGTCTTTTTGTGACTACAAAAAAGCCAAATCCGATGGGATTTAGCTTGATAATCATTGGCAATTAGATTGTATTGGCTGCCCAGACACTTACCGAAGCAGCTGAGACTGGAAATTGTCCATAACCTTCCTCATCAATTGTAATTTGACCTTGGTGGTTTTCAAGTAAATCTACAAAGGTTTGGTTAGCCCATTCTTGGCCGACAAACATTGATTTGCTGTTTTCTTGGTCATTTGAGATAAGGACTGCGATTGGGGATTGATTTTCAGCACCTGAACGTACCCAACCGATACAGTTAGGATCATCAAAGTAGTCATTTTGTTCTCCATAGGCCAAATCTTTTCGGATGGCTAGGAGGCGGTCAAGGACTTCTTTGAAATCTTGTTGAGCATATTGCCCTGAAATCCCATAGTAGTCGCCGTAAAAGACACATGGAAGGCCATTTTGGCGTAACAGAATGAGGGCATAGGCTGCTGGTTTGAACCATTCTTCAACAGTAGACTCAAGAGCCTGACCACGTTGGGTATCGTGGTTGTCGACAAAAGTCACAGCCTTGTCAGGCTTGAGTTCAACCAAGCTATCTGTAAAAATGCCACGAAGGTCATAGTTGGAACCTGCTCGGCTAGCATCAAAGAGATTCTGGTGGAGACGAACATCGACAAGGTCAAAGCGTTCTTCCGTTTTTTCAAGATAGTCCAGATTGGCTTCCTTGTCAGGATTCCAGAATTCACCAAAAACATAGAAATCCTCACCGTATTTTTCCTTCATATCACGGATAAAATTGCGCATGAAGAAAGAGTCAATGTGTTTAACGGCATCCAAGCGGAAACCAGCTACACCAGTCGTTTCCATGAACCAGTCAGCCCAGTCATAGATATTTTGGATGACTTCAGGATGTTTAAAGTCTAGGTCGGCATACATGAGGTAGTCGTAGTTACCATTTTCGTTATCGACCAATTCCTCATTTGCCCAACCCTTGTTATCCCCTTGGATGAGATAAATCCCAGACTTACGACGTTTGGCATCGTAGTCTGTACCTGTGAAGTGGTACCAGTGCCAGTGGAAGTCATTGTAGGTATCTTGGCGACCATCGAAGGTAAAGCTAGTCCAGCCATTGATGGTGAAGGGTTCTCCAAGTTCAACTGTACGGTCTACAGGGTCCACTTCGATGACCTGAAAGGCTTCCATGTGATCGGCCGCAGCCTTGTGGTTGAGTACCACATCGGCCATAGGCTGGATTCCCTGTGCTTTTAGAGCTTGAATGGCTTGAAGATAGTCTTCTTTAAAACCATACTTGGTGCGGACAGTACCTTTTTGGTTGAACTCTCCTAGGTCAAATAAGTCATAGACTCCATAGCCGACATCTTTTTCATTGGTGGCTTTGAAAGCTGGTGGCATCCAGACATGACTGATGCCGAGATTAGCTAGGTGTTGAGCATCTTCAGCTAGACGCGTCCAGTGCTGACCGTCATGGGGCAGATACCATTCAAAGTATTGCATGAGTGTTTGATTTTGCATGATGTTTCCTCTTACTTGTCAATCTTGTTCTTTATTCTATCATAAAGTATCTCTCAACGCAAACGTTTGCGTAAGATAGAAGGAAACTATTTTAACTACTTAAAATAAAGTATTGATTTTTTTGTATCAAAGTGCTAGTATAATAGTATGTAATATAGATAAAGATAGGAGTCATCCCATGATTGAATTTCAAAATGTTAGTAAGTTGTATGGTGATAAAGAGGCTTTGAGCAATCTCAATCTGCAGATTGAAAATGGGGAGATTATGGGTTTGATTGGTCATAATGGTGCTGGAAAATCGACCACTATAAAATCCTTAGTCAGTATCATTTCGCCCAGCAGTGGTCGTATTTTGGTAGACGGTCAGGAGTTATCGGAAAATCGCTTGGCTATTAAACGAAAGATAGGTTATGTAGCAGATTCGCCTGACTTATTTTTACGATTAACAGCTAATGAATTTTGGGAATTGGTTGCTTCGTCCTATGATATGAGTAGCTCTGACTTGGAGGCTAGTTTAGTTAGACTGTTGACTATTTTTGATTTTGCTGAAAATCGCTATCAGGTTATTGAGACCTTTTCTCACGGAATGCGTCAGAAAGTCTTTGTGATAGGGGCACTCTTGTCTGATCCTGATATTTGGGTCTTGGACGAACCCTTGACTGGTTTGGATCCCCAGGCTGCCTTTGATTTGAAGCAAATGATGAAGGAACATGCACAAAAAGGCAAGACGGTCCTATTTTCGACGCATGTACTTGAAGTTGCTGAACAAGTGTGTGATCGGATTGCCATTTTGAAAAAGGGAAATTTGATTTATTGTGGTAGTGTAGAGGACTTGAGAAAAGACCATCCAGACCAGTCTTTGGAAAGTATCTACCTTAGCCTTGCTGGTAGAAAAGAGGAGGTTTCAGATGCGTCTCAAGGTCATTAAAAAATTAGTTGATATCAATATCCTCTATTCATCTAAAGAAGCTAATCTGGCTAACTTACGAAAGAAGCAGGCTAAGAATCCTGATAAAAAGGTTGATGTGTCAGGGAAATTATTGCGTTCTTATCTTGTTTCTAGTCTGTTGCTACTGATCTTATTTTCGAATCTAGTTTTTCGTTATCCTTTTGAGGAGGTTCCCAGTCTATTTAGTAATATGGTTGCTATTTTTCTAGTTATTGTCTTTTCTAATAGTTTAACAGCCTTTTACAATGTTTTTTATGAGAGTAAGGATCTGTCCTCTTATAGTCCTTATGCCTTTAAAGAATCAGAAATTATGCTTGCAAAAGGAATATCTGTTCTTTTGCCGTCTCTAGTTGGACTTGTCCCTATCTTAGCTTATTTTCTGGTTCTTTATCTTCGATTAGCTCCTTCTCTTTGGTTGGGCTTGCCTTTGATGTTGCTGTCCTTAGCTGTATTATTTGTCTCAGTTGGTCTAGGGATGGTCTTGGCAGTCCATTTTTTGGCCCAGACAGCATTTTTCAGAAAGCACCAGTCTCTTTTATCTAATGTCATGATTGGTCTAGGGCTATTATTCCCTATGATACTGCTTTTCTATTCAAATTCAGGAGCTAGTATAGAGACAGTTAGAGAAGTCCCAACCCTCTTTTATCCTCTTCATATCTTTTATAAAATAGCAGTAGAGCCTTTTTCTCTTGAATCCATCTTTGGATTACTTGCTTGGATAGTAGCAACAGTTTTGCTACTTTATCTAACAAAAAAGAAGGTCGTTCCTCAATTTTATCAAGTTGTTATGACCAACAGTGAAGAAAAAATCAGAAAAGAGCGTCGTAGCAAACAAAGCATTTCCATAACTAAAAAAGGTTTTTTCCGTATGGTGTTACGCTACAACCTCTCCCTCTTGGGACAGGGGACTAGCTTGGTGACAGTGCTTTTTACAAGTACTTTCCTGCCTTATTTCTTTATGAT